>JBLMXP010000206.1:0-12095 GCA_050257835.1 Planctomycetaceae bacterium | reverse complement strand
GATCGTCGGGCCGCCCGGCGGCAGCAGCTCGTAGCGCCAGAGCGAGGCCGGCCCCGCCTCGACGTCGGCCCGGAAGGCGTCGCCGTCGATCGACTGGAGGTCGTAGGTGGGCTCGAGTGGTCCGAAGCACTCCTCGCAGATCGTGAGCGGCTCGACGGGATACTGCTGGCCGCAGATCCGGCACTGCAGCGCCGCGGGCAGGGTGATCCCGTCGGTCGCGGTCACCACGTGGTCGCCCCCGTGTCGGCGCCCGAGACCGTACGCGCGTACTTCGCGAGCGCGCCCTGCGTGTAGCGGGGGGCCGGCTGCTGCCAGGCGGCCCGGCGGCGCTCCCACTCGGCATCGTCGATCAGCACGTCGATCCGGCGGTTCGCGGCATCGATCACGATCTCGTCGCCGTCGCGCACGAGCGCGATCGGGCCGCCCACGAAGGCCTCGGGCGCGACGTGGCCGACGCTGTAGCCCTTGGTGGCTCCGCTGAACCGGCCGTCGGTGATCAGCGCGACGTCCTTGCCCAGGCCGGCGCCGGCCACGGCCGCCGTGACCGCGAGCATCTCGGGCATCCCCGGGGAGCCCTTCGGGCCCTCGTAGCGGATCACGATCACGTCGCCGGGCGCGATCTGGCCGCCGGTCACGGCGTGGAACGCGTCGGTCTCGGAGTCGAAGGCGCGGGCGCGCCCGCGGAACTCGAGCGACGCGGCGCCGGCGATCTTCATCACGCTGCCGTTGGGCGCGAGCGAACCGCGCAGGATCGCGGTGCCGCCCTCGGCGTGGATCGGGGCCGACGACGGGCGCACGACCTCGCCGTCGGGCGCGGGAGGCTGCAGCGCCGCCAGGTTCTCCGCGACCGTCTTGCCGGTGACGGTGAGGCAGTCGCCGTGCAGCAGGCCCATCGAGAGGAGCTCCTGCATCACGACCGGCACGCCGCCGACGCGGTCGAGGTCGCTCATCACGAACCGCCCGGCAGGACGGACGTCGACGAGGTGCGGCACGCGCCGCGAGATCTCGTCGAAATCCTCGAGCGCGAGCTCCACGTGGGCCTCGCGGGCGATCGCCATCAGGTGCAGCACGGCGTTCGTCGAACCGGCGAGGGCCATCGCGACCGCGATCGCGTTCTCGAACGCTTCCTTCGTCATGATCTGCCGCGGGCGAAGGTCCCGTTCGAGGAGCTTCGTGACGGCGATGCCCGACTCCCGCGCGGCCACCTCGCGCCGGTAGTCGACGGCGGGCGGGCTCGCGCTGCCCGGCAGCGACATCCCGAGCGCCTCGCCGACCGCGGCCATCGTGTTGGCCGTGTACATGCCGGCGCACGAGCCGGTCGTGGGACAGGCCGCGCGCTCGACCGCGAGCAGCTCGTCGTCGGACATCCCGCCGTTCGCGTGGGCGCCCACGGCCTCGAAGACGTCCTGGATCGTGACGTCGCGACCCTGGTAGGTCCCGGGCAGGATCGTGCCGCCGTAGAGGTAGACCGACGGCAGGTCCAGCCGGGCCATCGCCATCAGCATCCCCGGCTCCGACTTGTCGCACCCGGCGATCCCCACGAGCGCGTCCATCCGCTCGGCGTGCATCACGAGCTCCACCGAGTCGGCGATCAGGTCGCGCGACATCAACGAGGCCTTCATGCCCTCGTGACCCATCGCGATCCCGTCGGACACGGCGATCGTCGTGAACTCGATCGGGACCGCGTCGCCCTGTCGGACGCCTTCCTTGGCGAGCGCCGCCAGCTTGTCGAGGTGGTAGTTGCACGGCGTGACCTCGTTCCAGGAGGAGGCCACGCCCACCTGCGGCTTGCCGAAGTCGTCCTCGCTGAAGCCGACCGCGCGGAGCATCGCGCGCGCGGGCGCGCGCTCAGGCCCCTCGGTGACCTCCCAGCTGCGGGGACGATCGTGCTCGCCGCTCATCGCGCTCCCTCCCGGTCGGTGGTGCCCTCACCGTACCAACCGGGCCCGATCGCTCCACCGGCCGGGGAGTCACACCTTCCCGAAGTAGACGTTCGGGTCCGGACGCCCGGCCGGCCAGACGCCGTCGACCACCGTGTCGCGGTTGTCGCCCCACGCGGCATACGTCGTGCCGCGCGCGCGCAGGACCGAGTTGTAGTCGCCCATGTAGCAGGGCGCGATCAGCGGGTCGAAGTTCGGCAGCGTGTACGGCACCCCGAACGAGACGTCACCGAGCGGACCGGGCGTGAAGGCGTTGCCCGCGAACCCCGAGGTGGCCAGGCGCGCGGTCATCGTGGTCGGGCCGGTCCGCAGGTAGTACACGACCGACACGCCCGTCTTGTCGGCGGCCACCGACGGCATGAAGGCGTCGTCGGGCTCGTCGATCGGGCGTCGGGTCCACGTCGCTCCCGCGTCGAACGAGCGCATCACCACGACGTGGGCGAGCCCGTCGGAGCCGAGCGTCTGGACCGCGAGGAAGAGGCGTCCGTGATTGCCCACGGCCATACTCGGGAAGTTGACCGTGCGGACCGGGCTGCCGGGCTCGAAGTCGAGCTCTCCGCCGCAGAGACCGTCGTCCTGCTGGATCGCGATCGGGCGCACCGCCGTCACGGGGTCGGTCCAGTGCCTGCCCCCGTCGTCGGAGGCGATCACCGAGATCGGATGCGCCGGGGACTCGAACGTCGGGATGTCGCTCGAGATGATGAACTTCAGCCACGAGGCGTAGAGCCGACCCGTGGTCGGGTCGGCGGCGAGGGAGAGCCCGGTGGGGTCCGTGTATCGGAACTCGTGCCGGTTCGGACGCCAACGCGTGCTCCGGGCGATCGGCACCGGGGTCGACCAGGTCGCGCCCTGGTCGCGCGACGCCGTCACGACGATCGTGGTCTTGCGACCGAACTCGGTCCAGCCCGCGTACACGATGTCCCTCGACGGGTCCGCCGGGTTGGGGCCCACGGTGAGCCACGGCTTGTCGACGAATGCCCACGTCGACGTCAGCGGGGGCAACAGGGCCTCGTCCGCGAAGGTCACGCCGTGGTCCGTCGAGCGATACACGGCGAGCGGGGTACCGCCGGTGAGGTAGTTCGCCGAGAGCATCGCGAAGTAGACGTCGCCGGAGCGGTCCGACGCCATCACCGGGTCGCCGAACGTGAGCCCCCAGTCCGGGTTCGCGAGGGTGTGGTCCTGGAAGGAGGCCCCGCCGTCGGTCGACACCGCGTAGCCGGTGAACCCCGTGCCGGCGCCGGTCGAGACCTGGCCGTCGTCGTTGAACCCGACGACGATGTTGCCCCCGGAGCGGGCGATCGTGGTCTCGGACTGCGTGGTGTTCTCGACGTAGAAGGCGCCGTCGCCCGACGGGTCGTTCACCCGCACGTTGGCGCCGACCGGCGCCGCCGGGAGCGAGCGGACGGGCGCGGCCGCCGACGGCTCGGCCTGCTGGGTGCCGTGCAGCATCACGTCGATCATCGTGCGCGCCGACGACGAGAGCATGCTGCCCCGTCTGCCGTCCTGCAGCGCGGTCAGCTGCGCCTTCCGCGCGTCGCTCAGCGTGAACGTGATGCCGGTCGATCGGGAGGCCGCGCCCGCGGGCGAGGCTCCCACCGCGAGCGCCGATGCGAACAGCGCGAGGGACACGAGCGAGCGGAGCCAACCCTTGCGAGCCATGGAGCCTCCTCATCGCCGGCAAGTGCCGGCACAGCGGACACGGAACCGTGCGGGAGTGTACCCCTGGAACGAAACCGGACCGAGGACGGCCGCGGTTAGCATGCGACCGCCGCCGCTTCGGGCGGGACGGAGCCGGGGATGCAGATGAGGTCGATCGAGACGCCGCCGGACCTGGGACGGAGCTGGTGGCTCCGCGAGGCCCTCGCCCACGAGCGGTTCGCCGGGCCGCCGACGCCGCCGCTCGTCGAGGACACGACCGCCGACGTCGCGATCTTGGGCGGCGGGTTCACCGGGCTGTGGACCGCATGGTTCCTCACCGAGCGCGCGCCGGGGATCGACGTCGTGCTGCTTGAGGCCGACATCTGCGGCGGCGGCCCGAGCGGGCGCAACGGCGGGTTCTGCGACGCGTGGTGGGGCAGCGTCGCCGACCTGGTCCGGACCTACGGCGCCGATGCCGCGAAGGAGCTGCTCCTGGCCTGCGCCGCCTCCCCCGACGAGATCGGCGCGTGGTGCGAGGCCAACGGCGTCGACGCCTGGTTCCGCAAGGGAGGCGACCTCGCCGTGGCCACCGCGGCCGCACACGACGGGAAGTGGGACGCGACGATCGAGGCCGCCCGCGCCTTGGGCGTCCAGGACGAGTACCGGGTGCTCTCCGCCGAGGAGGTGGCCGCGCACGTGCGCGCGCCCGGGTTCGGCCGCGCGATGTACATCCCGAACGCCGCCACGCTGCACCCCGCCCGGCTCGCGCGTGGCCTCCGGAGCGCGCTGCTCGCGCGCGGCGTCCGGATCCACGAGTCGACCCCGGTGTCGCGGGTCGGGTTCGCGCGGCCGGCGATCGTCGAGACGCCCGGCGGACGGGTCCGCGCCGGCGAGGTGGTGGTCGGGCTCGGCGCGTGGGCTACCTGGTGGAAGGCGTTCAAGCCCCTGCTCACCGTGCGCGGCTCCTACATGGTGGTGACCGAGCCCGCGCCGGAGCTGATCGAGCGGATCGGCTGGACCGGCGGCGAGGCCGTCCGCGATCTGCGCTCCTCGATCCACTACACGCGGACCACACCCGACGGGCGGATCGCGTTCGGCCTGGGCGGGCTGCAGCCCGACCTCGCGCGGCATATCGACCCGCGCTACGCCTACGACGAACGGATGGTGCGGCGGGTGGCCTCGGACCTCCACGCGATGTTCCCGGACTTCCGCGACGTGCGGATGGCGGCCGGGTGGGGCGGACCGATCAACGTGAGCGGCTTCACCACCCCGTTCTTCGGCTCGCTCCCGCAGGGCAACGTCCACTACGGGCTCGGCTACACGGGCAACGGCGTCGCACCCTCGCACCTGGGCGGCAAGGTCCTCGCCTCGCTCGCCACCCACGCCGAGGACGCCTACACACGGCTCGCGGTCGTCACGCGCGAGCCCAAGCGGTTCCCGCCCGAGCCGATCCGCTCGCCCGGGATGCTCCTGGCGAACGACGCGATCAGGCGCAAGGACGACCTCGAGGTCGCGGGGCGCAGACCCGACCCGATCACGGCGTTCGTCGCCGGGCTGCCCCGTAGACTCGGGTTCAACCTCGGACCAGGGAAGCGAGCATGACCGACCTGCAGGTGCCCCCCGACCAGGGACGCTCGTGGTGGCTGCGCGAGGCGCTCGCGCTGCCGGAGTTCGCGGGCGACCCGTGCCCCCCGCTCGACCACGACACGAACGCCGACGTCGTGATCCTGGGCGGCGGCTTCACCGGGATGTGGACCGCGTGGTTCATCACGGAGCTGGACCCCGGCGCCGACGTGGTGATCCTCGAGCAGGACATCTGCGGCGGCGGCCCGAGCGGCCGCAACGGCGGGTTCGTCACCTCGTTCTGGGGGAGCCTCCCGCACCTCACCGAGTGGTTCGGCGACCGCGACGCGCTGCGCCTGTGCGAGGCGGGCGAGGACTCGGTCCGGGGGATCGGCGCCTGGCTGGAGGCGCAGGGCGTCGACGCCTGGTACCGCTACGACGGCGACCTCGGCGTCGCGAGCTCCGACGCCCAGGTCGGCGAGTGGGCCGACCTGATCATCACGGCCGACCGGCTGCGGATCGGGGACATGTTCCGCGTGCTGTCGACCTCGGAGGTACGGGCCAAGGTCGACTCGCCGGTCCTGCGCGGCGGCGTGCTCGGGCGTCACGGCGCGACCGTGCATCCCGCGCGCCTGGCCCGGGCGCTCCGGGGCGCCCTCCTGGCGCGCGGCGTCCGGATCCACGAGCAGACCCCCGTCACGCGCTTCGGCGTGGCCGACCCGGCGCGGGCCGAGACGCCGGGCGGGACCGTGACCGCCGGCCAGGCGGTACTCGGCGTGAACGCCTGGGCCCAGCACTGGAAGCGCTTCCACCGGGCGATCACGGTGCGCGGCTCCTACATCGTGATGACCGCGCCGGCGCCCGAGCGGCTCGAGGCGCTCGGGTGGACCGACGGCCTGGGCGTTTGGGACTACCGCTCGGCCCTGCACTACCTGCGGAACACCCCCGACGGACGGATCGCGTTCGGGATCGGCGGGATGCAGCCCGACATGGCGCGCACGATCGACCCTCGGTTCTCCTACGACGCGACGTCGATCCGGATCGCGATCGAGGACTTCCACCGGATGTTCCCGACGTTCGCCGACGTGCCGATAGAAGCGGGCTGGGGCGGGCCGATCGACGTCGCCGGCGACCACGAGCCGTTCTTCGGGACGTTCGAGACCGGCACCGTGCACTACGGGCTCGGGTACACGGGCAACGGCGTCGGGCCCTCGCACCTGGGCGGGCAGATCCTCGCGCACCGCGCGCTCGGCCGCTACGGCGAGGTCCTCGACCTGCCGCTCGTCGACCTCGAGCCGCGCCGGTTCCCGCCGGACCCGCTGCGCAGCGCCGGGGCGATGATCGCGAACCGTGCGATCGTCCGTCGCGACCGCGCCTTCGACGCCGACGAGGAGCCGAACCCCTTCACGGACTTCGTGGCGAAGCTCCCCCGCCGGCTCGGCTACCACCTCGGACCGTGAGCGCGCTCCCCCGCCAGGCGCGGGTGTCTTGGTGGATGGAGGAGGCGCGGGACGATCCCTCGCTCGAGGCCGCTCGCGAGTGCCCGCCGCTCGTCGGCGAGACGAGCGCCGACGTCGCGATCCTCGGCGGCGGCTACACGGGCATGTGGACCGCGTGGTTCCTGAAGCAGCGCGAGCCCGGGCTCGACGTGGCACTCCTGGAGGCCGACACCTGCGGCGCCGGCCCGAGCGGGCGCAACGGCGGGTTCTGCTACGGGATGTGGGAGGACCTGCCCTCCCTGGCCGAACTCCTCGGTGACGCCGACGCCCTGCACCTGTGCGAGGTCGCCCACCGCTCGGTCGACGAGATCCGCGACTGGTGCGCGGCGCACGACGTCGACGTCTGGTTCACGCAGGCCGGCCATCTCACGGTGGCGACGTCGCCCGCGCAGGACGGCGCCTGGGACGAGGAGGTGCGCGAAGCCGGACGGCTCGGCGTCGCCGACCGGTTCCGGGTCCTCACGCGCGAGGAGGTGCGCGCCCGCTGCGACTCGCCCGTGTTCGGCGCCGGGGTCCTGCAGCCCGACAACGCGATCCTGCAGCCCGCGCGGCTCGCCCTCGGCCTGCGCCGCGAGCTGCTCCGCGCCGGCGTCCGGATCCACGAGCACACCCCGGTGACCGGGTTCGGCGGCGCCGGGCGCGTTCGCGTCGAGACCCCCGCGGGCGCGGTCGTCGCCGGGCACGCGGTGCTCGGCCTCGGCGCGTGGACGGCCCAGCTGCCGCGCTTCCGCCGGGCGATCGTGCCGCGCGGCACCTACATCGCGATCACGGAGCCGGCGCCCGAACGCCTGGACGAGATCGGCTGGACCGGCGGCGAAGGCCTCGGGGACTACCGCGTGGCCCTGCACTACCTGCGCACCACGCCCGACGGGCGGATCGCGTTCGGCGCGGCGGCGGCGACCGCCGGTCTGGGCACCGGGCTCGGCCCGCGCCTGCGCTACGACGCCGGCTCGGTCGCGAGGCTGGTGTCGGACCTCCGGCGGTTCTTCCCGTCGTTCGCCGACGTCGCGATCGAAGCGGCCTGGGGCGGCCCGATGGACGTGACCGGCCTGCACCAGCCGTTCTTCGTCACGCTCCCCGGCGGGCGGATCCACGTCGGGGCGGGCTACACCGGCGGCGGGGTGGGCCCGTGCCACCTCGGCGGCAAGATCCTGTCCGCGCTCGCGCTCGGGATCGAGGACGAGCACACGGCGCTGCCGCTCGTGGACCGCGCGCCGATGCGGTTCCCGCCCGAGCCGTTCCGCTCGGTCGGCGCCGCGCTCGCCCAGGGCGCGATCGTGCGAGCCGACGAGGCGCACGACCGCGGCGAGCGACCGGGCCCCCTGACCCGAACGATCGCGGGGCTGCCCCGCCGGATGGGGTACCAACTCGGCCCCTAGGGTTCGGGACCCTCGGCGTTCACAGGAACGGCCAACACGCGCGAGGATGCACGCATGGAAGGTGGCAACGCGCCCGTCATCGTCGCGGAGTCGCTCACGAAGTTCTACGGCTCCACCCGCGGCGTCGAGGACCTCAGCTTCACCGTGCAGCCGGGGGAGGTGTTCGGCTACCTCGGCCCCAACGGCGCAGGCAAGAGCACGACGATCCGCACGATGCTCGACCTGATCCGCCCCACCGCCGGACGCGTGTCGCTCTTCGGGCTCGACGCGAACGCCGACCCGCGTCCGATCCACGCCAGGATCGGCTACGTCCCCGGTGAGTTCGGCCTCTACGAGCGGCTCACCGCCGAGCGGTACCTCCACGACTTCGCGACGTTCCGCGGCGGCGTCGACCCGACGCGCGTGACCGCGCTCGCCGACCGGGTCAAGCTCGACCTGTCCGTGAAGATCCGCGAGCTGTCCCACGGCAACAAGCGGAAGGTCGCGCTGCTCCAGGCGTTCATGCACGAGCCCGAGCTGCTCGTCCTCGACGAGCCGACCCAGGGCCTGGACCCGCTCGTCCAGCAGGAGTTCTACGCGCTCGTCGAGGAGGCGAAGGCGCGCGGCGCGACGGTCTTCATGTCCTCCCACGTGATGCCGGAGGTCGAGCGCGTGTGCGACCGCGTCGCGATCATCCGCGAAGGCCGGCTCGTGACCGTCGACGACGTCGGGGACCTGAAGGCCAAGGCGGTGCGCCGGATCGAGCTGCACTTCGACCGGCCGGTGGCTCCCGACGCGTTCACCTCGCTCGCGTCGGTCGCCTCCGTGGAGGTCCGCGGCGACTCCCTCCTGCTGACGGTCCGCGGCCCCGTCGACGAGGTGATCAAGGAGGCGGCGCGACACACCGTGGTGAACGTCGCGACGCACGAGCCGTCGCTGGAGGAGATCTTCCTGGACGTCTACCGCAACGGAGGCGACCGATGACGAGCTATGCCGCCAAGGCGATCGACGACCAGCGGCGCCCCCTGATCGGATGGTCGATCGCGGTCACCGTCGTGAGCCTGATGTACACCTCGTTCTACCCGAGCATCAAGTCGAGCGCGGCCGACCTGCAGGCGTACGTGGACAAGCTGCCCGAGGCGTTCAAGAACATCATCGGGGAGAACTACGCGTCCCCCACCGGCTACCTCCGCGGCGAGGTGTTCAGCTCGCTCGGGCTGCTCCTGCTGCTGATCTTCGCGATCGGCGCGGGCGCCCGCGCGATCGCCGGCGAGGAGGAGAACCGGACGCTCGACCTGCTGCTGTCGACCCCGCTGCGGCGCGCGCAGATCCTGCGCGACAAGGCAGCGGTCGCCGCGACCGTGACCGTCGCCCTGGTGACGGTGCTCTTCGTGGTGCTGTTGGTCATGGGGCGCCCGTTCGACCTCGTGGTGCCGGCGGCCGACCTCGCCACCGCCTGCCTGATGCTCGCGCTCGTCGCGCTCGCGTTCGGCGGGATCGCGCTGGCGGTGGGGGCCGCGACCGGCCGGCGCGTGCTGGCCAACTCGGTCGCGGGCGGGTACGCGGTGCTGTCGCTGATCGTGAACGCGCTCGCGCCCTCGGTCACGGTCCTCGAACCGCTGCGGCCGCTGTCGCCGTTCCGCTGGTACCTCGACCCGGACCCGCTCACCGGCGGCCTGCACGTGGCGAACGTCTGCGTGCTCGCGGGGATCGCGATCGTCGGGTACGCGGTCGCGCTCGTCGTGTTCGAACGGCGGGACCTGCAGGCTTGACCGTGCACGCCTAGCGTGTCGCGACCAGCCAGAGGCGGTGCGCGCCGAGCTCGAAGGGCTCGAGGTCGTCGTCGCGCGCCTCGAACGCCGAGAACCCCGCCGCGCGCAGCAGCTCGGTCAGCTCGTGCAGCGAGTACAACCTGATCGACGAACGGTGCGCGGCTCGCTCGGCGCCACGCAGGAACGTCCACGTCGTCTCGACGCGGCCGGTCCCCGCGTGCCATTCCGTCTCCTGCAGCACCACCGTGTCCTCGACCTCGAACCAGTGCCGGTCGCGGAACCGCGGCAGGATCGTCTCCAGGCACGGCGTGTCGATCAGGTAGGCGCCGCCGGGGCGCAGCGCCGAGGCGGCCGCGCCCGCCTGCGCGAGGTTCCCGGCGTCGTCGAAGTACCCGAACGATCCCCAGAAGCACACCGCCGCGTCGAACGCGCCGCGTTCGGGGAGTTCGTCGCGGAGGTCGCCGTGGCGGAGGTCGACCTCGACGCCGCGTTCGCGCGCCTGCGCCCGGCCCTCCTCGAGGAACCGGTCCGTGAGGTCGATCCCGGTCACGGCGTACCCGCGCGCGGCGAGCTCGAGCGCGATCCGCCCGGTGCCGCACGGCGCGTCGAGGACCCGCATCCCAGGCTCGAGCCGCAGCGCCCGCTCGAGCAGGTCGGTCTGTGCGCCGCTGCCCTCGGTCTCGAGCGAGTCCCACGACAGCTGCACCCCCTGCCACGCCGGGGAGGCGAACATCTCCTGCCACCACTCGCTCATCGCCGCCGAGGCTAGCGGGGCGACGACGGCCTCGCTACCCGGCCGCGATCATCGCGACGCCTGCGAGCGCGAGCGCGACCCCGACCAGCTGGTGCCGCGTCAGGCGCTCGTGGAGCAGGAACCGCGCCCACAGGGCGGTCGCGACCGGCACGAGCGAGGCCACGACCGACACGAGCGCGAGCAGCCCGTGCGCCGACGCGTAGGCGAACAGGACGTTGCCCCCGTTGTCGGCGGCGCCGATCCCGACGAGCGCGAGGACGTCCCGGCCGGACGCGCTGCGGAACGAGACGCGCGTCGCCAGCGCCGCGACGAGCACGATCGGCAGCGAGGACACGCGGAGCAGGAGCGCGCCCCACGCGGCGTTGTCGGCGCCCGCGGCCGCGAGGCACACCATCGTGAGCCCGATGAACACCGCCGCGAGCACCGCGTAGCCGAGGCCGCTCTTCGCGCGGCCTCGCCCGGCCGGGTCCGGCGCCGTCGCGGCCAGCAGGGCGCCGATCACCGCGAGGGCCATCCCCGCGACCTGGATCGCGGCCGGACGGTCGCCCTGCCCGAACCCCACGACCACCGGCACGATCACCGACATCGCGGCGATCGGCGCCACGATCCCCATCCGCCCGAGCGACAGGCCCTGGTAGAGGGAGCCGAGCCCGATCGCGCCGACGACCCCGCCGGCCAGACCCCACCGGAGCACGTGCGCGCTGGGGAGCGACGGCTCGGTGGCGACCGCGATCGCGCCCACGAGGACGAGCCCGGCCGCCCATGCCACGGTCACCACCACCAGGACGTGGAGGCGCTTCGTGAGCACACCCCCGACGAAATCGCCCGTGCCCCACAGGGTCGCGGCGACCGCGGACAGGAACACGGGCAGCATCGCCACGAGGCTAGCCGATGCCCGCCCGGTCCTCGGGTCTCACCCCGGCGGGACGAAGACAAAGGGCTTCGGGTCGTGGCAACCTATGCGCCGGAGGGCAACGCCATGAGGAGGATCCAGGAGACGATCGAGATCGCGCGCCCGATCGAGGAGGCGTTCGACGAGATCGCCGACTTCTCCACCGCGGCGGAGTGGGACCCCGGGGTCGTGGAGGCCCGACGGCTGGACAACGCCGAGGTCGGCGTCGGCTCGCGCTTCGAGATCGTGGCCGGCTTCAACGGCCGCCGGCTCCCGATCGTCTACGAGATCGTCGAGTACGAGCGCCCGACCCGGGTCGTGCTGCGCGGGGCCGGGCCCAACTTCCAGGGCCTGGACGAGATCACCTGCACGCGCGAGGGCGACACGCACACGCGGATCGACTACGTCGCCGACCTGCGGCTCACCGGCCTCGCGCGGCTCGCCGAGCCGCTGTGGGGCGGGCGCTTCGACCGGATGGGCAAGGACGCCGTCCGCGGCCTCAAACGCCACCTCGAGGGGCGCACGGTCTAGACGACCCGCACGCCGTCCTTCCAGACCTGCGCGACCCGGTCCTTGAGCGTGGCGAAGTCGAACGGGTCGCCGTCCACCACGACGACGTCGGCCACCTTCCCCGGCGCGAGCGTGCCGAGCCGGTCCTCCACGCCCGTCAGCTCGGCGG
>JBLMXP010000205.1:0-5357 GCA_050257835.1 Planctomycetaceae bacterium | reverse complement strand
GAGGAGGCCGGTGTCCGCGCCGCCTTCTTGAACGCGATCGACGCCGCCAGGAAGCGGAGCGAGCAGCTCGCCCAGGGCGGCGAGGACGACGACGACTGAGAGGACGACGGATCGACATGGGCCGTGGAGACCTGAAGAAGGTGCGCAGCGCCAAGGACCGCCAGCGCAAGACGAAGGAGCGCGCGAGCAGAGCAGCCGCGGAGCGTGGCGCCGCGCGCAAGGCCGCGAAGAAGAAGTAGTCGTTCCCTCACGGTCGCGGCGCGATCCGGTTGCGGAGGGTGCCGATCCCCTCGGCGGCGAGCTCCACGAGGGCGCCCGGCCACAGGCGGTGGTCGGCCTCGCCGAAGGGACCGAGGGCGAGCGCGTCGCCGCGTTCGAGCGTCGCCACCTCCGAGGTCGCCGCCACCAGCCCGAACAGGCTCCGGGCCGTGCCGTTCAGGTTGCCCTTGGCGGCCTCCTCGCCGTCGATCTTCAGCTGCAGGAACATCGTCTGGGGGTCGAGCTCGTCGGCGGTGACCACGCACGGGCCGATCGCGATCGGGACGCCCTCGGCCGTCTCGACCGGCGCGCCGCTCGCGTCGTGCGCGCGCCAATCGCTCACGAGCGTGTACCCGAACACGTGCGCCGCAGCCTCCTCGGGGCCCACGCCGCGTGCCTCGAGCCCGACGATCGCGGCGACCTTCGGCTCGTAGCCGAGCCAGGCCGCGCCCGCGGGCCACGGCACCTCCTGCTCGGGCCCGACGAGGCGCCGCTCGACGTCGAGCGAGCCCGGCGACAGGAGCGAGGTGGGGAACAGCGGGGTGAGGATCCGGGGCCGCTTCACGCGCCAGTCCCAGGCGTCCTCGCGGGCGAGCGCCGCGCCCGCGGCGTCCATGACGGTGCCTCGGCTGCGTGAGACGAGACCCTCGAGCGTCGTGGGGAAGGCCGGATGCCCGACGGCGTCGGGCAGGTCGACCACCTCACCCTCGAGGATCGCCCCCAGTCGCCGCTGCCCCCCGCGGTCGTAGGTGACGAACCTCATCAGGGAGCCGGAGCGTACCCCTGCGGAGGGGCCGAAGCACGCACGCGGGTCCCGGATCTCGCGTCGGTGGGCGACCGCGCGGGTCACCGCGCCCGCACGGTTGCTGACCTGCGCGTTCTGCCGCTCCGGCGCAGGCCGTTCGGCCATGGGCGTCGCTCCGGGGAACGGCTAGCATGGCCTCCTTCGAACGGCGTCCATCTTGAAGGAGGGCCACGCCATGGCAGATGGCTTCCGCATCACCTACGCCACGATGTCGGCGGACAACGAGGAGCTCCACAAGGACTACGACGCGGGGATCCAGAAGGCGAAGGCGGAGCTCGGCCGGACGATCCCCGTCGTGGTCAACGGCCAGGAGCGTCCCGGTGAGGGCACCTACGAGCTCGAGTCGCCGATCGACGGCACGCTCCTCGCGCATATCTCCCAGGCCACCCGCCAAGACGTCGAGGACGCGATCGGCGCGGCCAAGGCTTTCGCGATCGAGTGGGACCGTATGGGCTGGCAGAAGCACGTCGAGCTGATCAACAACGCCGCCGACCTGATCACCGAGCGGCGCAGCCTGCTCGCCGCCATGATGGCGATGGAGGTCGGCAAGAGCCGCCTCGAGGCCCTCGGCGACGTCGAGGAGACCGCCGACCTGATGCGGTGGAACGCCAAGGAGATCGCCGACCACCAGGGCTTCCGCGTCCCGATGCAATCGATGGGCGCGAAGGGCGAGTACTACGACGTGCTCCGGCCCTTCGGCGTGTGGGCCGTGATCAGCCCCTTCAACTTCCCGATGGCCCTTGCCGGCGGCCCCTCTTCCGGCGCGCTCGCGGCCGGCAACTGCGTGGTCTTCAAGCCCGCGCACCAGGGCGCGCTGCTCGGCTGGAAGCTCTACGAGATCTACCGCGACGCCGGGTTCCCGGCCGCGACGTTCCACTTCCTCCCGGGGCGGGGCTCGGTCGTGGGCGACGCGATCGTGCATCACCCCGACGTCGGCGGCATCACGTTCACCGGCTCCTACGAGGTCGGGATGTCGATCTACCGGAGCTTCGCGTCGGACTACCCGAAGCCGGTGATCTGCGAGATGGGCGGCAAGAACCCGACGATCGTCACGAAGCACGCCGACCTCGACAAGGCGACCGACGGTGTGCTCCGTTCGGCCTTCGGCTACGGCGGACAGAAGTGCTCGGCGAACTCGCGCGTGTACGTCGAGCGCGACGTCTACGACGACTTCGTGGACCTGCTGAAGGACAAGACCGAGAAGATCACGATCGGCAACCCGCTCGACAAGGACGTCTACCTCGGGCCGGTCATCAACGAGGCCGCCGTCGAGACGTTCGAGCGGGCGGCCGAGGAGGCGCGCAAGTCCGGTCGGATCATCACCGGCGGCGAGCGCCTGACCGACGGCGAGTTCGCGAAGGGCACGTACGTCCAGCCGACCGTGGTCGAGGTTCCCAAGGACAACTGGCTCTTCAAGGAGGAGCTGTTCGTGCCGTTCACGGCCGTGGCGCCGGTCGACTCGCTCGACGAGGCGATCGAGCTGTCCAACGCGAGCGAGTACGGCCTGACGGCCGGGTTCTACAGCGAGGACCGCGCCGAGATCGACGAGTGGCTCGACCGGATCGAGGCGGGCGTGATCTACGTGAACCGGCGCGCTGGCGCCACCACCGGCGCGTGGCCGGGCGTCCAGCCGTTCGGCGGCTGGAAGGGCTCCGGCACCACCGGCAAGGCCGGCGGCGGCCCCTACTACGTCACCCAGTACCTGCGCGAGCAGTCCAGGACGGTGATCGAGGAGTGACCGTCCAGGAGTCCCGCCTCGCCTACGAAGGGCTGGCCGCCTACGAGCGGCCGGCCCTGGTCACCGAGATCCCGGGGCCGGAGGCTCTCGCCCGGATCGAGCGCGACCGCAGGGTCACGAGCCCGTCCCTGCCGCGCGCCTACCCCTTCGTGCCTCGGCGCGGCGCGGGCTCCGTCGTCGAGGACGTCGACGGCAACATCTTCTTGGACCTGAACGCTGGGATCGCGGTCACGTCCACGGGGCACTGCCACCCGCGCGTGGTCGACGCGATCGAGGAGCAGGCGAACGAGCTGCTGCACTACTCGGCGAGCGACTTCTACCTGCCGATCTACTCCGACGTCTGCGAGCGTCTGGACGAGATGGCGCCGTTCCACCGAGACGCGCGGACGTTCCTGACGAACTCGGGGACCGAGGCGGTGGAGGCGGCGATCAAGCTGGCCCGATACGCCACCGGCCGCCAGTACCTGATCGGGTTCTACCAGTCGTTCCACGGCCGCTCGATGGGGAGCGTCACGCTCACCGCGAGCAAGGCGAAGTACCGTACGAACTTCGGTCCGATGCTCCCGTCGGTCTACCACTCCTTCTACGGCGACTTCGACCACCTCGAGCAGGTGCTGTTCAAGCGGATGGTCTCGCCCAGCGAGGTCGCCGCCATCGTGGTGGAGTCCTGGCTCGGGGAGGGCGGCTACGTCTTGCCGCCCGAGGGCTGGTTCACCTACCTGCGTGAGCTCTGCGACCGGCACGGGATCCTGCTCGTGTGCGACGAGGTGCAGAGCGGGATGGGCCGCAGCGGCAAGATGTGGGCGATCCAGCACGAGGGTGTCGAACCCGACATCGTGATCTCCGGCAAGGGGATCGCGAGCGGCTTGCCGCTCGGAGCGATGATCGCGCGCACCGACCTGATGAACTGGGATCTCGGGGCGCACGGCTCCACCTACGGAGGCAGCCCGCTGTCGTGCGCCGCCGCGCTCGCGACCTTCGACGTGATCCGCGACGAGGACCTGCTGGGCAACGCCGCGCGCGTAGGCGACGTGTTGCTGGCTGGGCTGCGCGACATCGCCTCGCGGCATCCGCTCATCACCGACGTGCGCGGCAAGGCGATGTGGATCGGGCTGGGGTTCCCCGACCACGAGAAGGCCGCCGAGGTCGAGGTCGCCGCGTTCCACAGGGGCCTGCTGGTCCTCACCTGCGGCGACGACGCGATCCGGGTCTCGCCGCCGCTGGTGCTCCGCGAGGACCAGGCCCGCGCCGCGCTCGAGATCTTCGAGGAGGCGGTCGCGGAGGTCGAAGCGGCCGCGTCGTGAGGAGGCGAACGCCGTGGGGGTGGGGCTCGACACGGTGACGTTCGACTGCGCGGACCCCATCCGCGTGGCGACGTTCTGGGCGGCGGCGCTCGGTTTCGAGCTGGCCGACGCGGATCCGGCGGGCTCCTACGTGCGCGACCCGTCGGGTCGCACGCGCGGGATCTTCTTCCAGCCGGTCCCCGAGCCGAAGACGGCGAAGAACCGGGTCCACCTGGACGTGCGGCCCGACACCTCCATGGCCGCGGAGGTGCAGCGGCTCGAGGCACTCGGTGCGACCGTGCGCGGCCACGTCGAGGAGGGCGGCAGCTTCTGGACCCAGATGCGCGACCCGGAGGGCAACGAGTTCTGCGTGCTCCGGGGCCCCGAGGACGGGTGGGCGCCCGATGAGCTCTAGCAAGGTCACCACGATGCGCGACGCCGTCGCGGAGCTGGTCCGCGACGGCGACACGATCTCGATCGAGGGGTTCACGCACCTGATCTCGTTCGCCGCCGGGCACGAGATCATCCGCCAGCGCAAGCGCGACCTCACGCTCGCGCGGATGACCCCCGACGTGATCTACGACCAGCTGGTGGCGGGCGGCGTCGCGCGCAAGCTGATCTTCTCCTGGCTCGGCAACCCCGGCGTGGGCTCGCTGCACGCGATCCGCCGCCGGATCGAGGACCAGGATCCGGGCCCGCTCGAGGTCGAGGAGTACTCGCACTTCGGGATGGTGTGCCGCTACGTGGCGGGTGCGGCGAACCTGCCGTTCTTCCCGATCCGCTCCTACTACGAGTCCGACATCCCGTCGGTGAACCCGAAGATCGTCCCGATGCGCTCGCCCTACGAGGACGGGACCGAGGTCTACGTGGTGCCGCCGCTTCGGCCCGACATCGCGATCGTGCACGCGCAGCGCGCCGACGAGAGCGGCGACGCGCAGATCTGGGGGCTGCTCGGCTGTCAGAAGGAGGCGGCGTTCGCCGCCGAGCGCGTGATCGTCGTGTGCGAGGAGATCGTCCCCGAGGCGACGATCCGCCGCGACCCGAACCGCACGGTGATCCCCAGCGCCGTGGTCGACGCGGTGGTGGAGGAGCCGTTCGGGTGCCACCCGTCGTTCGCGCAGGGCTACTACGACCGCGACAACGCCTTCTACCTCGAGTGGGACACAATCGCGCGCGACCCCCAGACGCTCGAGGCCTGGCTCGACGAGTGGGTGTACGGCTTGAAGGACCACCGCGAGTACGTGGAGAGGTTCGGGGCCGCGCACTGGGACGC
>JBLMXP010000204.1:0-8420 GCA_050257835.1 Planctomycetaceae bacterium | reverse complement strand
GCTCGCCGCAGCGGATCAGCCGACGCGAGCGTCTGTGCGTAGGACGCAGCGAGCACCTGGAACGCAACAGCACGTCCGCCGTAGGATGGTCGAGGTCGAGAGGGGTGCCCCCGTGGAAGAGCTGACCGAGAAGACCCGGGACTGGGACGCCTTCGCCGCGCGGTTCCGGCAGGTGGAGAGCAACGTCGAGCAGGCCGTGCGTGGCAAGCACGCGGAGATCCGGCTCGCGATCGTGGCGCTGGTGGCCGAGGGCCACCTCCTCATCGAGGACGTGCCCGGGGTCGGCAAGACGATGCTGGCCAAGGCGATCGCGCGCTCCATCGACTGTTCGTTCCGCAGGATCCAGTTCACGCCCGACATGCTCCCCACCGACATCACCGGCGTGAACGTCTTCAACCAGGAGCACGGCGACTTCGAGTTCCGACCCGGCGCCGTGTTCGCCAACATCGTCCTCGGCGACGAGATCAACCGCGCCTCGCCGAAGACCCAGTCGGCCCTCCTGGAGTGCATGGAGGAGCGGCAGGTCACGATCGACGCCCAGACCCACGTCCTGGGGACGCCGTTCATGGTGATCGCGACCCAGAACCCCGTGGAGCACGAGGGGACCTATCCCCTGCCGGAGGCGCAGCTGGACCGGTTCATGCTCCGGCTGTCGATCGGCTACCCGACCCCCGACGTCGAAGCCGAGATCCTCTCGTCCCACGCGAGCGGCCGCCCGCTCGAGCGCCTGGAGAGCGTGACCGACGCCCGCGGGGTCGCCGACATGATCGAGACCGCGCGTGCCGTCCATGCCGCGCCCTCGATCCGCCGCTACATCGTCGACCTCGTCGAGGCCACCCGGCGCCACCGCGACATGTACCTGGGGGCGAGCCCGCGCGCCTCGATCATGCTCCTGCGCGGCGCGCGCGCCTACGCGGCGGCCGACGCCCGCGACTACGTGATCCCCGACGACGTGAAGACCCTGGCCGTCCCGGTGCTCGCCCACCGGATGATCGTGACCGCCGACGCGGCGATGCTCGGCCGCACACCCACCGCCGTGGTCGAGGAACTCCTCGACGACGTCGCGGTCCCCATCGCGGAAAGCCCCTGAGGCGATGTTCACGCGCCGCGGGATCACCGTGTCCCTGGCGGGAGTCGGGATGTGGTTCGCGGCGCGCGTGCTCGGCTCGCCTGGGCTCGAGGTGGTCGGGATCGGCCTCGCGGCGCTCCCGTTCATCGCGGCGGGGTCGCTGCGGGTCGCGCGCCGCCACGTCGCGATCGAACGCCATCTCTCGGAGTCTCGGATGCTCCCCGGGACGCGGCTCACGGTCGAGCTCGAGGTGCGCAACGCCTCGATCGCGCCCACCTCGTTCCTGCTCCTGGAGGACCGGCTGCCCCCGACGCTCGGCCGGCCGGCCCGCCTGTTGGTCACCGGGGTCCCCGCCCGCGGCCACCAGCGGATCACGTACACGGTCCTGCCGCAGACCCGGGGGCGCTACACGATCGGGCCGTTGATGGTCGACGCGACCGACGCCTTCGGGCTCACGCGTCAGCGCGCCGAGGTCTTCGACGTCGACCACCTCCTCGTCACGCCGGAGATCGAGGACCTGAACACGCCGCCGGACGCCGCGAGCGGCGCGAACGTCGGTTCCGCCAGGGCCCGCCAGCTGCTGCGGACCGGCGAGGACTTCTACACGATGCGCGCCTACCAGGAAGGTGACGACCTGCGCCGGATCCACTGGCCCTCCGTGGCGAGGACCGGCACCCTGATGATCCGCCAGGACGAAGCCTCCCGGCGCGCGGCCGGGGTCCTGTTCCTCGACAACCGGCAGGCGACGCTGGGCCAGGCCCACGGGCCGGCGTTCGAGCGCGCGGTGTCGTGCGCCGCGAGCGTCGGCGTCCTGTTCCTGAAGAACGGGTTCAGCCTGCGCCTGGCGACCGCCGAGCTCCCCGCGACGACCTACGCCGAGGACCCGTTCCTGGACGCGCTCGCCGGCGTCACCCATGCACGCAGCGCGCTCCTCACGAACGCGCTCGGGTACCTGCACGCGGCGGCCTCACCCGACGCGGCGCTCGTGGTGATCGCCGCACCGCCCTCGCCGCAGGACCTGCCGGTGCTGCTCCGCACGGTCGCGGGCTACGGACCGAAGCTCGCGATCCTCATCCATCCGACCGATCCGGACACGGCGCCCCCGGATCAACGGGACCAGCTCCAGGCTCGCGCGACGCAGGCGCAGCTGACGCTGCTGCGCGCGGGCTGGGACTGCATCGTCCTGTCTCCGTCGATGCGCCTCTCACAGCGATGGCACATACCCAGGGAACGTCGGCTCGTGTCCAACGCCTGACGTCGCTCGTCGCGATCGTGTTGGTCGCGCTGGCGACGGGCCTGGCGTTCGGACGCGTCTACCTCGGACACACGCCCACCTACCAGCTGATCGCCGTCGGGATCGCCTCGGGGTTCGTCGCATGGTCGCTCGAGCGCAGGAGCCTCGTGCTGGCGACGCTCGTGAGCGCGGTCCTGCTCGTCGTCGCGATCGGGTGGTTCGTGTTCCCCGAGTCCACCTGGTACGGGTTGCCGACCCTGCGCACCCTGCACGACATCGCGCACGCGGCGGGGCAGGTCGGCCGACAGGCGCGCGTGCAGGTCTCCCCCGCGCCGCCGACCGACGCGCTGCTGTTCGCCGGGATCACCGCGGTATGGGCGGCGCTGTTCTCCTGCCACGCGCTCGCGTTCCGCGCCGGGAGCCCGTTGCTCGCGCTCGTGCCTCCGCTGGCTCTCGTCGTGTTCGCCGACAGCGTCTTGGAGGAGTTCGTCAAGCCTTGGTACGGCGTCTACTTCCTGATCGGGGCGCTCGCGGTGGTGTTCGCGGACTCGCTGCGCCGCCTGCAGGGCTGGGGCGCGGTATGGAGCGTCCCGGGACGGCGCAACCGACTGCTGCCGGTCACGGGACGCAGCGCCCGCCGGGTCGGCGTGTTCGCGGTCGGGCTCGCGATCGTCGCGCCCGCGGTCGTGCCCGGGTTCGGATCCAAGGCCGTGATCGACATCTCGAAGGTGAACGGCGACCAAGGCGTCCAGCTGAGCCCGCTCGTGTCGATCGCGGCGAAGCTGCAGGACGGATCGGCCCAGCCGGTCTTCACGGTCCAGACGAACCATCCGAGCTACTGGCGGATCGGCTCGCTCGACGTGTACGGCACCGCGACCAGCGGGACCACCTGGACGTTCGGCAACGACGCGGCACAGCCCGTGTCGGGGCAGACCCTGAACGCTCCCCCCGCCGACGGCGTCACGATCGACCAGCGGTTCACGGCCGACAGCGACTGGAACTTCGCGGAGGTGCCGGTCGCGCCGAACCCCACCTCCGTGACGATGCCGACTTCGACCCTCACCTGGGCGAGCACCAGCGACATCGTCCGTGTGGATGACCCGCTGCACGAGGGCGACACCTACACGGTCGTCTCCGACACAGCCGACCCGAGCCGCGCCACGATGGTCGATGCGTCGATCCCGACCGGCACCCCCTACACGCAACTGCCCGGCGACCTCCCCGACCGGCTGCTCCAGATCGCGAAGCAGTGGACCGCCGGAGCGCACACGCCGTACGAGCAGGTGCTCGCGATCCAGCGTCACCTGTTGTCGCCTCGCTCGGGGTTCGCGTACGACCAGTACGTGGGCTACGCGGACGATCCCCGGTCGCTGGTCCGGTTCCTGGACGACACGAGGCTGGGGTTCTGCCAGCAGTACGCGAGCGCGATGGCCGTGCTCCTGCGCGAGCTCGGCATCCCCGCCCGCATCGCGATCGGCTTCACCACGGGCGTCCAAGATCAGCAGGACCCGTCCCTGTGGCACGTCGATACGCACAGCTACCACGCGTGGGTCGAGGTCCTGTTCGACCACTGGGGTTGGCTCGGGTTCGAGGCGACGCCGGGGATCTCCAACCCCGCGACGGAGTCCTACCAGGCCTCGGTCGTGTCGCCCCAGGGCGACGTGGTCTGCCCGCCGCACCGGCCGCGGTGTCTGCGGCCCTCGGCGACCGCTTCGGTGAGCCCGCCCGCGTCGTTCCCCACCCGCACCGGGAGCCGGTCCTCGGGCGCGCAGGGGCAGGGCTCGTCGCGGTCCTCGTGGGTGCCGCTGCTCGCGATCCTCGGCGTGGTGCTGCTCGTGCTGCTCCTGTCGGCGATCCCGCTCGTGGTGGAGCTGCGCCGGCGGCGGCGTCTGCGGCACGCCACGGACGCGCGCACGAAGATCCTGGCCACCTACGGCGTGTTCGCCGACCGCGCGGGGCGCCTCGGGCTCCCACGCGGGCCCGGCGAAACCGCGGAGGAATACCGGATCCGCGTGCAGGCTTCGGGGCGCCTGCAGGACGGACACGTCGACCGGCTCACGCGTCTGGCCGTGCTCGCCGCCTACGCGCCGGCCGAGCCCACCGCCGACGACGCCTTGGACGCCCGGGCCGACGCCGACGCCGCCCTGCGCGAGCTCCGCGACACGACGACCTGGCGACGCCGTCTGCTGGGGATGTACGTGTCGCCGGCGGCCCCGCAGCGCACGCTGAACCGGCGGCGCTGAGCGGGAGGGCTCAGGACCCGGTGGCCGTGTGCGCGGCCGCTTCCCGCAGCGCACGGACGAACCGTTCGCGGTCCTCCTGGAACGAGCGGACGTTCGTGGTCACCGAGGTCGCGATGTCGTCGATCGCGACGAAGAAGGCCATCTGCCCGTCCTTCAGGGCGTCCATCACTTCGCCGTCACGGCGGCAGATCTTGAAGATGCTCTGGCCGTCGGTGACGAGCCGCACCTCGGACAGGTGCTGGTCCAGGTCCGCCTTCTTGTTCAGGAACTCCCAGGAGCGGCGGACGCGCTGCAGCGACATCCCGCCGTCGAGCAGCGACTTCACGACCCGGAGCGCGACGAGGTCACGGAAGGCGTACAGGCGTGGGATCCCGGGTCTCCCCCCGGTCCCCTGGACCGAGGGCCTGACCAATCCGATCTGGTCCCAATAGCGGAGCTGGCGCGGCGTACAACCGGTGAACTTGCATGCTTGATGCGTGGTGAATCCCTCCATCAGTACGCGCGCCCTTCCTTCCTCTCTCCGCCACACCTCGTACTCGGCACCACGCACCGGGCGAGGCCGTCGTGTCGGGCGAGGAAGCGAGGCTCCCGGCCGGACGGTCTGCCGCCCCTGGGGAAGGGGACCTCGTTGTACAACGACCTCCGCGAGGGTGGCAAGCGCCGAGGTCGCGAGAGGAACGAAACCACCCGGTCGGACTACCGATCGATCGATCCTTCGCCGGGCGAGGGGTCAGGGACGCCGGAAGCGGGCCGCGATCCGACCGATCATCCCCGTGATCGACAGCGGCCCGTCGGTCTGCATCGCGCGCAGTTGGTCGCGTCCGAGCTGACCGAGGTAGCGGTAGATCAGCGTCGCGGAGACGAGCATGACGACGAACCCCGCTGCCGCGATCCACACCGAGGCGACGAACAGCAGCAGCATCACGGTGCCGATCAGGAACGCGATCGCCGCGAACCGGATCCGCCGTGCGAGGTGCGTGTACAGGTCGGTGCGCCCGACCTGTTCCACGAACGACGGATCCTCCTCCGTGAGGCGCCGCTCGATCTCGTCGAGGATGCGCTGTTCGTGGTCGCTGAGGGGCATCTAAGGAACCTCCGGCCGCCGGGTTCCGACCTCATGTCGATTATAGGGAGGCTGTCGAGACAGGGGACCCCCCGGATGGGATGAAGCATCGCGTTCGCGGTCGAGCAGGGTGGCTTGCGTGGCAGCCCCCGTGCCGAACCGGCGCTCGATGCGATCCAGCGCGCGCTCGACCTGGCCCCATCGCTCCGCGTGGAACATCGCGAGCTGCTCGGCCCCGGCCGGGACCAGACCGCTGGCCTGCACCCCGAGCAAGCGGATCCGCCGCCGCGCCCCCGGCAGGGCCCGATAGAGCTCGCCGACCACCTGGTACAGGTCGGCGCCGACGTCGGTGGGGTCCGGAAGGGTCCTCGAGCGGGTGAGGGTGGTGAAGGTTGCGAGCCGGACCTTCAGGGTCACCGTGCGGGCCCGGTAGCCGTCGGCGCGCACCCGCGCCGCCACCCGTCCGCTCAGGTGCAGCAACTCGCGCAGGATCTCCCCGTCGTCGTCGAGGTCGCGTTCGAAGGTCTCCTCGTGGCCGATCGACTTGGGGACCTCGTAGGGGATCACGGAGCGGTCGTCGACGCCGTGCGCGAGGTTCGTGAGGTGGGTCGCCGCGGCCTCCCCGAGCAGCCGCTCCAGCACCGGCTCGGGGGTGCGGGCGAGGTCGCCGATCGTGCGGATCGCCAGACGCCGCAGCAGGTCGCCGGTCTTCTCACCCACGCCCCAGAGGCGCCCGACCGGCAACGGCTCCAGGAACGAGAGCGTGTCGCCGGCCCGGACGTGCAGCAGACCGTCGGGCTTGCAGTGGTCCGAGGCGAGCTTCGCCACGAACTTCGTGGCCGCCACGCCGACCGAGCAGGTCACGCCGACCTCTCGCTCGACGTCGGCCCGGATCGCGCGCGCGATCGCCGGGGGCTCGCCGAACAGGCGCGTGGCGCCGCCCACGTCGAGGAACGCCTCGTCGAGCGAGATCGGCTCCACGAGCGGGGTGTAGGAGAGCAGGACCTCGCGGAAACGGTTCGAGTGCGCCCGGTAGGCCTCGAAGTCCGATGGCAGGAAGACGGCGTCGGGGCACAGCCGCCGAGCGCGGACCGCCGGCATCGCCGAGTGCACGCCGAACGCGCGCGCCTCGTACGACGCGCTCGCCACCACCCCACGCGCCCCGGTCCCCCCGACGATCACGGGCTTGCCCTTGAGCGAGGGGTCCTTGAGCACCTCGACGCCCGCGTAGAACGCGTCGAGGTCGACGTGGAGGATCGGCTCATCCGGACGCACGCTCGGCCGCCTCCTCCCTGCGACGCAGGGCGGCCTCGGCGCGCAGACCGCCCACCCCCATCACCGCCACCAGGGCGCCGGCGAGCACCAGCGTGGGCCGCACCACCACGACCGAGCCGAGCACGAGCACCACGATGCTGCTCGCCAGGCCCGCCGACTCCTGCAGCGCCACGAACACGCCGGTGACCCGGCCGCGCTGATCCTCGGGGACCACCCGCTGGATCAGCGCGAGCAGCGGCGGGAAGAACAGCGCGAACCCGACGCCCGAGACCGCGCTCGCGACCAGCGCGAACCCGTACACGCCCGCGGCGGTGTAGGCGAAGATCCCCGCGCCGACCAGCGTCACCCCGGCGCACACGAGCATCGCCTCCTTGCCCCCGAGGCGTCTGGCGCGGGTGACCGCGATCGCCCCGACGAGCGCCCCGGCCCCGTGCGCCGCCCACAGGTACAGCAGCGCGGCGTCGCCGCGGCCGAGCACGTCCTTCACGTACAGCGGCTCGAGGATGAAGAAGACGTTGATCAGCATCCACGCGGCGGTGGTGAGGACCAGCAGGACCCGCAGCGACGGCAGCCGCCACGCGGTCGCGCCGCCCGTGCGGAGGTCGCCGAGCGACACCGACGGGCGTTCCCCGCGCTGCCGGCGGTCGGGCGCGCCGAGCAGGACCAGGACCGGCAGGAGCGCGGCCGCGAACGCCAGCGTGTACACGGCGTCGGGGCCCCAGGCGTCCAGCAGCCACCCTCCTCCGAGCGAGCCCACGACGAGGGCCGCCTGGAACGACGTGGCGATCGCGCCGTTGGCGGGGACGAGCCGGCCGGGCTCCACGTACAGGGCGGTGAGCGCCGAGCGCGACGGCTCGATCGTGGCGAACGCCGCGCCGACCAGGAACGAGGAGCCCCACAGCCAGGGGAGCCCGTTGCCGACCAGCGCGAGCGGGATCGCGGCGATCAGCATCAGGTAGCCGATCACGAGCAGCCACTTGGGGCTCCAGCGGTCCACGGCGAGCCCCTGGATCAGCGAGCCGAGGATGAACGGCACCGACAGCGCGGCACCGAGCACGGCCATCCCGGCCTGCTCGGCCCCGTAGCGGTTCGCGGCCTCCCAGAAGACCGCCCCGTAGAAGGCCCAGAACGCGAGCGAGCCGAACAGGTTGGCCAGCACGATCCGGCGGAACGGTCCGGCGAACAGGGCCGGCGGCGCCGGGACAGCCTCGCCCTGTGCCACGAAGGGCGTGCCGGCGAAGGGCTGCTCGCCGCCCTCGAGATCCCTCGTCACGTCGCCTCTTCTCGCTCACCGCCCGGCCGCGGCGGTCATCCGGCCGAGCCGGGGCTCGCGTGCCACAGCCTCCTCGACGGCGCGCGCGGCTGCGTGGGCGCGGCCATCGCCTCCCGCAGCCGCCCTTCGCGTCTGGCGCGATGCAGCTCGGTGAGATCCCACACCTCCTCGGCGATGATACTGACGCCCTTCACCCCGGTGCGCCGCAGCTGCCCCCACACCGCCAGCGCGTAGGCGTGGAACACGGTCGCGGCGACTTTGGG
>JBLMXP010000203.1:0-6169 GCA_050257835.1 Planctomycetaceae bacterium | reverse complement strand
AGCTCCTCGATCTTCTCGACCAGCCGACGACGCTCGTCCTCGAGCTGCGCGCGACGCTCGGCGAGCGGGGCGGTCTGGCCGTCCATCTGCTCGACGTCGCCACGCAAGGTCTCACGTTCGGCCTCGCCAGCCGCGACCCGCTCCCGGACCCCTGCGAGCTCGGCCGCGAGGCGCTCGCGCTCGCGCTCGGCCGAGGCGAGCGAGCGCTCGAGCGTCTGCACCTCGCCGCGGCGCGACGCGACCTCCTCGCCGATCAGCCGCCGCCGCTCCTCCACCTCGCGACGCGCCTGCTCGGCCCCGCGGAAGCTCTCCTCCGCCTCGACCAGCTCGTGCTCGCGCGCCTCGAGGTCGCGGAGCACGCCCTCGAGCTGAGCCTCGACGCGCGCGACCTCCTCCGCCACGGCGTCCAGGCGCATCGCGCGCGAGGCCTGCGCGGCGAGCTCCCCTCGCGCCGCCGCCTCCCGGTCGACGGCCTCGCGGTAGGCGCGGTCCGCACGCTCGCGGTCGAACCCCGCCGCGCGGAACGCCTGCTCGGTGTCGGCGAGCGCGCGGGTGGCCGAGGCGCGGGCATCGGCCGCCGCGAGCACCTCGGCGTCGAGGGCGTCCAGTCGCTCACGGGCCTCGGCGCGCTCCTCGATCCCTCGGTCCCAGCCGCCCTTGCGCCGCTCCTGCTCGCGCAACAGCGCCCGCAGCCGCGCGGCCGCGAGCTTGCGCGCGAGCTCGTCGGCCTGGGCGGTCAGGCCTTCATGCTTCTTGGCCATCTCGGCCTGCTGCTGCAGCGGCTTCAGCTGGCGACGGAGCTCGCCCAGCACGTCGGACAGGCGCAGCAGGTCCTGGTCGAGTCCGGCCAGCTTGCGCTCGGCGCGCTCCTTGCGGCGGCGATGCTTCGCGATCCCGGCCGCCTCCTCGATGTACTTGCGGCGATCCTCGGATCTGGCCAGGAGCACCTCCTCGAGCTGTCCCTGGCCGACCACCGTGTGCAACGCGCGGCCGATCCCGGTGTCGGCGAGCAGCTCCTGCACGTCCATCAGCCGGACCACCTGGCCGCCGATCCGGTACTCCGACTCGCCGCTTCGGAAGATCGTGCGGCTGATCTCGATCTCCGACATCGGCACGGGGATCTTCCCGGCCCCGTTGTCGATCACCAGCTTGACCTCGGCCATCCCGAGCGCCGGACGCGAAGGCGTCCCGGCGAAGATCACGTCCGCCATCTGCCCGCCGCGGAGCGCGCGCGGCCCTTGCTCGCCCAGGGCCCAGGAGATCGCGTCGACGAGGTTCGACTTCCCGGAGCCGTTCGGTCCCACGATCACCGAGACGCCGGGGACGAACTCCAGGACCGTCTTGTCCGCGAACGACTTGAATCCGCGGATCTGGATCTGACGCAGGAACATCGCGCGGATGCTAACAGGCATGTGATTCGCCGGTGGGGAGGCAGCGGGACACGTTCGAAGCCTCGCAGGTCAGGCCGTGATCCGGAACCCCTCGTCGCCCCGCGGGTCCACGTCGGTGGCCTCCACGTCGGCGACCCGGGCGGAGGGCGGCCCCCGACGGCACCATGCGAGCATCGCCCCGACCTGATCGTCGCTCCCCTCGAACTCGGCCTCCACGGCGCCGTCGCCCGCGTTGCGCACCCACCCGGCGAGCCCGCGCGAACGCGCCTCCTCGGCGCACGAGGCGCGGAAGAACACGCCCTGCACGCGGCCGGAGATCCGCACGTGCACCCGCCGGGCCATACCCGACATCGTGGCACCGCGCGTAGGCTGGCGGCACGCCCGGCGCCTGCACGTCCACGGCCGAGATCCACCGGAGGCACGATGAGCCCCACCTACGACCCCCGGACCGCGCTCGTCGTGGTCGACGTCCAGAACGACTTCGCGGATCCCCGCGGGAGCCTGTACGTCACGGGCGGCGAGGAGGTCGTGCGGCGTGCGAACGAGGAGGCCGCCCGAGCCGCCGCCGCCGGCGCGCTCGTCGTCTACACGCAGGACTGGCACCCCGAGCACACCCCCCACTTCGCGAAGGACGGCGGGATCTGGCCCGACCACTGCGTCGCCGGGACCTGGGGCGCCGAGCTCCACCCCGGCCTCGAGGTCCGGGGGCCGATCGTGCACAAGGGGGTGAGCGGCGAGGACGGCTATTCGGGCTTCACTGTGCGCCACCCGGCCACCGGCGAGACCGCTTCCACCGGGCTCGAAGCGCTCCTGCGCGAACACGGGATCGAGCGGCTCGTGATCCTCGGCCTCGCGACGGACTACTGCGTGCTGGAAACGGTCACCGACGCGCGGATGCTCGGGTTCGCCGTGGAGGTGCCGGCCGACGCGATCCGCGCCGTGGACCTCGAGCCCGGCGACGGCGAGCGCGCGATCGTGCGGATGCGTGACGCCGGCGCCGACGTGCTGTGATTCAGTCCGTGTCGTACTTGGGCCGGCGCGCGACGCGCAGGTCGCCCTGCGGCCGGCCGTCGGCGATCAGCGCGGCCATGGCGGCGGCGGCGTCGTCCTCGGTGACGTAGCGCCCGAGCTCTGCCCAGTGCCCCGTCTGGGGGTTGCGCTCGTCCACGACGTAGTCGCGCGCGCCCGGCGGGTCGCCGAACAGGTAGCGCGGATGCGGCTGCTCGGGAACGGTCGGGTCGCCATCCTCGGTCATCTCGCTCACATCCTTCCTTCGCGCGATGCGCGTCTCGACACCGCCACGATACCCGGGACGTGCCTCGGGCCGGCAGGACTCAGCTCTGGCACTGCGGGCAGAAGAACGAGGTCCGCTGCTGGACCTTGACCGTCTGGATCGGCGTGCGGCAGCGGCGGCACGCCATGCCTTCGCGACCGTACACCTTGAGCTCGGACTGGTACTCGCCGGGCTTGCCGAACAGATCGACGTAGGCCTCGTCCTCGAGCGTGGTCCCGCGCGCCTTGATCGCGTCTTGCAGGATCTCCTGGATCGCTCGGTAGAGCCGGCGCACCTCCTGGGAGGAAAGGGAGTCGCTCATCCGGTCGTGCCGCAGGCCCGCGGCGAACAGGACCTCGTCGCTGTAGATGTTGCCGAGGCCACTGATGAACTTCTGGTCCATCAGCAGCGGCTTCATCTTCGAGGCGCGCTGGGCGAGCAGGTACTGGAACGTCGGCCAGGTGAAGACCTGGTCGAGGGGGTCGATCGCGACGTGCTGGAGCTCCTTGACCTTGCCCAACTCGTCGGTGGAGGCCACGAAGAGCTCTCCGAACGTGCGGGGGTCGACGTAGCGCAGGTCCCCGCCCTGCTGGAACGTGAGCACCACGTGGGTGTGCGGCGGGAGCGCCACGCGCCCGTTCGCCCGCTGGAACTGCCCGCTCATCCCGAAGTGGACGACCAGGACGTCGCCGCCGTCGAGGTGCATCAAGATGTACTTGCCGCGGCGCTCGACCTTCGTGATCTTCCGCCCGGTCAGGCGCGACGTGAACTCCTTGCGCGTCTTGTGGCGCCGGATCACGCGCATCGCGTTCTTGGAGCCCTTGACGTCGGCGTCCTTGATCTTCTTGCCGACGACGTCGCGCTCCAGATCGCGGCGCATCACCTCGACCTCGGGAAGCTCCAACCTCTCCTCCTCACCGCTCCCCGGCCGCGCGGCGCTCGGAGATGCGGGCGTACGCCTCGCGCGCGGCCTGCTGTTCGGCTTCCTTCTTCGACCTGCCGGTCCCGGTGCCGAGGGCCTCGCCGGCCACCAGCACGGTCGCGGTGAACTCCTTCTCGTGATCGGGGCCGCGGTCCTCGATCCGGTACTCGGGGATCGCGCGGAGCGCCTGGGACGCGAGCTCCTGCAAGATCGTCTTGAAGTCGCGGTCGCCCTCGCCGCGGACGTAGGCCTCCATCCGGGGCCGGAACAGCCGCTCGATCAGCTCGCGGGCGACGTCGAGCCCCCGATCCAGGTACACGGCACCGAAGACCGCCTCGAGCGCGTCGGCGAGGATGCTCGCCTTCGCGCGACCGCCGGACTGCTCCTCGCCCTTTCCCAGCAGCACCACCTCGCCGACGCCGAGCGTCCGGGCGACGTCGGCGAGGGCCTGCATGTTGACGATCGCCGCGCGGAGCTTCGCGAGCTGACCCTCGGGCATGTCGGGGTAGGTCCGGTACGCGAGGTCGGTGACGACCAGCCCGAGCACCGAGTCACCGAGGAACTCCAGGCGCTCGTTCGTGACCCGCAGGCCGTGCTCGAACGCGAACGACCGGTGGGTGAGCGCCGCCAGGCGCAGCCCGGGATCCGTGAACCGGACGCCGAGCGCGGTGTCCAGGGCCTCGAGGGAAGACTCGGCGCGCGCCTCGCTCACCTCGTCACTCGACCTCGATCGCCTGCCGCCCCGCGTAGTAGCCGCAGTTGGCGCACACGCGGTGCGAGAGCTTCGGCTGTTTGCACTGCGGGCACGACGAGTACCCCGTCGCTTCCGCCTTCCAGGTGGCGCGCCGCTTCATCGTGCGCGTCTTGCTCTGCTTCTTCTTCGGGACGGCCATGGTTCCTTCCTCTGCTCTCGTGTCCGCCTTAGGTGGCGGGCTCATCGGTGGGCGGCTCGGCGACGGTGCGCAGCTCGGCGGGGAACAGGTCGGCCAGGACCGCGAACCGTGGGTCGGCGTCCTCGTGGCCGGGGCACTCCCCGAGGTTGCGGTTGCCGCCGCAGACCTCGCACAGGCCCAGGCACCCGGGCGCGTGCAAGGGCGAGAACGGCATCTCGACCCCGATCACGTCGCGGACCATCTGGTCGGGGTCCAGCCCGGCCTCCGCGTCGAGGGGGTAGTCGTCGGCGTCCTCGTCGGGGTGGGGCACGAACAGCTCGTGGACCGGCACGTCGAACGCCTCGTCGAACCCGACCAGGCAGCGGGCGCATCGCAGGCGCCAGGTGCCGGTGACGTGCCCCGTGACGAGGATCCCCTCCACGACGGACTCGAGCAGCAGGTCGGCGACGACGGGCACGTCCTCGGGCACCGCGGCGAGCTCGGTCTGCAGCCCCTCGAGGGTGCCGCGCACGGTCTCCTCGCGGGAGACGCCGGGGTGGCCGACCAGGTCGTGGACGTCGATCGTGGCGAGGGTCATCCGTCGCTCACGTCCTCGTCGTCGTAGAGCTCGGCCTCCGCCACGACCGGCTCCAACGGTTCCGAGGGCGCGAGCCGCTGCTCGGCCGCGGTCGTGGGCGAGCGTAGACGGTCGCGTCCGACCTCCACCTGATCCAGCGTCTTGGCCGCGGCGCGCGTGGCCGCCTGCGAGTCCTCCAAGATCTTGCGCAGCGCGATCTCGAACTGCGCGAGCTTCGCGTCGACGTAGTCCTCCGCCTCGTGCTGCATGGTCTCGGCCTTGTCGCCGGCCTCGGCGAGGATCCGGTCGGCCTCCTCCTCCGCGCGCTTGGCGACCTCCTGCTTGAGCGCCAGCCGGCGCTGCTCCTCGCGGGCCTGCTCGACGATCCGCTCGCCGTCGGCGCGGGCCTTCGCGAGCAGCTCCTCGCGGTCCTTCACGATCCAGCGCGCCTGCTTGATCTCCTCGGGCAGGCTCTCCTGCATCTCCTCCAGGAGCTCGAGGACCTCCTCACGGTTCACGAGCACCGAGGACGACAGCGGCATCGACTTCGCCTCGCGGACGAGCTCCTCCAGCTGCTGCAACCGCCCGGCCAGGTCCATCAGCGACCCTCCGTTGCCGTGGGCGTCGAGCCGAGCCGATCCACGAGCGCCTTGCGGACGTGGTCGGGCACCAGGCCCTCGACGTCGCCGCCGAAGCGGGCGACCTCCTTGACCAGGGAGGACGACAGGAACGACCACTTGGGGTTCGTGGGCATGAGCAGCGTCTCCACCCCGCCGATGCGTTGGTTCATCTGTGCCATCTGGATCTCGTACTCGTAGTCGCTCACGGCCCGAAGGCCCTTCACGATCGCCGACGCGCCCTGTTCGCGGGCGTGGTCGACGAGCAATCCGTGGAACGACCCCACCCGGACGTTCGGATGGTCGGCGACCGCCTCGCGCAGCAGCGCCACCCGCTCCTCGAGCGAGAACAACGGCGCCTTGGACGGGTTCTCCAAGACGCCGACGATCACGGTCTCGAACGTCTGGGCGGTGCGGCCGATGATGTCCAGGTGGCCGTTCGTCACCGGATCGAACGTCCCCGGACACAGGGCGGTCAGGCCCATCAAACCTCCCGGTAGAGGAACAGGAGGCTGTC
>JBLMXP010000202.1:0-18126 GCA_050257835.1 Planctomycetaceae bacterium | reverse complement strand
GGAGGGCGAGACCCTCTCGGAGCTCACCCGCTGGTTGGTGCATCACGCGCCGTGCGACCTGCTGATGGTGGCGAGCAACGCGCGCGACCCGCACGCTCCCTACGAGCGGATCGCGATCGCGAGCGACGGCTCCGCCACGGCCGACCGAGCGGCCCGCAAGGGGATGGACCTCGCCCGCGAGATCGCCGCGCCGGTCACCCTGATCTTCGTCGGACATCCCTCCACCGGCGACCTCGTGATGCAGGACACGATCGCCGTCTACGGCCAAGGCGTCGACGTGACGGTCGAGCTGCGCCAGGGCGACCCCACCGACGAGATCCTGCGCGGCGCCGCCGCCGCGAACGCCGACCTGCTCGTGGTCGGTAACAAGGGGATCGCCGGCGCGAAGGGCTTCATCCTCGGCTCGATCCCTGAGAAGGTGATCGACCGCGCCCCGACCGACGTCCTGATGTGCCGCACCGTCGTGCAGATCGTGTCCGAGCTGGCGCCCGGCGAAGGCGGCATCATCGAGCGCGGCGGCGAGAAGATGGCCGCCTACATGGACGAGTCCGGCGAGCTGCACGTGATGACCGCACGCTGCACCCACCTCGGCTGCACGGTCGGCTGGAACCCCGGCGAGAAGACCTTCGACTGCCCCTGCCACGGCTCCCGCTACAGCCCGCTCGGCGAGGTGGTCAACGGCCCTGCCCAGCGAGCCCTCCCGCCCGCCTAACAGCGCGTCAGAACGACCAGGGCTGGAAGACCATCAGGTACAGGATGGCGAGCAGGCCGATCACGCCGATCGCGGTGATCACGTGCGCCGACGAGGATCTCGTGATCTCGGTGAGCTCCTCGTCGGAGACGCGCGGCACGCCGGAGGGGCGGACCTCGCACGCCGCCTTCACGCGGACGAAGTAGGGCTTGGCGACCATCGTCATCAGCCCGACCATCACGACCAGGATCACGATCGCGAGCCACACCCAGGCCTTCGACCAGGCGTCGATCGCGTACATGTTCCACACGCCGGTGAAGACCACGAGGCCGAGCGCCACGTAGGTGGGCGTCGCCGCTTCGCCGGAGAGGTTCAGCATCGACAGGATCTTCGCGCGGTCGCGCTCGCCGCGGATCCGGTACAGGACGAGCATCGAGGTGCCGTGCGTCGCGAGCAGGATGAAGACGGCGGCGATGTGGAAGTACTTGGCCCACTGGATCATGGCGCGGGCAGGATACAGGGGCGCGCGGGTGGTGCGTCAGAACGGTTCGTAGCCGGCACGGACGAGCATCGCGCGGGCCTCACGCTCCTCGACCCCGCGGTCGAGCAGCTCGCGGAACAGGCGCACGGCGCCGAGCGAGCGCCCGCAGGTCGGGCAGAAACGGAACGCCGTGTCGAACGGCGTCTCGCACCACGGACACTGGGTGAGCTCGATCCGGCGGTCGGGCTCCAGGCCGGTGTCGGCCAGGGCGTCGATGTAGCCCTTGCCGTAGTCCCACTGGATGTACTCGTCCTCCTGGATGTCCCAGGCCGGCTCGTGCATCCGCGGCTCGCCGCTCGAGAGCATGTGCTCGAGGTTGTCCCGGAGCAGCTCCCACTCGTAGTAGTGGTTCTGACCGCAGTCCTGGCACGCGATCACGACGCCCTTGACGCTCTGCTGCTCGAAGACCACGCGCATCGCGCGCAGGTCCTCGAGGTCGGCCGCGATGTCCTCGCGCTCCTGCGCGCTCAGCTCGTACGGCTCGTCCTCGCCGGGCTCTTCGATGGGGAACTCTTCGCTCATGTCTCCGCCTCGACCTGTGCCTCTTGTTCGTCGTCCACGAACCGGAACGCCTTGAACCCCTCCGCGTACTCCATCCCGAGGCCGCTCGCGGCCGCGACCTCCCGGGCGCGCTCGCGGACCCACGGGGCCGCGGCTTCACCCTCCTGCGACACGTGGGCCGCGAGCGAGGCGATCTTGCGGTCGATCGTGTTCGTGATGTCGACCCAGGTGTCGGGCTCGTTCGCCACGAGCCACAAGTTCGGGATCTCGTAGGGCTCGATCCCCTCGTCCTCCAGCTCCTGGAACATCACCCGCGTGGGGCTGTCGGGCATCACCGCGGTCAGGGCGAGGAGGCCCGCCTGCTTGTGGTCCCAGTGGTTGATGTAGCCGTTGCCCGACCAGAGGCGGCCCGGGTCGGGGGCGACCACGACCTCCGGACGACGGCGTCGGATCTCCCGCGTCACCGCCTTGCGCATCTCGGGGGTCACCTCGAGCAGGCCGTCGAGCGCGCCGAGGAACGTGACGCTCGCGACCCCGAGGACCTCGGCGGCCGCGCGCTGCTCGGCCTCGCGGATCGGCCGCATGTGCGCGCGGTCCTCGCCGGGCGTGTTGGAGCCGGCCGAGCCGTCGGTGCACACGACGTAGTGCACCTCGCAGCCGGCTTCAGCCCACTTCGCGATCGTGCCCCCGCACATGAACTCCGCGTCGTCGGGGTGGGCGAACACCACGACCGCGCTCGAGAACGTCCGTTCCTCCATCTCCATCTGAGCGTACCGGCCGTCAGGCCGGACGCGTCATACGAAGGAACGTCCGTTCGACGCCGTTGGGGAACCGGCGGACGTACACCTCGCCGCGGACGAACCCGGCGTGCTCGTAGGCACGGATCGCTCGCTCGTTCCACGGGAGGACGTCGAGCGCGAAGGTCGAGGGGCTCCACCGCTCGCGCGCGAACGCGAGCGCCGTACCCACGAACGAGGGGCCGAGCCCCTGGCCCGTGAGGTCCGGGCTCATGCCGAGGCCCAGCTCGACCTCGTCGCCGTCGTGGCGGAGCTCGAGGAAACCGGCGAGCGCCTCGGTGTCGGCGTCGTCGACGGCGAAGTACACGCCGGGCCAGCTCGTCGCGTCCATCAGGGCCTCGAGGTCGTCGGGGTCGCTCGCCTCGTCGTACACGTCGTAGGGCGGCGGGTAGCGCCAGGCCGCGACGGCGCGCGCGTCGGCCTCCCCGAAGTCCCGCACGACGAAGCGCATCGACGAAGCGTAGGACGCTGGCGTGCGGCCCGCGGGTTGGGCTATCGTGCCCGGCGCACCACGGATACAGGAGGAGTGCGGGTGGCGACCGGAACGGTCAAGTGGTTCAGCCCGGAGAAGGGCTTCGGCTTCATCGTGCAGGAGGGCGGTCCCGACGTCTTCGTGCACTTCAGCGCGATCCAGGGCGAGGGGTACCGCAACCTCGAAGAGGGTCAGCAGGTCGAGTTCGACGTCACCGACGGACAGAAGGGGCCGCAGGCCGCCAACGTCCGCGTGATGGGCTGACGCGCGACGCGGCGTCCGGAAGGCCCGGCGCTTCGCGCCGGGCCTTCCGCGTGTCCGCGGCGGGCCGTTCGTCCGGCGATTCGCCGGGTCGATGCGCGAAGATGCCGACATGAGGGCGGCTGGCGAGGCGATCCGCGCCGAGGGGCTCGTGAAGACCTTCGGCGCCGTGCGTGCCCTCGACGGGCTGACGCTCACCGTGCACGCGGGTGAGATCCTCGGGTTGATCGGGCCCAACGGCGCCGGCAAATCCACGTTCATCCGCACGGTGGCCGGCCTCGTGTCGCCGAACGAGGGCACGATCGAGGTGCTGGGGCACGCCCCGGGACGCGCGGTCGCCGAGCAGATCGGCTATATGACGCAGTCCGCGGCGCTGTACGAAGATCTCTCCGTCCGCGAGAACCTCGCCTTCTTCGGCGCGGTCTACGGGCTGAGCGCGCGCTCGGCACGCGCCCGCGGCGACGAGCTCCTTGCGCTGCTGCGCCTCACCGAGCAGGTGGACAGGCCCGTGCACGAGCTGTCGGGGGGCCAGCGTCAGCTCGCGAACCTCGCCTGCGCGATGGTGCACTACCCGCGGCTGCTGCTCCTGGACGAGCCGACGGTGGGCGTCGACCCCGAGCTCCGCAGGCGTCTGTGGCGTGAGTTCGCGACGATCCGCAACGTGGGCACGACGATCCTCGTCACGACCCATGTGATGGACGAGGCGGACCGCTGCGACCGGATCGCGTTCGTCGCGGACGGCCGGATCCTCGACGTCGGGGCCGCGAGCGAGCTCGTGGGGCGGCAGGGCGCCTCCTCGGTCGAGGACGCCTTCCTGCGGCTGCGTACGCAGGGGGCGCCGTCGTGAGCGGCACGAGGATCTGGGCGCTCGCCCTGCGGATCGTGCGGGGGTTCCGCCACGACCGCCGGAGCCTCGGGCTGATCGTCGTCGTCCCGCTGATCGTGATGGCGTTGATCGGCTACCTCGTGGGCGACAGCAAGGAGCCGCTGAAGGTCGCGGTCTCGGGCGCCACCCAGCGCTTCGTGGGCGCGCTCACCTTGCAGCCCGGCATCGCGATCGTGCGAGAGCCCGCCGTCGACGCCGCGATCGCCGCGGTCCGCCACGGGGACGTGTCCGGCGCCATCACGCTCGTCCCGGTCGACCGATGCCTCGACACGTGCCCTCCCAAGCTCACGGTGGTGGTCCCCGGCGAGGATCTCCAGATCGAGAGCACGATCGTGCAGGCCGCCGCTCGCGCGAGCGCCCTCGCGCAGGGCGAGCCGGTCCAGCAGGGCACGCTGCCCGGCCTGAGCGTCGAGCGGCTCGATCTGGTCGGAGGGTCGCGACCGTCGACGATCTCCTTCGCCGCGCCGGCGATGGTGACCACGTTCGCGTTCCTGTTCACGTTCATGCTGACGAGCGTCGCGTTCCTGCGCGAGCGCTCGAGCGGCACCCTGGAGCGCCTGCTCGCCTCGCCGATCACGAAGGCCGAGATCCTCACCGGGTACCTGCTGGGCTTCCTGCCCTTCGCCGCCGTCCAGTCCGGGTTCGTGCTCGGCTACGCGATCCTCGTGCTGAACGCGACGGTCGCCGGGCCGTTCTGGCTCGTGCTGGTGATCCTGCTGCTCCTCGTGGTCGGGGTCGTGAACCTCGGGATCGCGCTGTCGTTCTTCGCGCGCAACGAGCTGCAGGTGATCCAGTTCATCCCGCTTGTGCTGCTGCCGCAGATCTTCCTCGGAGGCCTCTGGTGGCCGACGGCGACCCTGTGGCCGCCGCTGCGGTGGCTGTCGATCCTGTTCCCGATCACGCACGCGGTCCACGCGCTCCGCGCCGTGATGCTCGCCGGGCAGGGGTTCGCAGACGTCTGGGCCGACCTGCTCGCGCTGGTGCTGTTCGCGCTCGCGATGACGGCGCTCGGCGTCCTCGTGCTCCGGCGCCAGCGCGCCTAGGCGCCGAGCAGCGCGTCCAGCGCGTCGGCCTGGGCGCGGACGGAGGACGGCGACGGCCCGCCCGGACCACCCCGAGCCGCGACGGCGCGATCCGGGTCGAGCAGCGAGGCGCCGTCGGGGAGGCCGAACGCGGTCCACTCCTCGTCGCTCAGCGAGCGCAGCGTGCGGCCCTCCTCGGCCAGCCGCTTCAGCAGCTCCCCCGTCCGCCGGTGCGCCTCTCGGAACGGGGCGCGTGTGGCCACGAGGGCCTCGGCGAGGTCGGTCGCGTAGAGGCCCTCGTCGTCGCAGGCGGCGCGCATCCGGGCCGCGTCGAACCGCACGGTGCGGACCGCGCCCTCGAGCGCGGGCAACACAAGGTCGAGCGTGTCGGCGGCGTCGAACGCGGGCTCCTTGTCCTCCTGGAGGTCCCGGTGGTAGCCGAGCGGCAGGCCCTGCAGCAGCGCGGTCAGCGTCACGAGGTCCCCGGCGACGCGCGCAGCCTTGCCGCGGGCGAGCTCCGCCGTGTCGGGGTTCCGCTTCTGCGGCATCATGCTCGACCCCGTGGAGTAGGCCTCGTCCAGCTCGGCCCACCGAAGCGCCGGATCGCTGAACCGCGCGAGGTCGGCGGCGAGGCGCGAGGCATGCGTCGCCTGGATCGAGACCACGGCGAGGAACTCCTGCACGAAGTCCCGGTCGCTCACGGCGTCGATCGAGTTCTCGAACGCCCCGGCGAGCCCGAGGCGGGCGGCGGTCGCCTCGGGGTCGAGCCCGAGCGTGGAGGTCGCGAGCGCGCCGGCGCCGAGCGACGATACGGAGGTCCGCGCCGCCCACTCCTCCAGCCGTTCGCGGTCGCGTGCGAACGCCCACGCGTGCGCGAGCAGGTGGTGCCCGAGCGTGACCGGTTGCGCGAACCGCGCGTGCGTCGTCCCCGGCATCACGGTCCCGGCGTGCTCACGGGCGCGTTCCACGAGCACCCGGCCGAGCGCCGCCGTCGCGCCGGCGATCCGGTCGCCCGCCGCGAGCAGCCACAGGCGCAGGTCGGTCACCACGAGGTCGTTGCGCGACCGGCCGGCGTGTAGCCGCGCGCCGAGGTCTCCGAGCCGCGCGGTCACCGCGCGCTCCACGGCCGAATGCACGTCCTCGTCGCGCTCGTCGAACGCGAAGGTGCCGGCGGCGAGCTCCTCCCCGACGCCCTTCAGCGCACCGATGAGCGCGTCGGCCTCCTCGGTGTCGAGCAGGCCCGCGTCGAGGAGCGCCCCGACGTGCGCGATCGACGCGGCGACGTCGAACGGCGCGAGCCGTGCGTCGAAGCCCAGCGAGCGGCCGAGCGCGTGCGCCTCGGGCGCCGGGGTCGTCGAGAACCGCCCGGCCCAGAGCTGGCCACCCGCGCCGGGCTCGCTCACCCGTCCAGGCCCTGCTTCGCTGCCCACATCTTGAGCGGGAGCCCGTAGAGCCGGACGTAGCCCTCGGCATGGGACTGGTCGAACGCGTCCTCGCTGCCGTAGGTGGCGAGCGACAGGTCGTACAGCGACGCCGCGGCGCGCCGCCCGACCACCGTGCAGGTCCCCGCCTCGTACCGCAGGCGGACCTCGCCGGTCACGTGCACCTGGGTCGCGTCGACGTAGGCGTCGATCGCCTGGCGGAGCGGACTGAACCACTGTCCGTCGTAGACGAGGTCGGCCCAGCGCTGCTCGAGCAGCGGCTTGTGATGCGCGACCTCGCGCTCGAGCGTCAGGTCCTCCAGCGCCTGGTGCGCCGTGATGATCGACAGCGCCGCCGGGACCTCGTACAGCTCGCGGCTCTTGATGCCCACCCGCCGGTTCTCGATCATGTCGACCCGGCCGTAGCCGTAGGAGCCGGCGAGCGCGTCGAGGGCGCGGATCAGTCCGTGCAGCGACATCGGCTGACCATCGAGCGACACGGGCACGCCGCGCTCGAAGGCGAGCACCGCCTCGGCGGCCTCCGTCGGCCGTTCGGGCGCCGGCTTCGTCCGCGCGAACGCGTCCTCGGGCGGCGCCACCCACGGGTCCTCGAGCGGCCCGCACTCGGCGGTCCGCCCCCACAGGTTCTCGTCTACCGAGTAGGTCGCCACGACGTTCGCGACCGGGATCCCCCACTCCTCGGCGAGCGCGAGGGCCTTCTCGCGCGGGATGTGCGCGTCGCGGATCGGCGCGAGGATCGTGAGGTCGGGCGCGAGCACCATGAACGACACCTCGAACCGGACCTGGTCGTTGCCCTTGCCGGTGCAGCCGTGCGCGACGACGTCGGCGCCGAGCTCGCGCGCGACGCGCACCACCTCGTCGGCGATCAGCGGCCGCGCGAGCCCCGAGACCATCGGGTACTTGCCCTCGTACAGGGCGTTGGCCTTGATCGCCTTCGTCAGGACCTCCTCGGCGAAGCGGGCGGTGGCGTCGACGACCCGGACGCTCGCGGCGCCCGCGCGCTCCCCGCGCTCGACCACCTGCGCGAAGTCCTCCTGCTGCCCGACGTCCACCGCGACCGCGTGGACCTCGTAGCCCTGATCGACCAGCCAGTGGATCGTGACCGACGTGTCGAGGCCGCCGCTGTACGCGAGCACCGCCGTGCGTGTAGGGGTCATCCCGTCGCCTCCATGATCTGGGTGAGCGCTCGTTCGATCGCGGGGGGCCGCACGCCCTCCCGCCCGAGCACGAGGATCGTGTTGTCGCCGGCGATCGTGCCGGCGACCTCCGCGAGCCCGACGCGGTCGATGCCCTCGGCGAGGGCGGCCGCCGCGCCGGGCGGGGTTCGGATCAGCAGCCCGACGTCGCTGCGGACGAACGACAGCGCGAACTCGTCGAGGAGGCGGCGGAGCATCCCCAGGGGCATCCCGCCCGTGGCCGCGCCGGGCACCACGTAGCGCACGCCGTCGGCGTCGTGCACGCGGGCGAGCCCGAGCTCCTCCACGTCGCGGCTGATCGTCGACTGCGTCGCGGCCACCCCGAGGGCGGCCAGGCGGTGCCGGATCTCCTCCTGGCTGCCCAGGGGCTCGCGGGCCACCAGGTCGAGGATCGCCTGCTGGCGGCGGCCCTTCGCGTGCCCGTTCGCACGGGTCATGCGGGCGCCTCCGCTGGCTCCTCGGCGTCGGGGGCGATCATCGTGCCCACGCCCTCGGGCGTGAACAGCTCGAGCACGAGCGAATGCTCGACCCGCCCGTCGACGAGGTGCACGCGCCCGACGCCCGCCTTCAGCGCCCGCACGGCGCTCTCGAGCTTCGGGATCATCCCGCCCTCCACCACGCCGTCGGTCGCGAGCAGGTCGAGGCACTGTGACGCGGAGAGCTCCGACAGCAGGTCACCCGTCGGCCCGATCAGGCCGGGCACGTCGTTCAGGTAGACGAGCTTCTCGGCGCCGAGCGCCACCGCCAGCTCGCTCGCGACCACGTCGGCGTTCACGTTGTACGCCTGGCCGTGCTCGTCGACCGCGATCGAGGCCACGACCGGCACGAACCCCTGGTCGAGCAGCGCGGAGAGCACGTCGGCGCGGACGTGCACGACCTCGCCGACGAACCCGAGGTCCGGTCCCTCCTGCTTCCGCGCGAGCAGCAGCCGACCGTCGACGCCGGACAGGCCCACGGCGTCGACGCCCCCGCTCACGAGCGTCGCGACGACCTCGGTGTTGAGCTTGCCGGCGAGCACCATCGTCGCGACGTCGAGCGTCTCGGCGTCGGTCACGCGGACGCCCTCGACGAACCGCGTCTCGATCCCCAAGCGGGCCGACAGGTGCGTGACGGCCGGGCCGCCCCCGTGCACCACGACCGGCCTGATCCCGACCGAGCGCAGCAGCGCGACGTCCTCGGCGAACGAGGCGGCCAGGCCCGTCTTGTCCATCGCGGCCCCCCCGTACTTCAGGACGATCACCTTGCCGTGGTGCTCGCGCATGAACGGCAGCGCGTCCAGGAGCGTCCGCGCCTTGGCGACGGTGCGCTCACGCGTCTGCGGCGGCAGGTTGCTCGTCACGTCGTGTACTCCCCGTTGATCCGGACGTACTCGTAGGACAGGTCGCAGCCGAGGACGCGCGTACGGCCCGGACCCTCGCCCACCCGCACCCGCACCACGAACTCGCGGGCCTGCATCGCGGCCTGCGCGGCGTCGTGGAGCACCGGCGAGGTGAAGTACGCGGGCGAGATCGTGCCGCCGGTCGCGAGCGGCACGTCGCCGATCCAGACGTCGATGCACGAGGGATCGATGTCGACGCCCGAGGACCCGACGGCCTGCACGACCCGCCCCGGGTTCGGGTCGCCGCCGAACGCCGCGGTCTTCACGAGCGGCGAGTCCGCGACCGCCTTCGCTACCCGCCGCGCGTCGGCATCGCTCGCCGCACCCTCCACGTCGACCAGCAGGACGTGCGTCGCGCCCTCACCGTCGTGGATCAGCTGCGACACGAGCGAGTCGGCGACCGTCGCGATCGCTTCGGCGAGCGCCTCGAACCGGCCGTCGCCCGGGCGCAACGGCGCGCTGCCGATCGCCCCGCTCGCCAACAGCAGCACGGTGTCGTTCGTGCTCGTGCAGCCGTCGACGGTGAACGCGTTGAACCGAGGCTTCAGCTCGGCGTCGGCCAACAGGCGCAGCTCGGACCGCTCGACCGGCGCGTCGGTCGTGACGAACGCGAGCATCGTCGCCAGGTTCGGGCTGATCATGCCGACGCCCTTGGCGGCGCCGCCGACCCGGAACGTGGCCGCGTCGGCCTCGGCGCTCTTCGCCACGGTGTCGGTCGTCATGATCGCCCGGGCGAAGTCGGCGCCGCCCTCCTCGGAGAGCGCCCGCGTCAGCGCCGGCAGCGCCGACAGCAGCTCCACCATGTGCAGCGGCTCGCCGATCACGCCGGTCGAGCAGGTGAGGACGTCGTCGGCCGGGAGGCCCAGCAGGTCCGCGACGGCGGCGGAAGATCCGAACGCGTCCGTCACCCCGTGCTGCCCGGTCGCGGCGTTGGCCTGCCCGCTGTTCACGAGCACGGCGAGCCCGCGCCCGGCGGCGAGTCGCGCCTTCGACACGTGCACCGGCGCGGCGGCGACCCGGTTCGTCGTGAACAGGCCGGCCGCGCTCGTGCCCGGGTCACCCACCAGGAGCGCGAGGTCGGGGTGGCCGCTCGGCTTGAAGCCCGCCGTCACCCCGGCGGCCCGGAACCCCCGGGGGTACGTCACCCCGACGCTCACGGGTACACCGCCAGGGTCGGCAGCGCCGTCTCCTCGGGGAACCCGAGCGCCAGGTTCGCGTTCTGGATCGCCTGTCCGGCCGCACCCTTGATCAGGTTGTCGACCGCGCCCACCACGACCGCGGTCCCGGTGCGCTCGTCCACGACCGCCTGCAGCTCGCACACGTTCGTCCCCCGCACGCGCTTCGAGTCGACCATCGCGCCCGCCGGTAGGACGCGGACGAACGGCCGGCCCGCGTACGCGGCGGCGAGGCACGCGGTGAGTGACGCGGTGGTCGCGCCGGGCGCCGCGTCCGCGTAGACCGTCGTCACGACGCCTCGGACCGTGGGGACGAGGTGGGGCACGAACAGCACGCTCGGCGCCGCGCCGGTCGCGAGCTCGATGCCGCGCTCCATCTCCGGCGTGTGCTGGTGCCCCGGCACCCGGTAGGCCCGCACCGACTCCTCGGTCGCGGTGAACAGCGAGGCCTCGACCGCCGCCTTGCCGGCGCCCGACAGCCCCGTCTTGCCATCCACGCGGATCGGACCGGGCGTGAGCAACCCTGCGGCGAGCAGCGGAGCGACCCCGAGGATCACCGGCGTCGGGTAGCAGCCCGGGTTCGCGATCAGCCGTGCGCCCGGCAGCAGGTCCCCGAACACCTCCGGCAGCCCGTAGACGGCCTTGTCCAGCCATGCAGGCGCCGGGTGCTCGAACCCGTACCACTCCGGATAGGCATCGGCCGGCAGCCGGAAGTCCCCGGCAAGGTCGACCACGGTGAGACCCGCCTCGAGCAACGGCGGCGCGAGCTCCGCGGACGCACCGTGCGGCAGCGCCGAGAAGACAACCTCTGCCTCGGCGAGGATCGCGTCCGCCGTCATCTCCTGCAACGCGAGCCCACCAGCCGAGATCGATCCGAGATGCGGGAAGACGTCGGCGAGCGCGACGCCCACCGACGACTTCGCCCCGACGAACGTCACCTGAAGGTCCGGATGCCCCGCCAGCAACCGGAGGACCTCAGCTCCGGAGTACCCGGAGGCACCGAGCACCGCGACCGGCTTCGTCTGCATCACGGATAAGTATGCAGAGAACGGGTAGAACTGTCATCTGGGTCAGACGGCAGGCCGAAGGCGGTGGACCCAGACGGAGGGCAGGTTCGCGCCGGGGGCCGAGCCGTCTCGTTCTGGCGGCCGTCGACGTTGTCGAACTCGACGGCGTCGAAGCCCTGCGCGGCGGTCGGTATCGGCTGCGCCGCCGCGCGAACCGGAGCCCGCTCAGCGGATCACGGCGAGCGAGGGCCCGTCCTCTCGGGGCGGGTCGGCATCGTCCGCTGGCTCACCGGTGACGACCTGGGCGCGGGCGATCGAGCCGCGCGCCTTGCCGAGCTGGGAACGGAACTCGTCGGCGCCGTTCGTGAGCATCACGGCGGCCTTCGCGAAGCGGTTCTCCACGACCGACTCCATCTGGTCGAGGACGCCCACGAGCTCGGCGATGCTCGCCTGGACGTCGGCGGCTTCGCCGTAACGGCTGACCAGCGAGTACAGGAACAGGACGATCGCGAGGGCCGAGGCGTAGGGGACGATCACGACGCCGCGCGCGTACGCGTCGCCGTGGGCCCGCTTGAGCACCGCGTAGGCGGCGTCGGGCACGGCCGCCACCGCCACCGGTGCCGTCACCGCCGGGTCGAGGTACTGCGCGACCTCCTTCGCCCTTGCGACCACCGCACGCTCGACCGCTCGGGCGCACCGGTCTCGCTCGAGCGTGTCCTCGGCCGCCTCCAGCGCCTCGAGCTCGGCCAAGGCGGTCCACTTCGAGTCGATCGGCAACCGGCGGCCGTCGGGCAGCAGCAGGCCGAACTCGACCACCTTGCCGTTCACGCGGAAGTCGGTGCAGAGCATCGCCGGGGGGAGCTCGGCGAGGTGCTCGCGGAGCATGTGCTCGCCGGCCCGGCCCTTCGAGGCGCCGCCCGCCAGGACGGTGGCGAGGCGCCGGACCACCTCGCGCTGCTCGTCGTCGACCGTGCGGCGCTCCTGCTCGCGCACCCGGAGCTCGTCGAGCGCCCGGCGCGCGCCCTCCATGCCCTGACGGAGCTGCTCGGCCGAGAGGTCACGCTGGGATCCCTGGTCGGCGATCCGACGGAGCTCGGCCGCCTGCACGGCCAGCTGGGCGCGCAGGTCGTCGCCCCGCTCGCTCCCGGCGCCGCGGCCGCGCGCGAGCGCGATGCCGCCCAGCAGCCCCAGGACGGCGGCGGCGAGCACCAGCCACGCGTCCACGCTCATCGGCACACCTCGTTCGTCTCCATGCGATCCAAGGTAGATGGCCCCTCTGACACGGTGCGGACGGCCCCTCCCGCCCGCGCCCGCGCGCGCCACCCTGACGGGAAGGAGGGATGCCGATGAACGAGGACGAGCTCCGTGAGGAGGCCATCAAGCGGATCAAGGAGCGACGCGAGTTCTACGAGCACCTCGTCGTCTACCTGATCGTGAACGCCGGGCTGATCCTCGTGTGGGCGGCCACGGGGGCCGGCTACTTCTGGCCCGGCTGGGTGCTGTTCGGATGGGGCATCGGCCTCGCGATCCACGCCTGGAACGCCCTGGTGCCGCGCAAACCGCTCACCGAGGACGCCATCCGCAAGGAGATGCACCGGCTCGAGCCGCACTGACCCGCGAGAGCGGCCGCGTCGTGCGAGCATCCTCGCGTGGACGGCGACGTCGCCGCCGAGGGCGACCTGACGATCCGGCGCCTGCGCAACGCGCCCGGGGATCTCGCGTCGATGACCCGCTGGCGCGCGATGCCGCACGTCCGCGCCTGGTGGGACCCCGACGAGCCGGCCCCCACCGCGGACGAGGTCGCCGCGAAGTACGGCGAGCGGACGCACCCGTCCTCTCCCACCACCCCCTGCATCATCGAGCTCGGCGGGCGTCCGGTCGGCTACATCCAGTGCTACCGGTGGGCCTCCTTCGCCGAAGAGGCGCGCGCGATGGACGTGCCCTTCGACGAGCGGACCTTCGGACTCGACGTGTTCATCGGAGAGCCGGACGCGCTCGGCGTCGGCGCGCGTGCGATCGACCTGTTGTGTCGCCACCTCGAGCAGGACCTCGGCGCGTCGTGGATCGCCCTCACGACCGAGATCGGCAACGCGCGGGCCCAGCGCGCCTACGAGAAGGCGGGCTTCGTGAAGGTCCGCGAGGTCCTGGACCTCGACACCCACGACGGCGAGCGCGCCCGCTGCTTCCTGATGGAGCGCCGGCGCTGACGGAGGACGAGGCGGCTCGGTCATACTTGCGGCCATGACGCCACCCACGCTCCCGCTGATCCGGGTCGCCGGCACCCATCGCGAGGTCGGGCTCCAGATGGGTGAGGCCGCCCGCGACCACATCCGGGCCGAGATCGCGCACCTGTGGGACGACCTGCCCGGCGCCCGGACCGAGGGCGAGCAGCGCGCGCTCGCCGCCGCCTACCGCGACTTCACGGCCCCGCGCCTGCCCTGGCTGATCGAGGAGCTCGACGGCTGCGCCGAGGCGGCGGGCGTCGACCCGCTCGCGTTCTTCGCTTCCTCGATCGAGGAGATCTGGTACGAGCCGCGCGAGCGCGTGACGCAGGGACGCTGCAGCGACGTCGTGGCCGGCCCGCGCGCCACCGCGGACGGGCACCTGCTCGTCGCGCACACCAACGACCTGCGGCCCGAGGCCGAGGAGCACATCGTCGCGCTCGAGAAGCGCGTCGAGGGCGACCCGGTCGTGTTCCAGATCGGCGGGATCCCGGTGCTCTCGGTCGCGTGGAACTCCGCGGGCCTGTCGCTCACCGGCAACGAGCTGAGCCCCAACGACGAGCGCGTGGGGATCAGCCGCGACCACCAGGTGCTCGAGATGATCCGCGCCCGCTCGCTCGCCGAGATGGTCGACCTCGCGCTGCGCCCCGACCGAGCCTCCTCCTACAACAACGTGCTGTCGTCCGCCGACGGCGCGCTCGCCAACGTGGAGGGAAGCGCCACCGACGCGGAGGTCACCGGGTTCGACGCCGAGGACCACTTCGCGCACACGAACCACTACGTGTGCGACCGGATGCTCCCCTACGAGGGCGACCCGACGTACGCGGTGCGCTCGGGCGTGCGGTACGAGCGCGCGCGCTCGCTGATCGCCGCCCAGCCGCCGGGGTCGGTGACGATGGATGCCCTGCGGACGATCCTGTCCGACCACGAGACGGCGCCGGACTCGGTCTGCCGCCACCCCGAGCCCGGCGCCTCGGACTCGAAGACGGTCTTCTGGTGCGTGGCCGACGTCTCCGCCGGCCGGGTCGTCTACGGGCGCGGCAACCCGTGCGATTCCGTCGCGCAGGGATACGTGTTCGACCCGTACCCCGCCGCGTAACGCGGGGGCTCAGCCGAGCGCGGCCTCGACCGCCGCGATCGTCCCGGCGTCCCCGCCCTCGCGGGCGAGCTCGAGCACGGTCGTGCCGTCGTCGTTCCTCGCCGCCGGGTCGGCGCCCCGCTCGAGCAGGAGCGCCGCGAGCGGCGCGTTCCCGTTCTGGGCGGCCGAGTGCAGTGGCGTCCACCCGTGCGACTGGCGCGCGTTCGGATCGGCGCCCGCGTCCAGGAGCATCCGCGCGATCTCGACCGACCCGCTCGTGGCCGCGCTGTGCAGCGGGGTGCCGGTCATCCAGCCACTGCCGTGGGCGTCGGCGACGGCGCCGCGGCCCAGGAGCAGCGCCGCGGCCTCCGGTTGCGCGAAGAACGCCGCGAAGTGCAGCGCGGTGAACCCGTCGGCGCTGAGGACGCTCGCGAGCGAGGGGTCGGCGTCCAGGAGCGCCGCGAGCCGATCGACGTCGCCGAACGACGCCGCCTCGAACACGTCGAGATCCCCCACGTGCGCGCGCACGGCGTCCACGAGGGCGGGATCGAAGCGGTAACGAGCCCGCATCAGCGCCGAGACGCCCGCGGGGTCGCGCGAGGTCGCGAGGGCGGGTTCCTGCCCGAGGATCGCCCCCACGCGCTCAGTGTCGCCCGCGTCGATCGCCGCGAACAACCCTTCCGTGGTGCTTGCCATCGTCGTCACCTCCGGCTAGGCTTCTATTTGCTTAGCCTAAACAAATACATGAGACGGGCTGAGTGAAGCAGGAACCGAAGAGCGTGTCAAGGCGAACTTCCCCAACGCGAGAGGTCGAAGCGGTCGCCGACCGGTTGCACTCGGCGGCGCTGCACCTGTTGCGTCGCCTGCGCGCCGAGGACGACGCCCTGGGCGTCTCCCCTCCCCGGCTGTCGGCGCTCTCGGTCGTCGTCTACGCGGGTCCGATCGGGATCGGCGCGCTGGCGGCGGCCGAGGGCGTCACGGCTCCCACGATGTCGCGTCTGGTCGACGGGCTGGAGCGCGACGGGCTGGTCCGGCGCGGACCCGACCCCGCCGACGCGCGCGGCGTCCTGGTCCGCGCCACCGCCAAGGGATCCCGCACCCTCACGAAGGGACGGCGCCAACGGCTGGAGGCCCTCACCTCCGGTCTGGCGGGCCTGTCCGAGCAGGAGCTCGCCGACGTGGCGCGCGGCGCCGAGCTGATCGAGCGGATCACGCGCGAGACGTGAAGCGCGGGCGATGCGCTCAGGCGATGTCGGGACGACCCGGCAGGCGCGGCGGCCGGGTGCGGCGCACGGGGCCGCGTCGCCGTCTGCCCCGGAAGAACGCGAACGCCACCAGGGCGCCGAACGCGAACCCGCCGACGTGCGCGAAGTACGCGACCCCGCTGTTGACCTGTCCCGCGAGCCCGGAGACCCCCTCGAACAGCTGCAGCACGAACCAGAGGCCGAGCACGGCCGTCGCCGGCAGCTCGACCACCGTGATGATGAAGAAGAAGACCACGGTGAGGATCCGCGACCGCGGGTACAGGACGATGTAGGCGCCGAGCACCGCGGCGATCGCGCCGGAGGCCCCGACGTTGGGGATCGTCGAGTTCGGCCCGATCACGAACTGCAGCGCTCCGGCCGCCACGCCGCCGATCAGGTAGAAGCCGAGGTATCCGAGCTTGCCGAGCGCGTCCTCGACGTTGTCCCCGAAGACCCAGAGGAAGAGCATGTTCCCCAGGATGTGCAACCAGCCGCCGTGCAGGAACATCGAGGTCAGCACGGCGAGCCACGGGCTCTTGTCGGGGCAGATCCGCTGCAGGTGGGTCTGCAGCTGCTCCGCCTCAGCGAGCGACACCCGGTAGTCGGCCGCGATCTCGCGCGCCCCGTCCAGGCCGCTCCTCGCCAGGGGCACGTCGTGCGCGATCTCGTACGGGATCAGCCCGTGGCACCAGAAGAAGTTCTGCTGTGCGACCTCGCCGCCGCCGGAGAGCGTCGGCTGCCAGAACAGGAACGCGGCGAAGTTGACCGCGATCAGCGCGACCGTGACGACCGGCAGCCGCAGGCGCGGCGTCGCGTCGCGAAGCGGCAGCATCGGGTCAGCCCCGCCATAGGCGTCCGGCCTTCCAGACGCGCCGCGGCGCGAGGACCGCGCGCGGATCCTCCACGGGGTTGGCGTCGTAGAGACAGAGGTCGGCGAGCTTGCCCGGCTCTACGGTTCCCACGTCGGGCAGGCCCAGGAGCTCGGCCCCGTTCGCGGTGGCGGCCACCATCGCGTCGAGGGGGCGGGTCCCCCACTCGACCATCGTGACGAGCTCGCGCGGCGCGTTGCCGTGCGGGTTGAACGGGGTCCCCGCGTCGGTCCCTACGACCTGTCGCACGCCAGCCCGGACGCTCCGCGCGTGCCCTTCCCGCGCATCGGCCACGAGCGCCTGGGCCTTCTCCGCGGCGTAGGCGGGCACCTCGTCGGGGTTGCCCGCGATCCCCAGCAGCGCCACCAGGGTCGCCGAGCGGAAGGTGCCGCGCGCCTTCATCGCGCGGACCACGGCGGCGGTCGCCTGCACGCAGTGCTCCACGGAGTCGACGCCGGCCTCGACCGCCTGCAGGATGCCCTCGGCGCCGATCGCGTGCGCGGCCACGCCGCATCCCCACGCGTGCCCCTCCCCCACCGCCGCGGCGAGCTCCTCGGGCGTGAACGCCGTGAACGTCGAGCCGATCCGGGGGGTCAGCACGCCGCCGGTCGCGACGACCTTGATCGCGCGCGCGCCCGAGCGGATCTCCTCGCGGACGGCGCGACGGACGGCGTCGGCGCCGTCGACCTCGCGGGCGAAGCCCACGTTGTGGCCGTGCCCGCCCGTGATCGTCAGCGCCCGACCCGCCGAGACGAGGTTCGGTCCGGGCACGATGCGCTCGGCGACGCAGCGGCTCAGCTCGGCGATCGCTGGCCCGCCGAGGTCGCGGACGCTCGTGATGCCGGCGGACAGGTGCCGCCGGAGGTTCGCGGTGGCCTTCGCGACCGCGCGCGCCTCGTTCAACGCCGCCGCCTCCGAGGCGAAGTCGGCCGTGCCGTCCATCGAGAGGTGGACGTGACAGTCGATCAGCCCCGGCGTGAGCGTGGCGCCCGCACCATCGACCGCGCGGGCCCGCACGGCCTCGCGCGGCGCGCGCGCGTGGGCCCCGACCCACGCGATCCGCTCGCCCTCCACGAGGACGCCACGATGGGCCTGCACGCGGCGTCCGTCGAACAGCGTGACGTCCGCGACGTAGGACGACGCCACGGTCACCTCCCCTCGCACGATGGCTCGCCGCGCATCATCGCACCGGGGCGAGCGACCGCACGCCTACGAGCCGGCGTCGGCCTCCATCGCCGCGAGGCGGTCGTAGTAGTCGGGGATCTCGTGCAGATGCGCGAGCGCGATCCGGCCCGTGACGAGCGGGTCGTCGTTCGTGACGTTCGTGGCGGGGTCGCGTCGGCC
>JBLMXP010000201.1:0-11995 GCA_050257835.1 Planctomycetaceae bacterium | reverse complement strand
CCTCGAGGTGATCCGTGCCGGAGGGTTGCGCGACGTCGAAGGCAAGACCGTCGTCGCGGAACGGCACGACGAGTACCTCGCGGACATCTACGAACAGGACCTCGGGAAGCGATGACGTTCTTCGTCGACACGTCGGGCCTGTTCGCGCTGATGGACGAGGGAGACCCGCGACACGATCGTGCGATCGGATGGCTGGAGGACGTCACCGCCGAGGGCGACCAGACGCTGCGCACGCACAGCTACGTGGTGAGCGAGACGATCGCCCTGACGCATGCGCGTCTGGGCGGCTCGGCCGTCAGGACGTTGATCGACGACGTCTTGCCCGCGCTCGACATCAGGTTCGTCGACCGGGCGCTCCACGACCGAGCGATCGCCGCGTTCCTCGCCGGGCTGGGGCGCCGGATCTCGTTCGTCGACAGGACGAGCTTCGAGCTGATGCGGCTCGAAGGGATCCGGCACGCGTTCTCGTTCGACGACGACTTCGCCGACGAGGGCTTCACGGTGGTGCCCTAGGCCGGCGGCATCGCTGGCACGTGGTCGTCGCGAGCCGCCGCGACCGTCATCACGATCGCGGCCGGCACGAAGAACATCCCGACCGACCACATCCCCACGACGCATCCGGCCCACAGCAGGACGGCCGAGACGATCCGCGCCCTCCGACGACGCACCAGGACCGGGATCAGCGCCACGAGCACCGGCACCGACACCACCACGAGGACCCAGGACCCGTCGATCGAGAACGAGCTGACGCCGTGGCAGGCCTCTTCGACGGAGGGAGCCGGCGATCCGTGCCCGAGCGCGGGGACGACAGCCGTGGACGAGCACGATCGGCCGAGCGGGGCGAACGCCGCCACCAGCGCCCCCACGACCGCCACGACGAACGCCGCCGCCGCGATCACGTCTGCGTTCGTCCGTCCGCGCATCGATCGCACTGCCGACACGGGCTCGTCGCGCCTGGTCGCGGCGACCGTCATCACGATCGCGGCCGGCACGAGGAGGATCCCCACGAACGAGGTCCCGGCCAGGACGCACGTCGCCCACAACAGCGCCGCCGACGCGATCCGTGCCCGGCGACGACGGACCACCATCGGCACGAGTGCCACCACGACCGGCACCCCGGAGAGCAACGCGCCTGGCCACACGCCGATGATCGCGGCGAGACCGACGGCGCCGATCGCCGCCGCGACGATCGCCGACACGACGAGCCGCTCCGTCTCCGTCCGTCCGCGCATCGCGCCCACTCACTATCTTGAGCAGATGCTCAAGATATACGCCCGAAGGGCCGTGGGCGTCAACGGGGGCCGTCAGTCCCACAGGCGCTCCATGTGCCAGCGGTCGTGCTGGCGGTCGAAGTAGAGGTCCCAGACGGCGCCGCCGCGCGCCTCGACCCGCCAGTACTCGCGGTCGCGGCCGTCGGCCCACCACCGACCCTCGATCCGCCACTTGCCGATCACGTCGCGGACCTCGTAGCGACGCCCTCGCCACTCGAACGCCGACGGCAACCCGCCGTCGCGCTCGACCCGGACCTCCTCGTCGAACCGCTTCGTCATCCCCGGCCTGCCTCGCGTCGATCACCCCCTCGACGGACCCCGGGATCGACCCGGATCGATCCGGAATCGAACGTATGTTCGAGGGGGTCTCGACCGTACTCCTCGTCTCGGACATCCGTCAAGACGGACCGTTCCACCCGTCCGTTCCGACCTTCGGACAAAGCCCCCGTCGTCCTCGAACCGAGCGACTACGCTCGAGCCATGGGAGGGACGCCGGCTCCGAACCCCGACGCGACACCGATCCCGGCGCGGCGCGAGCCCGGCGAGGTCGTCGCGCTCCGGGAGATCTGGGCCGGACGACTCTGGTACGCGCGTCCCGCCGTGGTCGTCTTGGACGACGACAACCTCCAGATGTTCCACGTGCCGCCGCACGTCCGCTGCAAGCAGCCGGTCGGCCCCGACGGCGCGCCGCTTCGGATCCCCGCCCAGAGCTGGGAGCTCGAGGACACCGAGCGCGGCGACACGCGGATCCTGTCGTTCGCGTTCCCCGACGTCCCCTACGCGGTGATCCTCCCGTTCGATCCGGTCGGCCGGCTGCAGGAGTACTACGTGAACCTGCAGTCGCCGCTCCGCCGCTCCCCCGCCGGGTTCGACACCGTGGAGCATCTCCTGGACGTCACGATCCCGCCCGACCGCTCGTCGTGGTCCTGGAAGGACGAGGACGAGCTGGCGCAGGCCGTCGCGCAAGGGCTGTTCACCGAAGAAGACGCCGAGTGGTTCCGGCACTGGGGCGAGCGAGCGGTCGAGCACGTGCTCCTGCGCGAGCCTCCGTTCGACACGGAGTGGGAGGGATGGACCCCCGATCCGGCCTGGCACGCCGAGGAACTGCCGCCGGACTGGGACCTGCAGCCCGCATAAGTTTCCCCCACCTGCGCGCCCTCCGTGAGGCCGAGGCGTAGTATCCGGCCGTCTCGGACCCCGTAAGGAGGGCTCATGAGTGACTCCGGCGGCTTCGCCCCGCCCCCGCCGCCCCCGCCCAGCGCAGGAGGTGGCGGGCAGATCCCGCCCCGCGGCTTGGGCGACATCCTTTCGACCGCGTTCAACGTCTACAAGGCGAACGCGGCGAAGCTGATCACGATCGTGGCGATCGTGGTGGTCCCACTCTCGTTCATCAGCCACCTCCTCACGGGGGTCGTGTTCAAACCCGGGACGACGGAGTCGAGCGTCACGATCGGCGGCCAGACGATCACGAGCACGACCACGAACGCCTCGTTCGGCACGTTCGTCGCCGGCACGCTGATCGGGTTGGCGATCACCGTCATCATCTCGGCCGTCCTGCAGGCGGCGCTCACGCGGGGGGCTGCGCTCGCGTCGGTCGGGGACCCGGTCGACGCGGAGGCCAGCTACCGGTACGGGTTCCGGCGGTTCGGCAGCGTGCTGCTCGTGTCGATCCTCGTGGGCCTCGTGGTCGGGATCGGCTTCATCCTGCTGATCATCCCCGGCGTGATCTTCCTCACGATGCTGGCCGTCGCGATCCCGGCCCTGATCGTCGAGGATCGTCGGGGGACCGACGCGATGGGCCGCTCCTGGAACCTCGTGAAGGGCTCGTTCTGGCACGTCCTCGGGACGATCGTCGTCGCGGGGATCATCACGGGGATCATCGCGGGGATCATCGGCGCGATCGGCGGCAGCAACTGGTTCCTGCAGTGGATCTTCGGATCGATCGGGCAGATCATCGTCGCGCCGTTCTCGGCGCTCGTCTCGATCCTGCTCTACATCGACCTGCGGGTCCGCCACGAGGCGCTGACCGGCGACCAGCTCCGAGCCGACCTGAGCCGCACCGGCGTCTGAGGTATCCAACCTCCCTCCCAGAGGGCGTCCCCACGGGGGCGCCCTCTGCGTTCCCGGGTCACGAACGCGCGAGGCGCGGGCGGCGGAGGTGTGGGAGGCTCCGGTTCATGAGCCTCGCCTACGACGTCGACGCGATCCGCTCCCGGTTCCCCGCGCTCGCGCGCACCGGCCCCGACGGCCGCCCCTTCGTGTGGGCGGACGCGCCGGGCGGGTCGCAGACGCCCGACACGGTGATCGACGCGATCGCCGGACGGCTGCGCGCCGGCTCGTCGAACACGCACGGCGCGTTCCTCGCGAGCCACGAGATCGACGAGACGATCGCCGAGGCGCACCGGGCCGGCGCCGACCTCCTCGGCTGCGACCCCGACGAGGTCGTGTTCGGGCAGAACGCGACCTCGCTGCTGCTCCACCTGTCGCGCTCGTTCGGGCGCACCCTCGGACCCGGCGACGAGGTCGTGGTGACGCGCCTGGACCACGACGCGAACGTCCGGCCCTGGGTGCTGGCCGCGCGCGACGCCGGCGCCACCGTGCGCTGGGTCGACGTCTGCGCCGAGGACGTCACGCTCGACCTCGCGTCGTTCGACGCCGCGCTCACCGATCGCACGAGGCTCGTGGCGTTCACCCTCGCGTCCAACGCGGTCGGCACGATGCCGCCCGCCGGGGACCTGGTCGCGCGCGCGAAGGCCTCGGGCGCGCTCGTCGCGCTCGACGGCGTCCACGTCGCGCAGCACCGCGCGATCGACCTGCACGGGCTCGGGGCCGACCTCGTCGCCACGAGCCCGTACAAGTTCTTCGGCCCGCATCAAGGGATGCTCGGGGTTCGCCGCGAGGTGCTCGAGGCCTGGACCCCCTACAAGCTCCGCCCGGTCGACGACGTGAACCCCGACCGCTGGGAGACCGGCACGCAGAACCACGAGGCGATGGCGGGCACGATCGCCGCGATCGGCTACCTCGCGGAGGTCGGCGAGCGGTGCGGGGGGCCGGCCGACGGTTCGCGCCGCGCCGCGATCGTGGCCGGGTTCGACGCGATCCACGCGCACGAGCGCACGCTCGCCCGGCGCTTCCTCGGCGGGCTCGGCTCCGTGCCGGGCGCGCGGCTCGTCGGGATCGCCGACCCCTCCCGGGTGGACGAGCGCACCCCGACCTTCGCGATCAGGCTCGGGGACCAGCACCCGCTCGCGACGTCGGCGGCCCTGGCCGAGCGCGGCGTCTTCACCTGGGACGGCCACTACTACGCGATCGAGGTGTTCGACCGGCTCGGGCTGCTCGAGACGGGCGGCGCGGTGCGGATCGGGTTCTGCCACTACCACACGCTCGACGAGGTCGACCGCGTGCTGGATGCCCTTCGAGACATCGCCTGAACCGTTCCCAGAGCGGCGGGAAGGGCCCGTCGTCGGCTACGATGCCCTGGTCCCCCACCTCGGAGATCATCACATGCGCATCCTGATCCTCGGCGGCGACGGCTACCTCGGCTGGCCCACCGCGATGCGGTTCTCGAACCGCGGCCACGACGTCCACGTCGTCGACAACGAGCTCCGCCGCCGCGCCCACGCGGAGGCCGGCACCGACTCGCTCACCCCGATCGTCCCGCTGGCCGAGCGCGTCGAGGCTTGGCGCGCGCTCACCGGCCGCGAGATCGGGGTGACGATCGGGGACCTCACCGAGTGGCCGGTCGTCGAGCGCGTGTTCCGCGAGTTCCAGCCGGAGGCCGTCGTGCACTACGGCGAGATGCCCTCGGCCCCGTACTCGATGAAGGACCGCGACCACGCGGTGTTCACGCAGACGAACAACGTGGTGAACACGCTGAACGTGCTCTACGCGATTCGCGACCTCGCGCCGGACTGCCACCTCGTGAAACTGGGCACGATGGGCGAGTACGGCACGCCGAACATCGACATCGAGGAAGGGTTCATCGAGATCAACCACAACGGGCGGACCGACTACCTCCCGTTCCCGAAGGTCCCCGGCTCGATGTACCACCTGTCGAAGGTGCACGATTCGCACAACATCCATTTCGGGTGCCGGATCTGGGGGTTGCGCGCGACGGACCTGAATCAAGGCGTGGTATACGGGATCCAGACCGACGAGACCGCCCTGGACGACCGGCTGATGACCCGGTTCGACTACGACGACGTCTTCGGCACGGCGCTGAACCGCTTCTGCCTGCAGGCGGTGATCGGCCATCCGCTCACCGTGTACGGCAAGGGCGGGCAGACGCGCGGCTACCTGAACATCGTCGATACGCTGCAGTGCGTCGAACTCGCGGTGACGCACCCTGCCGACCCAGGCGAGTACCGCGTGTTCAACCAGTTCACCGAGCAGTTCGCGATCTGGGAGCTCGCGGAGCTCGTCGAGAAGGCGGGCGCCGAGGTCGGGATCGATGTCGTGGTGCGCGCGATCGACAACCCGCGGGTCGAGCTCGAGGAGCACTACTACAACGCCTCGCACACGAAGCTGCTCGACCTGGGGCTGAAGCCGCACCTGCTGAACGAGACGCTGATCGAGTCGATGTTCTCCACGATCCAGCGCTTCAAGGGCCGCGTGATCGAGGACCACATCATGCCGCGCGACCGGTGGCGGCCCGCGTCCGGATGAGCGGCGGGGCGGAGCGGGTGTGACGGCTGTCCGTATCTTCGGCGTCGTCGCCGCCCTCGTATTCTTCCTGCTCACCGTCCGGGCGTACGAGCGCCGGCGGATCAGCCGGCTGAGCCTGATCATCATCGGGGTTCTCGCGATCGGGCTGGTCACGCTATCGGTGTCCCCCGGCCTGTTCGACCCCCTGTTCCACACGTTCGACGTGCAGCAGGGCAACGACCGGCGGCTCATCTTCCTGCTGACCCTGGCCGTGTTCGTCCTGCTGTTCCTGCTGTTGCGCGTGCAGTCCGCGACCGACACGAACGAACGCAACCTCAGGCTGCTGATCGAGGCGCTCGGCACCGAGCGGTTCGACTGGACCAGAGCCGCGGCGCTCCCAGAGGGGCCGCGACTCGTGGTGGTCACCCCCGCCTTCAACGAAGAGTCGAGCGTCGGCTCCGTGATCCGCTCGCTCCCCGAGGCCGTCGAAGGCTACCGCGTGCTCCCCGTCGTCGTGAGCGACGGCAGCCAGGACGGGACGGCCACCGTAGCCCGCAACGCCGGCGCGTTCGTGACCCAGTTGCCGATCCGCCGCGGCGGTGGCCTCGCGCTGCGCGTTGGCTACGAGATCGCCCTTCAGCTCGATGCGGAGATCGTCGTGACGATGGATGCGGATGGTCAGCACCTAGCGAGCGAGCTCCCCACCGTCGTAGGACCCATCGCCCGGGGGGAGGCCGACTACGTCAACGGATCCCGGCTGCTGGGCGAGTTCGAGCGAGAGAGCCTGATCCGCCACATCGGCGTGCACGTGTTCTCGCGGATGGTCACGGTCCTGACTGGGCGGCGGATCACCGACCCGTCCAGCGGGTACCGGGCTGCGAGGGCCGACCTGCTGCGCAAGCTCGTGCTCGAACAGGACCAGTTCTGGACGAGCGAGATCCTGATCGAGGCGCTGCGCCACCGCGCCCGTGTGGTGGAGGTTCCCGTGACGATCGCCGCCCGCTCGAGCGGCACCTCGAAGAAGCCCAGATCGCTCCGCTACGGCTGGAACTTCTCGAAGGTGATCATCCAGACCTGGCTGCGCTGACAGGCGTCGTCGTCCGCGGGGCTGTCCGCAGCCGTCGCGTTCTGCGACGCCGCGCCCACCACGCCGCGACGATCCCCGCCATCGCGACGAGTGCCGCGGTCCAGGGGCCCGCGGCTCCACCGCTCCGCCCACCCGCAGCCTCCAGGATCAGCCCGGCGATCGCCAGCACAGCCAGCCCGAGCGCCGGCGCGAGCGCGACCCGCGAGCCGAAGTCGCCGCCCACCAGCAGCAGGGACCAGCCGATCCCCGTCGCCGCCAGCACAGCGAGGGTCAGCAGGGTCCATCGCAGCAGCTGGGACCATCGGATCGGCGGAAGCGGGGGCGGGGTGGACGGCACGCCACCGATACCGCCCGCCGGCGCCAGCAGCCAGGAGGCCACCCTCCATCCCGGGTACGCGGACGCGAGAGCGTCGAACCCCTGTTCGTGCGGGGGCACGATCACCACGATCGGATCGTCGGGGACCAGCGGCGCGACGCCCCGCCACGCTTCGCGCGACCAGTCGTCGAAACCCGGCACGTGCGGACGAAGGGTCGGCTCGCCCTCTAGCAGGCGTTGGGGGTCGCCCAAGTACACGGCCGACCGCGCGATCACGTCGGCAGGCAGTCCCGCGCGGAACCGGCGCAGGGCCGGGATCGTGCCGAAGCCGGTCTGTGCCGGGTCGCCGCGGGCATCGTCCACCACGAGCACCACTGGGCGCGAGGTCCCCTCCACAGCGCGACCCAGGGCGGCGTAGATCGATGCGCTCGAGGCTGAGGAGGCCGCGGTCCTTGCGCGCCACGCGCCGATCGTGTCAGCGGCGAGCGCCGCGGCCGCGACGAGCACCACCACCACGGCCACGCCGGCACGCACCCGGCCCGAGCTGCCGGCGAGCAACCGGGCCAGTCCCGACACGCCTGCGGCCGCTAGGACCGGCAACGTCAATGAGATCGATAGGAGCCGGTAGGACGGCACCCCCGACGCCACCGCCGCGGCGGCGAGTCCGGCCACCGCAAGCGCCGCCCAGGACAGCAGCGGACCCAGCCCTGCCCGGGGATCGCCGGGACGCAGGAACAGGACCACGACGCCGACCGCCGCGGCCGGCAACAGCGGCGACCACAGGGCGGCGGGCACCTGTCGCTCTACGTTCGCGGCCACGCCGGCGGCCGTCACGGCGAGCGGCGGCTGCGGGAGCGCCGGCGCGAGAAGGGTCACCACGACGACGCCCAGCGCCGCAACGCCGAACACCGCCAGGAACCGGCGGATGACGACGCCGCGGTCATCTAACCCCAACCCCGGGACCAGCCAGATCCACGGGACCGTGCCACAGAGCGCGACCGCGATCACCGCCGCCACCATCCAGTGGGCGCTCCAGGCCGCCACGAAGAGCAGCGCCGCCCCGGCCGCCGGCGGACGCTCTCCGCGCAGGGCCGGCATCAGCAGGGCGACGCCGGCGAGCATCAGGGTGGCGGCCATCAGCTCGTCGAACTTCCCGTTTCCGGCGAAAGCGAGCGGCAGTCCCACGCCGGCGACCAGCGCGTAAACCGGAGCGCTGAGCCGTGGCTCGGCCAGACCGCGCCGTGAGAGACCGACGGCGATCATCCCGAGGGCGACCGCCAGCACGGCGGGCAGGACGAAGACGAAGCCCGAGGAGTCGGGGCCGCCCAGCGCGTGCAGGAACGCGAACACCACCGGCAGGGCTGGCCGGTCCGCGTTCGAGTTCAGCAGGTGCGAGCCGCGGAACGTCGGGAGCGCATCGAGGCCCTCGCCGGCGACCGACCGCAGCTCCCACACGTACTGTGGCGTGTCGGCCCCCTTGGGTACCGTCGACCCGCTCGGGTAGGCGGACAGGAACCCCCACGCGACCACGACGAGCGACAGCGCGACGAGCAAGGTGACGCCGGCCGCTCGTGCGCGGGCGCCGTTCATGCGCCACCGGGGAGCTCAACCGCGTCGGCCCCAGTGACCCGGGTGTCGACCTCCAGTGCGAGGTTGGCCTCGAGCCAGCGCCCCTCCGCTTCCTCGGTCAGCGATACGAGCAGGAACTGCGGGGCAGCCTTCCCGCTGAAGCCCTCCGCGAGCACCCTGACCTGGCCGCACGCCGCGGCGGCGCGGGAGTTCTCGCCCGGCAGTGGCTCGGACGCCGTATCGATGCCCCGCTCGGGCAGGGCTACCGCGACCAGCCCACCCGCAAGATCGTCGCCGCCCGAGGCCAGCGCGCCGGAAGCAGCATGCACGTCGAGCATCACACCGCCGATGCAGATCCGATCCACCGGCGCACGATACCGGGGCCGCCGGGCCGGGACGCGTCGGCCCAGGTCGTCCGGCGCCGGAAGGCGGGATCAGCCGGCCGCCCCGGCCGCCCACGCGCCGAAGGCGGCCCAGAACGGGTCCAGCCCGGGGTGCGCGAGCGGCCGCGCGCCGGCGGCGTCGGCGAGGGTCCGCCCGGCCTCGAGGGGCACGATCTCGCCGACGACCGCGGCGTCGACCCCACGCTCGGCGAGCAGCGCGAGGTAGGCGTCGGCCCGCCCGGGCACGACCGTCGCGATCAAGGTGCCCTCGCTGATCGACAGGTAGGGGTCGATCCCCACGTGGTCGCAGACGGCGCGGACCTCCGGACGCACGGGGATCGCCTCGAGCTCCACCCGCATCCCGACCTCCGACGCGACCGCGACCTCGAGGAGCCCTCCGAGGACGCCGCCCTCGGTCGCGTCGTGCATCGCGGTGACGCCGTGCTCGCGGAGCCCGAACTCCCGCGCCGCGACCGCCTCGGGCACCACCGTCATCCGCTCGAACAGCGCGTCGGCCGCGCGGACCGTCTCCTGCCCCACGCCTCGCGCGAGCCGGTCCGGGAACGTCGCGGCGAACAGCGCGGTCGCCTCGATCGCGGCGCCCTTCGTCACGACGACCAGGTCGCCGGGGCGCGCCATCTGCGGGGTCACGTAGGCGTCCTCGGCGCCCAGGGCCATGCAGGTGGCGCCGCCGACCATCGGCCACGCGCAGCCGTCGTAGCGGGCCGTGTGCCCCGTCACCACCGCGATCCCCAGGTCGGCGCAGGTCCGGTGGAACGCGTCCCAGAGGGCTGCGAGGTCGGCGTCGGAGACCTCGGGCGGGAGGTTCAGGTCGACGGCCATCCATCGCAGCGGCAGCCCCGAGGTGGCGGCGTCGGACGCGAGGATGTGCACCGCGAACCACGCCGCGCGCTCCCAGCCGTAGGCGGGCACCACGAAGACCGGGTCGGCGGTGAGCGCCATCGCGACGCCGTCGGCCACCCGGACGACCCCGACGTCCACGCCGTGGCGGGGAGGGACGAGCAGGTCGGGATCCTCCGCGCCGAGGCGGCGCAGGATCACCTGCTCGAACAGCTCCGCCGTCGCCTTGCCCGTGACCTGCTCGCTCACTCCCGTGTCCCTCCGGTCCGTGCCGCCAGCGCGGCCTCCACGGCTGCCCGCAGCGCCCGTGTCGCCGCGACCGGGTCCTCGGCGCCGGCCACCGCCGAGACGACCGCGACCCCGACCGCGCCGGCCGCCACCACCTGGTGGGCGTTGTCGGCGTCGATCCCGCCGATCCCGACCACCGGCAGCGGGGTCGCCGCCGCGACCGTCCGGACGCCCTCCGGTCCCTCCGGCGCCGCTTCGGGCTTCGTCGGCGTGGCCCACACCGTGACCCCCAGGTAGTCGGCTCCGAGGGCCTGCGCCTGCCGGGCCTGCTCGGCGCTCGCGACGCTGATCCCGAGGACCCGGTCCTGGCCGAGCGCGGCGCGCGCGTCCTCGACGTCGTCGCCCTGGCCCACGTGGGCGCCGTCGGCGCCGGCGGCCACGGCCACGTCCGGCCGATCGTTCACGATCGACAGCACGCCTGCGGCACGGCAGGCGTCGGCGAGCTCGCCCGCGGCAGCGGCGAGCGCGTCCTCATCGAGCTCGGGGGCCCGCAGCTGCACGGCGGTGGCCCCCCCGGCGATCGCCGCCCGCGCGACGTCGAGGTGCGACCGCTCCCGCAACGAACCCGAGGTCACCACATAGACGGCCAGCCGCGCCGGGTCGAGCCTCCGAGCCTGCATCGCGCCTCCCTCCGCCGGCATTACCCGGATCAGGTCCGCGGGTCGCGGGCCGCAGCCCGCCTCTCAGCCCGGTGCGCCCGAGCTCCCCGGTGGTTCGTCCGCGACCACGATACCGCCCGGCGCCGGCGTGCGTGCCTCAGCCCAGGTCGCGCGCGATGGCGCGCTCGCGGCGGAACTTCTTCCAGTCGCTCGTCTTCACGCTGAACACGGCGTCGGTGACGATCTGGAGCACGCCGTAGGCCGCCATCAGCGCCACCGACCACCCGGGCGCGTTCGTGAGGGGCGCGAGCGCCACCGCGACGAACGGCGCGATCTTCGTCGCGATCGCGCCGCTCGCGTGGAACCAGGCGCGCGCGTTCGCCGGGGTCCGCAGGTAGGTGGCGTAGTCGGTCTTGATCCCCGGTCGCGGAGGGGCCGGCCCACCCAGGAAGGAGTCGGTGAACCCGATCCCCTGCAGACGTCCGACGAGCCAGTGGGTCGGGACGTGCACCCCGAGCGACCACGCGCCGCCCGCCACGAGCAGGCCCAGGCCCGCGACCGCGCCGGTCGCGTCGGTCGCCACGACGATCGCGCCCACCCCGACCGCGATCACGGCCAGCAGCAGAGCGTTGCCCGCCCAGACCGGGGCCCGCAGGCGCACCGACCGGCGGAAGGCGGCCGTGTCGATCGCGCCGATCGCGTCGGCGAAGCGCGCAACCAGGTCGGGGTCCCGCTTGACCTTCGCGACCACCGGCCAGAACCCCAGGGCGCGCAGGTCGGCGTTCCCGCCGTCCACCGCGGCGCGGATCCGCTCGAGCGCGGCCCCGATCTGGGCCTCGGTCTGCGAAGGAGTTGGCGTCGGTTCCACGGTTGCGGGCCTCCTGCGCGTTAGCATCCGCCGCGGACGGCGCTCCCTCCCAGACGAACGAGCGCTTCCCCGAACGGGAGGTCGATGTCCAGGAGCATCGCACAGCCGG
>JBLMXP010000200.1:0-3624 GCA_050257835.1 Planctomycetaceae bacterium | reverse complement strand
CAGAACCCGGACAACGTGCCGCTCACGATCGTCGTATCCAACCTCGTGAGCTCGCTCGGCGGCGGCTGGCAGTACCTGGCGGCGGCGGCCTTCGTCACGATGGCGGTGCCGCTGGCCGTGTTCCTCGGCCTCCAGCGCTACTTCGTCCGCGGGATCGTGGGCGGCTCGGTGAAGGGGTGACCCCGACCGCTCCACCACGATGACCGATCAGCGACCGCTCTATCCCGTCGATCCCTGGCGGATCCGGGAGCTTGCCTTCGACCCGACGCTGGCCGCCCGCAACGAGACGATCTTCTCGCTTGCCAACGGCCACCTCGGCCTCCGCGGCAACCTCGACGAGGAGGCCGGCAACGTCGTCCACGGGACGTACGTCAACGGGTTCTACGAGCAGACGCCGATCACCTACGGCGAGGCGGCGTTCGGGTTCGCGCGCAACCACCAGGTGCTGCTCAACGTCGCCGACGGCAAGCGGATCCAGCTGGTCGTCGGCGGCGAGCCGCTCGACCTCGCCACGGGGGAGATCGAGGCGTACGAGCGCTCACTCGACCTGCGGACGGGCGTGCTCACCCGCGCGCTGCGCTGGCGGGCGCCCGGGGGGACCCTCGTCGAGGTCGCGGCCCGGCGGCTGGTGTCGCTTGCACGCCCGAGCCTCGCGGCCCTCGAGTACGCGGTGACGGTGCTCGACGGCACGGCGCCGATCCGGATCGTGTCCTCGCTCAACACCCGGGTCGGCAACCAGGAGGCGTCCGACGACCCGCGCGTGGGGGCCCACCTCCCCGACGGGTCGCTGCGAATGGTGCACGGCGAGGCGTCCGGCGGCTGGGGAGCGGTCGTCCAGCGGACGCGCGGCACGAGGCTGGCGGTCGTCGCGGCGGCCGACCACGTGCTGGCCGGCGACGACGAGGCGCTCCGGGCTGCCCGCATCGGGAGCGTGGCCGGCGAGGACGGCATGGAGCTCGCGATCGACGCGGAGCCTCCCCGCGGCGCGACCCTGCGCCTGGCCAAGCTGCTCGCCTACGAGACGTCGCTCGACCATCCCGAAGAGCTGCTGGTCGCCCGTGCGCGCGCGGCGATCGAGGGTGTCGGGCCGGGCGGCTTCGAGGCGCTCGCCGCCGAGCAGCGCGAGGTCCTCGACCGGTTCTGGGCGGCGTCGGATGTCGAGATCGACGGTGACGGGGCGCTCCAGCAGGGCGTCCGGTTCAACCTGTTCAGCCTGTTCCAGTCCGCGGGGCGCGACGGGCGAACGAGCCTGGCGGCCAAGGGGCTCACGGGCGAGGGCTACGAGGGGCACTACTTCTGGGACACCGAGGTCTTCGCGCTGCCGTTCTTCTCGTACACCCAGCCGGCGATCGGTCGTGCGCTCCTCCGCTACCGGTGCGGGATCCTCGACAAGGCACGCGCCCGGGCTGCCGAGATGAGCCAGCGGGGCGCGCTCTACCCGTGGCGGACGATCGGGGGCTAAGAAGCGTCCGCGTACTTCCCGGCCGGGACCGCCCAGTACCACATCAACGCCGACATCGCGTACGCGATCGCGAAGTACGTCGCCGCCACGCGCGACCGGTCGCTGCTCCTCGACGGCGGCGCCGAGGTCGTGTTCGAGACCGCGCGCCTGTGGGCGGACCTGGGTGACTACATCCCCGCCCGCGACGGGGCGTTCTGCATCAACGAGGTGACCGGCCCCGACGAGTACACGGCCCTGGTCAACAACAACGGCTACACGAACCTGATGGCACGCGCCCACCTCCGCTACGCGGCGCGGCTCGCGGACGAGCTGGCCGCGGGCGAGCCGGACGCGTGGAAGGCGCTCGCGACGCGGATCGGCCTCGATGCTCCCGAGGTCGCCGAGTGGCGCCGCGCCGCGGAGCAGATGCGCATCCCGCGCGACCCGGGCCTCGGCATCCACGCCCAGGACGACTCGTTCCTCGATCGCGCGCCGTGGGACTTCGCGGCCACCCCGCCCGACCACTACCCGCTGCTGCTCCACTACCACCCGCTGGTCATCTACCGGCACCAGGTGCTCAAGCAGTCCGACATCGTGCTCGCCCAGGTGCTTCTGGGCAGCGAGTTCACGACCGCGGAGAAGAAGCGCAACTTCGACTACTACGACCCGCTCACGACCGGCGACTCGTCGCTGTCACCGTGCATCCAGAGCGTGGCCGCGGCCGAGCTCGGCTATGCCGAGGCGGCGTACCGCTACTTCATGCGGACCGCGCGCATGGACCTCGACGACGTCAACGGCAACGTGGCGCACGGCGTCCACATCGCGGCGATGGCCGGTTCGTGGGTGTCGCTCGTCCACGGCTTCGCGGGGCTGCGCGACGACGACGGGCAGATCTCGTTCGCGCCCCGCCTGCCCGACGCATGGAGCCGCCTCAGGTTCCGGCTGCTCCTGGGCGGCGCACAGCTCCAGGTGACGATCACCCGCCACGCGGCCACGTACGAGCTGCTCGCCGGCGACGACCGCGAGATCCGCCACTTCGGGCGGCCCGTCAGGATGGCCGCGGGCGCGCCGGTGACGATCGGCCTCGACCCCCACCTCGAGGGCGTCGTGTTCGATCTCGACGGGGTGATCACCGACACGGCCGAGCACCACTTCCGTGCCTGGCAGCGCCTGGCGGCCGAGGTCTCCCTGCCGTTCGACCGCGAGCTCAACGAGCGTCTCAAGGGCGTGAGCCGGATGGAGAGCCTCGAGATCATCCTCGAGCACGCCGGGCGCACCGCCAGCCTCCAGGACAAGGTCCGGCTCGCGGACCGCAAGAACGCCTACTTCCGGGAGCTCATCGAGTCGATCACCCCCGCCGACCTGCTGCCCGGCATCGACGACCTGCTCGCGGGCCTGCGTGCCCGCGGCGTGCGAACGGCGATCGCGTCGATGAGCCACAACGTGTGGGACGTGGTTCGGCGGCTCGAGATCGAGCCGATGGTCGACCTGATCGTCGACCCCGCGACGCTCGTCAAGGGCAAGCCCGACCCCGAGATCTTCCTGTCGGCGGCGGAGCAGCTCGGGGTCCGGTTCGAGGACTGCGTGGGGATCGAGGACGCGCGGGCCGGGATCGAGGCGATCCGGGCGGCCCGGATGGTCGCGGTGGGCGTGGGGCGCGACCTGCCCGGTGCCGACTGGGTGGTGTCCGACACGCGCCGGCTCACGGTCGAGGCGCTCGAGGCGCTCTTCGCGGACCGCGCATCGGCGACCGGTGTCCGGACCGGCTCCGAGGACCTGTCCCCCGTCTGACGCCCCCCCCGCGCGGGACGAAGCCCGGCCGTCGCGCGGGCCGACGGCCCGACGCCATGGGCATCGTGCTAGTCGCCCGGCTCGGCGCACATCCGGGGTGGATCCCCGGTCGTATCGTGGCAGTGAGGAACAGCGCAGTCGAAGGAGGCGTCCCGTGCGCTCGTATCTCATCGTCGCCAACCAGACGCTCGCAAGCCCCACCCTCACCGCGGACGTCCTCGATCGCGCGCGGGACGGCCAGGCCGCGTTCCACGTCGTGGTCCCGGCGACCCCGATCCAGCACGGTCTCACCTGGGACGAGGACGAGGCCCGGACGGCCGCGGCGGCGCGGCTCGGCGAGGTGCTCGCGAGGCTGCGCGGGCTCGGCATCGAGGCCACGGGCGAGGTCGGCT
>JBLMXP010000199.1:0-11700 GCA_050257835.1 Planctomycetaceae bacterium | reverse complement strand
GGCTACGGCGTCCCGGCCCCTTACCTCGACGCGCTCCGCCGCGCCGACGCCCGCACCGCGATCGTCTCGCCAGGCGAGGTGGGCGAGCCCGAAGAGCTGCTCGCGCCGTTCGACGGCCTGCTGCTCGTGGGCGGCGGCGACGTCGACCCCGCCCGCTACGGGGCCGAGCCCGAGGGGGTCCACCTCTACGGCGTCGAGCCCGACCGCGACGCCTTCGAGATCGCGCTGCTGCTCGCGGCCGAACGGATGAAGATGCCCGTGCTCTGCATCTGCCGCGGGATGCAGGTCATGAACGTCGCCTTCGGGGGCACGCTCGCCCAGCACCTCCCCGGCGTCCCGGGCCTGCTCGCCCACGGCGTTCCGACCGCCGGCACCGGGTCGATGCACGACGTCGCCGTGGAGAAGGCCTCGCGGCTGTACGCGACCACGAAGACCTCCGTGCTCGCCTGCTCGTCCCACCACCACCAAGGCGTCGACCGGGTGGGCGAGGGGCTGCTCGTGAGCGGGAGGTCGCCCGACGGGCTCGTCGAAGCGATCGAGCGGGAGGCCTCCTTCGACGGCGTCGACAGCTGGATCGTCGGCGTGCAGTGGCATCCGGAGGACACGGCGGGCATGGACGGCGCACAGCAGGCGCTCTTCGACGGCCTCGCGCTGCTCGCACGGGTCCGAGGCACCAAGGCCGAGCACGGCGCGCACGGCCGCACGCGCGACTACGAGATCGTCGACCACGACCACACGTGGGCGGCCCGGTTCGAAGAGGAAGCGGCGCGGGTCCGCGAGGCGCTCGGCGACCAGGTCGTGCGGATCGACCACGTCGGCTCGACGTCGGTCCCGGGCCTGGCCGCCAAGCCGACCGTCGACATCCAGGTCTCGCTCCGATCGCTCGAGCCGCGCGAGGCCTACGTCCCCGCACTCACGGCCTTGGGGTACCGGTGCCTGGTCGACCCGATCGGCCCCGATCACGAGTACGCCAGCAGGGACGTCGACGGGGCCCGGTCGTTCCACCTGCACCTCACGACCCCCGGGAGCGATTGGGAGCGTCGCCACCTCGCGTTCCGCGACTGGCTGCGCGCCCACCCGGAGGACGCGGACGCCTACGCGGCGCTCAAGCGCGACCTCGCGACGGCCCTGCCGAACGACCTCCACACCTACACGGAACGCAAGGGCGAGCTGATCCGCGCGATCGAAGAGCGCGCGCTCACGCCCGGCGACCGGCCCTAGACGGCAGACAGCCCAGACTAGATAATCCGCGTCAGCCCGTGCTGAGCGCCCCTGGGAGCCATCCGTGACCGACGCGAGGATCACCGCCGCGCGCTTCGGGCGTCCCCTGCCGGCGGGGGGGACGATCGGCGTGTGCGCCCCGTCGGGCCCGTCGTTCAACGCTTCGGACATCCTGCGTCCCAAGGAATGGTGGCAGTCTCGTGGCTACCGGGTGAAGCTCACCGACGGCGTGTGGGCTCGCGACGACTACGAGGCCGGCACGCCCGAGCAGCGAGCCGAGGACCTGCACGCGCTGTTCGTCGACCCCGACGTCGACGTGATCCAGGTGCTCTGGGGCGGCACCGGAGCGATCCGCGTGCTTCCCCATCTGGACTACGACCTGATCGCGGCGCACCCGAAGGCCCTGATGGGCTACTCCGACATCACGAACCTCCACGTCGCGCTCCGGCAGGAGTCCGGACTCGCGACGCTGCACGGGCCGGGCCTCGGGTCCATGGGGGTCCCGGAGCGGACCGCGTTCACCTGGGACTCGGCTGAGCAGGCGTTCGCCAAAGGGGGAGCGGGGCCGGTGCCCGACGACCCCGACGACCCGTACCGGCGCACGATCGCGGGCGGGAAGATCACCGCTCCGATCGTCGGAGGCAACCTCTTCACGTTCGTGCACCTGATCGGCACGCGGTTCGATCCGGTCTTCGACGGGGCGATCCTGTTCTTCGAGGAGGTGCACGAGCCCGCCTACACGATCGAGGTGCACCTGACCCAGCTGAAGCTCGCCGGCAAGCTCGACGGGGTCGTCGGGGTGGTCGTCGGCGAGCTCAAGGACTGCGACTGGAGCGAGGAGCGGCCGGAGGCTCCCCGCAACCGCTCGATCGAGGATGTGCTCGAACGGCACCTAGCGCCGCTGGGCGTTCCGGTGCTATACAGGCTCCCGCTCGGCCACGGGAAACACCTGGCATCGATCCCACTCGGCGTCACGGCGACCCTCGACGCCGACGCCCGCACGTTGGTGATCGAGCAACCGGGGGTCTCCGGAGATACGTAGACCATGGTGGGAAAGAGTCGAACGAGCCCCAGGGGGCATGGAAACGGAGGGAGGCGCGCGATGAGGAAGATCCGTCGCACGGTCGCTTCAGCGGCCTTGCTCGGATTGCTCGGGGGCTTGTTGCTCTCGGGTTCCGCGCTGGCGCAGAGCGCCAGCCCGAGCGGCAAGACGCCGATCGTGTTCACCGAGGGCACGATCAACGACATCAAGACGGTCAACCCGTTCAAGGCGCTCGAGACGCCCGAGTACGAGGTGCTATCGCTCAACTACGACATGCTCCTCAACTTCGACAAGAAGACCCTCGCCGCTTCCCCCGGCCTCGCGACGGAGGTCCCCAGCGCGGACAACGGCGGGATGTCCTCCGACGGGATGACGTGGACGTTCCACATCCGCGACAACGCCGTGTGGCAGGACGGGCAGCCGTTGACCGCGAAAGACATCGCGTTCACGTTCAACACGGTGATCAAGGACAAGTTCGGCAACGCGCTGGACTACCTGCCGTTCACCGACTCGATCACGGCGACCGACGACACTACGCTCGTGTGGAAGACCACGAAGCCCACGACGGCCCCGATCCGCCCGCCGTGGATCTACATCATCCCCGAGCACGTCTTCGGCTCGTGGTCCGCGGACCAGCTCCGCAAGTGGCCGGGCTTCGAGGACGGTAAGCCGCCGATCGGCAGCGGCCCCTTCCAGATGACCTCGTGGACCCAGGGCGAGTCCTGGTCGATGACCGCGAACAAGGACTACTGGGCGGGAGCGCCGCACATCGACACGTTCGTGGTGAAGAAGTACAACAACGCCGAGGCGATGGTGAGCGCCCTCAAGCGGGGCGAGATCGACTACATCGGCAGCGTACCGGTGGACCTGTTCAGCTCCCTGAGCGGGCAGGAATCACAGGGCATCACCACACACGTCGGTCCGGCGACCGGCTTCTCCGAGCTCGCCATCAACATGTGCGACCCGACCTCGCCCGACGCCGCCCCGTACTGCCAGAAGAACCCCGGCACGGGCAACCCGATCCTGCGCGACCCGCAGGTGCGCCTGGCGATGGCCTACGCGATCGACCGCGACACGATCGTCAAGAGCGTGCTCCAGGGCTATGGGAGCCCGGGCACGACGATCGTGCCGCCGTTCGCCGCGACGTATCACTGGGAGCCGCCCGCCGACCAGCTCGTGAGCTTCAACATCCAGAAGGCGAACGACATCCTCGACGCCGCCGGCTACAAGGACACGAACGGCGACGGCGTCCGCGAGGCGCCCAACGGCGACCCGATGGACTTCCGCCTGATCCTTCGCTCGGAGAGCGACGTGGGCGCGAAGGTCGGCAAGTACATCACCGGGTGGCTGAAGCAGATCGGCATCAAGACCGAGCCGGTCGTGCTGACCGACGGCAAGCTGATCGACGCCTGGTACGCGAACGACTACGACCTGTACGTGTGGGGCTGGGGTCCCGACCCGGACCCGGACTTCATCCTGTCGACGTTCACGTCCAGCCAGTGCGGCGGGTGGAGCGATACGTGCTTCTCCGACCCCACCTACGACCAGCTCTACAAGGAGCAGGCGCAGGCGATCACGATCCCCGATCGCCAGCAGATCATCAACCAGATGCAGCAGATCATCTATCAGCAGAACCCCGAGATCGTCCTGTACTACGACAAGTCGCTCGAGGCGTTCCGCAGCGACCGGTGGACCGGCCTGGACGGGCCGAACGACGTGTCACCGCAGCCCGACGGCTTCATCTGGAACCAGTACACGCCCTACACGGCGCTGACGCTCGCCCCGCTGGGTACCGGCGGCACCTCGGCGGCCAGCTCGGGGGTCTCACCCCTGGTCTGGCTCGGTATCCTCGGCGCGATCGTCGTCGTGGGTGGCGTGATCGTGCTGGCGCGACGCCGCGGCCGGTCCGACGAGGACGCCGCGTAAGGACGAGGAACGAGAAGGAGACCGGGACAGGGTGGGGACGCAGCGGTACCTGCTGAGCAAGCTGGTGCAGCTGCTCCTCACCCTGTTCGCGGTCATGACGATCGCCTTCGTCCTGTTCCGCCTGATGCCCGGCGATCCGGTCCGCGTCTACCTACGGACCACGGGCGCGAAGTACACGCCTGCGCAGATCGCCCAGATGGAGCACGACTTCGGCTTCGACCGCCCCAAGTACGAGCAGTACGTCTTCTTCATCCGGGACATGTTCACCCTCCACCTCGGGGAATCGACGTTCCTGTATCCGGGCAAGAGCGTGTCGGCCATCTTCTGGGAGCGGATGGGCCGCTCCGGCATCCTGATCGTCACGAGCACCGCCGCGTCGGTCGTCCTCGGGGTCTACATGGGCATCTATGGGGGCTGGCGACGAGGAGGCAGGTTCGACAACACCTCGATGGTCGGCTCGCTCGTGCTCTACGCCATGCCCGAGTTCGTGCTCGGCATGATCTTCCTGCTGATCTTCTCCGCGTGGCTGGGGTGGTTCCCCAGCGGGGGCTACAGCTGCGAGCCGTCGTGCTCGCTCACCGGAGTCGCGCGGACCGTCGACATCCTCAACCACATGGCGCTGCCCTGGCTGACCCTGACGCTCGCCTACCTCGGCGAGTACTACCTGTTGATGCGCTCTTCGCTCCTGGACGTGATCGGGGAGGAGTACATCACGCTGGCCCGCGCCAAGGGCGTCCGGGAGGACGACGTCCTGCGCAAGCACGCCGTCCGCAACGCGCTGCTGCCCACCGTGACGCTGATCGCCCTGTCGTTCGGGTTCGTCCTGGGCGGCGTCATCACGGTCGAGTTGGTCTTCTCCTACCCCGGGGTGGGGCTCCTCGCCTATCAGGCGCTGCAGGTGCGTGACTACCCGCTGCTCGAGGTGACGTTCCTGTGGTCGGCGATCGGCGTGCTCCTCGCGAACATGATCGCCGACTTCACGTACGCCTACCTCGACCCTCGCGTGAGGACCGCCTGAGATGCGGACCGAGGACGCAGCTCCCCCCGCGGCTCCCGCTCGACGGCCGGGCGCCCCGCTCAGCCCGCGCCAGCTGCGCCGCGCGCGCCGGCGTCAGACCACGAAACGCTTCTGGCACCAGTACCGGCGAAGCGCGATGGGGATGGCGGGCCTGGTGATCATGCTGTTCTTCATCGCGATGGCGATCTTCTCGATCTTCGCGAGCAAGGCCCGGCTGGACCCGACGCTCACCACCGGTCAGCCGCTGAACGCGAACCCGTCGCTCCGCTACCCGTTCGGGACCAACGGCGAAGGCATCTCCGTCCTGAGCCTGGTCATCGAGGGCTCGCGCGTGTCGCTGTTCGTCGGGTTCGCCGCGTCGGTGATCTCGATGGTCGTCGGCTCCGGCATCGGGATCTACGCGGGCTACATCGGCCGGGCCGTCGACGCCTTCTTGATGTTCATCACGAACGCCTTCCTGGTGCTGCCCTGGCTCGCGCTCGCGATCGTGCTGGCCGCGATCTTCGGCCAGAACATCTGGGTGATCATCTTCATCATCGGGTTGACGTCGTGGCCCGGCACGGCGCGTCTCGTGCGCGCCCAGGTGCTCTCCGTGAAGGAGCGCCTCTACGTCGAACGCTCGAAAGCGCTGGGCGGCAGCAACTGGCACGTGGTCTCGCGACACATCCTGCCCAACGTGATGCCCGTGATCTTCGCGAACACGATCCTCACGGTCGCGATCGCGATCTTGTCCGAGTCGGCGCTCTCGTTCCTCGGCCTCGGCGACCCCACCCGCATCACCTGGGGTACGACGATCGAGGACGCGTTCTCCTCGGGCGCCCTCACGAACGGTCACTGGGTCTGGCTGATGGCGCCGAGCATGTGCATCGTGCTGGTGGTGCTCGCCTTCACGATGGTGGGCTTCGCCTTCGACGAGATCGTGAACCCGAGGATCCGCGAGCGATGAGCGTCCTTACGGTCCGCGACCTGCGGGTCAGCTACCAGACCAAGGGCGGCCCCGTCCCGGCCGTGCGCGGAGTCGACTTCGCGATCGAGAAGGGCGAGGTGCTCGGCCTGGCCGGCGAGTCGGGGTGCGGGAAGTCCACGATCGCCGGCGCGATCCTGCGCCTGCACCCGGAGAGCACCGAGATCGAGGGCGAGATCACGCTCGACGGGCAGGACATCCTGGCGCTCACCCCCGGCAAGCTCCGAGCGGTGCGGTGGACGGGGTCCTCGATGGTGTTCCAGGGCGCCCTGCATGCCCTCAACCCGGTGCTGAAGATCGGCGACCAGATCGCGGAGGCGATCCGGGTGCACGGCCTGGCCGGGGAGAAGGAGGCGTTCGTGCGTGCCGGCGCGCTCCTGGAACAGGTGGGGCTTCCGCCGCGGCGGATCAACGACTATCCGCACGAGCTGTCGGGCGGCCAGAAGCAGCGCGTGATGATCGCGATGGCCCTGGCGTGCAACCCGTCGCTGATCATCGCCGACGAGCCCACCACCGCGCTCGACGTGATGGTCCAGGCGCAGGTCCTGCAGCTGCTGCGCTCGCTCCAGCACGACCTCGGCCTCGCGATGCTGTTCATCACCCACGATCTGTCGGTGCTGGTCGAGGTCTCCGACCGGCTGGCCATCATGTACGCGGGCAAGATCGTGGAGGAGGGCCCGGCGCAAACGGTGTTCCGCGAGCCGGCGCACCCTTACACCAAGGCGCTCGCGGCAGCCTTCCCCGAGATCGGCGACATGCGCTTCCGCGGGCACCCGAGCGGCCTGGGCGGGGACCCGCCCGACCCGCAGCAGATCCCCTCGGGCTGCCCGTTCCACCCGCGGTGCGCGGAGGCCACGCCGGCCTGCTCCGAGGTCGTCCCGGAGCTGTGGGAGGCGGGCGCCGGCCGGCGCGCCGCCTGCGTGCACGCCTCGGGCGCGCCGGCCTTCACGGGGGTCACACGGTGACCGACGCGATCGTCCATCCCGCGGCCGTGACCACCGGCGAGACCCCGGTGATCGAGGTCGAGCACCTCGAGATCAACTTCGCGGGGCGCACCGGCCTGATCTCGGGGCTGCTCGGCCACGAGGCCGCCGACGCGAAGGCCGTGGACGACGTCTCGTTCGCGGTCCGCGAGGGCGAGGTCCTCGCGCTCGCCGGCGAGTCGGGGTGCGGCAAGACCACCACCGCTCGCGCGATCATGGGCCTGCTCTCCCCCGACAAGGGCACGATCCGTTTCCGCGGAGACCGCCTCCCGACTTCGGTCGGCGCCCTCAAGCCCTACCGCAGGCAGGTCCAGATGGTGTTCCAGGACCCGACGGCTGCGTTGAACCCGCGCCAGACGATCTACGAGGTCGTCGCCGAGGGTCTGCGGATCCACGGGATCTCGCACGGCCCCAACGGCGAGAGCGAGGAGGAACTGGTGGGGCGTGCCCTCTCCCGCGCGGGCCTTCGCCCTCCGGAGCGCTTCTACCTGCTGTACCCCCACGAGCTCTCGGGCGGGCAGCGCCAGCGCGTGGTGATCGCCGGCGCACTCGTCCTGGACCCCACCGTGATCGTGGCCGACGAGCCGGTGTCGAACCTCGACGCGTCGGTGCGCGGCGAGATCCTCGCCCTGCTGATGAAGCTCCGCGAGGAGCTCAAGATCTCGATCTTGATCGTGACCCACGACCTCGGTCTCGCCTGGACCGTCGCGGACCGGATCGCGGTGATGTACCTGGGGCGGATCGTCGAGATCGGACCGGCCGACGAGGTGCTCCTGCAGCCCAAACACCCCTACACGAAGGCGCTGCTCGACGTGGTCCCCGAGGCCGGCGGCGCCGACCGACCGATCCTGCAGGGCGAGCCCCCGGACCCGACGAAGATCCCGGGAGGGTGCCGGTTCCATCCCCGGTGCCCGGTCGTGGCGAGCGGACGCGCGGCCACCCTCGGGATCGAAGCCCGCTGCAAGGGCGAGGACCTCCCGCTGCACGAAACGGGGCCCGAGCACCTGGCCGCGTGCCACCTCCTGCCGCTGGGCGAGCCGGCGGTCTGAGCCGGCGGCCTCCAGCGCGTCTCAGGGCACCGGGCGTTTCAGGCTTCTTCGGCGTCCTCGATGTCCGGCTCGGCACCGGGCACCGTCTCCTCGTCGCCCTTGAGGACCCCGAGGATCGCCGCCATCTCGGCGTCGCCCACCTGCGCGTCGGGCCTGACCTCGCGTCCCCTCGCCGAGGCCAGGAGGGCGCGAAGGTTCGACTCGGCCATCTCCGCGCGCTGCTCGAGCTCGCGGGTGCGCTCGCCGGTCGTCCGCGCGCGCCGCTCGGCGTCGTCGCGCATCGCGCGCGCGTCGCGGAGCTCCTCGCGAGCCTGCCGGAGCTCTGCCCGCAGCTGCGCGGTCTCGCGGCTCAGCTCCACGAGCTTCTCGGCCACCGCGCGCCCGAGGTCCGAGTACGCGGCGCTCCCCTCGTGCCCGCCCGAGACGGCCCGGGGGCGCCGGCCTGGGCCTCGCCGCGGCCGCCGGCCGATCGCCTCGCGCTCGTTCGGGTCGAGCGGACGAGGGTCGAGCAGGCGGTAGGACCCGGAAGCCTGCTCCAGCCTGCGCCGGGCGATCAGGGCCCGCACCGCTCGCGCGGTGGACAGGGCGTCGGGGAAGCCGAGTTCGCGGCCGATCTCGGCGGGCGTCTCCTGCAAGACCTCGCCCGCTGAGATCTGACGCGACACGGCTTCGAGGAAGGCGTTGGCCCGACGAAGGCTTTCGTCGTTCATGGCCTTCCATCATGCACGACAACTGTGTGATTGCGCTAGTGCGTTCGGAGCAAACCGCAATAGCGGTAGCCTGCATCAGTGACGACCACAGCCGACCGGTGGCGCGAGCAGCTCCAGGCGCGCGCGATCCCGCAGCCGATCCTCGACGCCGCCCCGGAGTCCCCCTGGGGGTTCCCGCCGGAGCTGTTCCGGGTGCGGGCCGAGCGGGCCGGCACGGGCCCGCCCACCCCGACGACGCTGCGGGCGCTCGAGGCGCTCGGCGACGCCGGCACCATCCTCGACGTGGGTTGTGGGAGCGGGGCGACCTCGTTGCCGCTCGCCGCGGCCGCCACCCACCTCACCGGCGTCGACGGCTCGCCCCCGATGCTCGCCGCCTTCCTCGAGGCGGCCGCAGCACGCGGGGTCGGGGCCGACGTGATCGAGGGCGCTTGGCCGGATGCCGCGGGCCGCGCGCCCGTGTGCGACGTGGTGGTCAGCGGGCACGTCCTGTACAACGTCGCGGACCTGCCGCCGTTCCTCGAGGCGTTGACGGCGCACGCCGGGCGGCGCGTGGTGCTCGAGCTCACCGACCGTCATCCCCTCGCCTGGATGCACGATCTCTGGGAGCGGTTCCACGGCGTGACGTTCCCCGAGGGTCCCACGGCCGACGACGCGGCGCAGGTGGCCCAGGAGACCGGAGCGGCCGTGCAGCGCGAGGACCGCCAGGTCGGCGAAGACCGCGGGACGGGCGGGTTCCCCAGCCGGGAGGATGCGCTCGCTCTGGTGCGGCGGCGCCTGTGTCTCCCCGCCGACCGTGACGCCGAGCTCGCCGACGCGCTGGGCGACCGGCTCCGCAGCGACGCGGAAGGCCTGTGGTCGGCGGGCCCGGCCGCCGACGTCGTGGTCACGCTCTGGTGGGACGTGGCCGGCTAAGACGGCCGGAACGCCACCACGTATGACGCGACGTAGGAGCCTTCGTCGCCGTCAGGCTTCGTCGAGTGGATCCGCGCCGGCGCCGACGTCACCTCGGGCCGGATCTCCGGCAGCGTCGCGAGGAACCCTCCGAGGTCCTGCGAGCCGATCGGGTCGACCCGCGGATCGGCGAACACGAGCTTCACCCGGAGCTGGTCCGCACCTCCCCGCGACCAGGTGCCCGACACGGTGAGGTCGACCCGCTTCGTCTGCACCTGCGCCTGCGTGAAGTCGCACCCCGCGGTCCCGGGCACGAGGGTGGCGATCGCCTCCCCGTTCGAGATCGTGCCACCGGGTCCGAGCGCCACCTTCCAGGTCGCGCGCCAATCGCTCCGGCACACGCCGCCGTAGTGCAGCCGGTGCATGGAGCGCGCCGTCAGGGTGCCGGCCGCCACGCGGGTCCCGATCGGCTCCGTCGGGGTGCTCGTCGGCGTCGTCGTCGGTGCCGGCCGCGCGCCCGGATCCTCGACGCCGGGCGGGAAGGGGTTCGTGTGCCCGGCGACGTACGCGCCGGCGCCGGCGCACGCCGCGAACACGACCGTCCACACGACGACCTTCCCCCAGCGAGGCATCGAGCGGCAGCGTACCGGCTCTCGGGCTACCGGCTGCGACGCTTCACGTAGTCGCGGAGCACGAACGCGCCCACGCGGTCGTCGTCCATCAGGAACACGCGCCCGCCCGTGAGCTCGGCGAGGCGCTCCATGAACCGCGCGAGGCCGTCGCTCTCCTCGAGCATGAAGATGTTGAGCGTCACGCCGCTCTTCGCCAGGCGCACGCCCTCGGCGAGCGTCAGACGGATCGTCTCGGGCTCCGGCGGCCATGCGAAGAACGCGTGCTCGCCCTCGAGGTGGGCGGTCGGCTCACCGTCGGTGACCATGATCACCTGCCGCTGGGCGCGCGGGTGCTGGGCGAGCAGCCGGCCCGCGAGCAGGAACGCGTGCTGCATGTTGGTGCCGTAGGTGCGCTCGAACCCCGGGGCGGCGAGGTCCTCGGGCGTCAGCCGCCGCGCATAGTCGCTGAATCCGATCAGGTACAGCGTGTCGTGCGGGTAGCGCCCTTCGATCAGCGCGTGCAGGGCCAGCGCCATCTTCTTCGCGTGCACGAGATGGCCGCGCAGCGGCATCGAGAACGACAGGTCGAGCAGCAGCGCGGTCGCGGTCTCGGTACGCTGCTCCGCTTCCACCAGCTCGAAGTCGTCGGGATCCAGACGGATCCCCGCGGCGTCGCGGCTGGCGCCGCGCGTCACGGCGTCGCGGCTGGCGCCGCGCGTCACGGCATTGAACACGGTGCGTTGCACGTCGATCGTGCCGTGGTCGCCGAAGCGCCAGGGGCGTGTCTGTCCGGTGGGCTCGGCGAGCCCTCCGGGGTCGCGCGCTTCGTGCGTCCCCTCGCGGTCGCGCTGCAGCCGTTCGAACACGCGCGTCAGCGCGCGCTCGCCGAGCTTGCGGGCGCCGCGCGGGGTCAGCTCCAGCCGCCCTTGGCGGCGCTGCATCAGCCCCGCGTCCTCGAGCATCCGCTCGATCTCCTTCAGCCTTCGGAGGTCGCGCACGGCCGGCTCACCGAGCGCGCGGCGGAGCGCGTCCTCGTCGACGTCCTCCAGCGCCGCGCCCGGGTACGCGCCCTCGAGCGAGCGATCGAGCTCGTCCATGTCGTGCATCCGCTCGAGCGCGTCGACCGTGGCCGACATCGGCATCGCGTCGTCGCCCATCCCCCACTCGGGCTCGCCCCAGCCCATGTCCGGGAACGCCCCCTGCAGGTTCGCCCCGAGGCGGTCCAGCTCGAACGCCAGGTCCATGTCCTGCATCACCTGATCGACGATCGCCTGCAGCTCGGCAC
>JBLMXP010000198.1:0-3468 GCA_050257835.1 Planctomycetaceae bacterium | reverse complement strand
TCGCCCACGCATGAACGCGAGGGGCGCCACCTCGACCACGCCGCGCTCCATCAGGCGCGGCAGCGTGTCGGGACCGGTCATCTCGTACAGCGCGTCGTAGAGCGGGCGCATGTACGGGTCGATCTTCTCGTAGAGGGTGCCGGGCAGGAACCCGAGCCGCTCCCCGGCCTCAACCGCGGGGCGCGTCAGGATCAGCCGCGAGACCTGCCGCTCCTGCAGCGCGCGGACCGCGACCGCCACCGCGAGGTACGTCTTGCCGGTGCCGGCCGGCCCGATCGCGAAGGTCACGGTGTTGCTGCGGATCGCGTCGACGTAGCGCTTCTGTCCCACCGTGCGTGGCGCGATCTTCTTGCCGCGGCTCGACAGCAGCTGGTCGCCGAGGACCTCGCTCACCCGCGGCAGCTCCTCGCCGGGCTCGCTCAGCCCGCCGGACACCATCGCGATCGCCTGGGCGACCGACTCCTCGGTGAGGTCGTGACCGCGCTCGAGCAGCTCGAGCAACTCCTCGAAGATCCGCGCGACCCGCTCGGTCTCCTCGGGCGGTCCCGTGATCGTGATCTCGTTGCCTCGGACCAAGACGTCCGAGCCGAACGCGGCCTCGATCAGCTTGAGGAACGCGTCGCGTTGCCCGAGCAGGGCCACCATCGGCTGGTGGCCGGGGACGAGGATCTTGACCTGGGTGGTGGCCGCTGCCACGTGGCGTGTCATCCGGGGCCGGGCCCCGTTCCCTCCTGCTCCGTCGACTGCGATGCGAAGGGCCGCCCTTCGGACGGCCCTTGGGATGTTACCCGACGAGGCGTCCCAGGGGGCGACCCCCGAGCAGGTGGAAGTGCAGGTGGAAGACGTGTTGGTTCGCGTCGCGACCCACGTTGGAGATCATCCGCCACCCCGTCGCGTCCACGCCCTCGGTCCGCGCGAGGTGCGCCGCCGACTGGACCAGGTCGGCGAGCACGTCGCCGTGGTGGTCGGCGACGTCGGCGAGCGACTCGAGGTGCTCCTTCGGGATCAGCAGGATGTGGACGGGCGCCTGCGGCGCGATGTCGCGGAACGCGATGATCCGGTCGGTCTCGCGGAGGATCTCGGCCGGGGCCTCGCGCGTCGCGATCCGGCAGAAGATACAGGAGCTGTCGACCATGAGCCCGAGCCTACCCGCCGGCGCCACGCTCAGAACTGCGGGCGGCGAAGATGCCCCGGCACGGCCCCCTTGCGCGGCTCGTCCCGCAGCTCCGCGAGCCGCTCCACGAGGCGCTTCTCCTCCCGCGAGAGGTCGCGCGGCGTGAGGACGTGCAGCGTGACGAACAGGTCGCCGCGCCCCCGCCGGTTCACGTGCGGGATCCCCTTTCCCTTGAGCCGGACCACGGTCCCCGACTCGGTCCCCGGCTCCACCTTGATCGTCTCGGTGTCGTCCAGCCCGTCGATCCGCACCTCACCGCCGAGGGTCGCGAGCGTGAACGGGACGTCGAGCACCGTGTAGACGTCTTGACCCCGTCGTTCGAACTCCGCGGACTCCTCCACGTCCAGGCGCACGAACAGGTCGCCCGGATCTCCGCCCGCGACGCCAGCGTGCCCCGCCCCCGCGACGCGGAGCTCCATCCCCTCGGCGACCCCCGCCGGGATCTCCACCGTCACCGTTGCGGGCGTGCGGACGCGCCCCTGCCCCATGCAGGTGCTGCAGGGGTCGGGGATCTCCTCGCCGGAGCCGTCGCAGGTCGGGCACGGGGAGGTCGTCATCAACGTGCCGAACACGCTCCGCCGGACGCTCTGCACCTCCCCCGTGCCGTGGCACGAGCGGCACGCGACCGGCGCCGTCCCGGGCTCCGCCCCGTTGCCGAGGCACCGCTCGCACTGGGCGAGCCGCTCGAGCGCGAGGTCGCGGCGGACGCCGAAGGCCGCCTCCGCGAAGGTGAGGCGCACGCTCACGCCCACGTCCTCGCCACGACGCGTGCGCGTGCGCGGCCCGCGCCTGCGCCCTCCGCCGAAGCCCCCGAACCCGCCCTGGCCGAAGAACATCTCGAAGATGTCGGAGATGTCGGCGAACGGCTGGCCGGCGGGCCCGCCCGTCGCGCCGTAGGCGTCGTAGCGCGCGCGCTTCTCGGGGTCGGACAGGATCTCGTAGGCGCCGGCGACCTCCTTGAACCGCTCCTCGGTGGCGGGGTCGCTGCTCACGTCGGGGTGCAGCTCGCGCGCGAGTCGGCGGTACGCACGCTTGATCTCCTCGTCGGTGGCGTCGCGGCGGACGCCCAGCACCTCGTACAGGTCGCGGACGGGCGCCATCTCGTCACTCATCGAGCTCGGTCGCGAGCTCGGTCAGCCGCTTGGCCACCGCCCGGACCGACGCCATCGCCGACAGATAGTCCATCCGCGTCGGGCCCACGATCCCGATCGTGCCGACCGTGGTCTCCCCCGCGTGGAACGGGGCCGTCACGATCGACGCCTCCCAGTCGCGGGTGGACGGATGCTCGGCCCCGATCGTGACGTGCACCTCCTCGCCGGTGTCGGTCGAGATGTCGCGGAGCACGGCGAGCATCTCCTGCTCACGCTCGAGCGTCTCGAACAGGCGGCGTAGCGTCTCGCGACGCCAGGTCTGCGCCTCGTCGGCGAGGTTCGCGACGCCGCCGACCACCACGTGGGTCGACCGGGTGCCGAGCGCGGCCACCCGGAGCACGTCGGCGACGAGCAGCACGAGGTCGTGCTCGGCCGGCGGCGCCTCGGCCGCGAGCTTGAGCAGGCGTGCCTGCGCCTCGGAGTAGCTGAGGCCGCGCACCTTGTCGAGACGACGCTGCGCGGCGGCGATCACGGCGGTGTCGGCGCCCTCGGGCCGGTCGACGATCTGCTTGTCCACCCGGCCGTGTTGGCCGACGCCGAGCACCATCAGCGTGGGCCCCATGTCGATCACCTCCAGCCGCACGAGCTGCTCCTCCGAGGCGCCCGGGGGCACCGCGAGCCCCGCGTACTGGGTGAGGCGCGACAGCAGCTGGACCGAGCCCTTCAGCACCTCCTCCAGGTCGAGGATCGCCTCGGCGAAATGCGCGGCGACCAGCCGGCGCTGCGGGTCGGGCAGCCGGCCACGGGCCGGAAGCGAGTCGACGTAGTGGCGGTAACCGGCGTCGGTGGGGATCCGCCCCGCGCTCGTGTGCGGGTGCGAGAGGTAGCCGAGCTCCTCGAGCGCGGCCATCTCGTTGCGGATCGTGGCGCTCGACACGCCCAGACCGGAGCCCTCCGCGACCGCCTCGGACCCGACCGGCTCCCCCGTGCGCACGTAGGCCTCGACGACCGCGTGCAACACCGCGGACTTGCGTGCCCCGAGCTCCGGACGGTCGGCCATGACTCGGATGATACCTAGCACTCGTCCTGCGAGAGTGCTAAGCGCGGTCGTCCGCGGTCAGGCCGAGCACGAGCTCGTTCAGCAACAGCATGCCGCGCTCGGTCGGCACGAGCTGGCCGAGGTCGTCGTCGAGGAGGCCGCTC
>JBLMXP010000197.1:0-3920 GCA_050257835.1 Planctomycetaceae bacterium | reverse complement strand
AGATCCCCGACCCGGTGTCGCCCGCGGTCCTCGCCGAGCCGGCCGCCGGCCGGGTCGCGTTCGAGCACGTCTCGTTCCGCTACGCGCCGGACAAGCCGCTCATCGACGACATGAACATCGTGGTCGAGCCCGGGCAGACCGTCGCGATCGTGGGCCCGACGGGTGCCGGCAAGACCACGCTCGTCAACCTGCTGATGCGGTTCTACGAGGTCGACGGCGGGCGGATCACCGTGGACGGGATCGATACCCGCGAGCTGACCCGCGACAACCTGCGCCGGACGTTCGGGATGGTCCTCCAGGACACGTGGCTGTTCAACGGCACGATCCGCGAGAACATCGAGTACGGCGCCGAGGACAAGACGGTCGCCGAGGAGCACCTGCTCGAAGCCGCGCAGGCAGCCCACGTCGACCACTTCGTGCGCACCCTGCCCGACGGGTACGAGACAGTCCTCGACGACGAGGCGACGAACGTCTCCGCCGGCGAGAAGCAGCTGCTCACGATCGCGCGCGCGTTCCTCGCGGACCCGCCGGTCCTGATCCTCGACGAGGCCACGTCGTCGGTGGACACCCGGACGGAGGTGCTGATCCAGCGGGCGATGGCCCGCCTGATGCACGGCCGGACGTCGTTCGTGATCGCGCACCGGCTGTCCACGATCCGCGACGCGGACCTGATCCTGGTCATGAACGAGGGCCGGATCGTCGAGCAGGGCACACACGAGGAGCTGCTCGCGGCTCGCGGCTTCTACCACGAGCTCTACTCGAGCCAATTCGAGGAGGCGCTGGTCGAGGGCGCGGCGTAGCGAGCTGGGCGCCCGGCGAGGCCCGGCGAGGCCCCGGCCGACCGCGCGATCCCTCGAGGCCGTGACCGATCGGGACGCCGGGGCGGTCCGTTCGGGCCGGACGTCCCTTCTCGCGGCGGTCGAGCGGTTGGACGATGTCCCGGATCCACGACAGGCCGACGGCCTGCCGGAGCGGTTCGCGCCGGACGACGGGCGCGGCGGGACGACGCAGCGAGGCGTCGCGACACCGACGGAGCGATCCGATGACCTATCACATCATCGAGGCGTCCGGCCTCACCAAGTTCTACGGCAGCCGGCGCGGCGTCGTCGACGTCGACTTCGAGGTCCACGAGGGTGAGGCGTTCGGCTTCCTGGGCCCCAACGGCGCCGGGAAGACGACCACGATCCGCCTCGTCCTCGGGTTGCTGCGGGCGACGCGCGGCGAGGTGCGGGTGTTCGGCGAGGATGCGTTCGAGGAGGCGCCGCGGATCCACGCGAACATCGCGTACCTGGGCAGCGAGCCGGGCTATCTCGGCGAGCTGACCGGCGGCCAGCAGCTCGACTACCTCGCCGCGCTGCGCGGCCTCCCGAACGGCGCCTGGCGGACGCTGGCGGAGCGCCTGGAGTTCGACTCGACGATGCGGATCCGCCGCCTGTCGCACGGCAACCGCCAGAAGATCGGCGTCATTGCCGCGTTCATGGGCCGCGCCCCGCTGCTCCTGCTCGATGAGCCGACGAATGGCCTCGACCCGCTGATGCAGCGCGAGTTCCTGTCGCTGGCCGCGGAAGCCCGCGCCGACGGCCGGACGGTGTTCCTGTCCAGCCACAACCTGGTCGAGGTCGAGCGAGTCTGCGATCGGGTCGCGATCATTCGCGAAGGCCGGATCGTGGACGTGAGCACGGTGGGCGAGCTGCTCGGGTCGCACTGGCGATCGATCAACCTCGTGCTCGAGTCGCCGCCCGCGCCCGACGCCTTCGACCTGCCCAACGTCGAGGTCGCGGCGATGACCGGCCGCGAGGTCCATCTCATGGTCCGTGGCGACGTGAACCCGCTGCTCTCGCGGATCGCCGCCCACGGGGTCCAGGACATCGCGATCACCACCCCCGACGTCGAAGACCTGTTCCTCCGCTACTACCGCGACGACGGCACGGGCACGACGAGGCCCAGCTTCGCGACCGGCCTGACGGCCGGCAACGGCAACGGCAGCGGCGTCCGCGCCGCAACTGACCGCGAGGAGGTGCGCAAGTGACCGCCTTCCGCCTCGAGCTCCGCCGCAACCGCGCCATCGGCCTGTGGCTGGGCATCGCGCTCGCCGCCTACGGCGGGATCATGGGGCTCATGTACCCGATCCTCCAGGCCAACGACGACCTGATGCGCGCGTACATGGAGACGTTCCCCAAGGAGTTCCTCGCGGCCTTCGGGATGACGGGGCTGCTGTCCGACCCGGGCGTGTTCTTCACCACGTACATCGCGAGCTGGCTGTGGCCGATCATCGCGGCCGCGGCCGGGCTGATCCTCGGCACACGCGCCGTCGCGGCCGACCTCGACCGCGGCTTCCTCGACCTGCCGCTCGCGACGCGAATCTCACGGATCCGCTACCTCCTGGCCTCGATCTGGGGACAGGTCCTGGTCATCGCGCTGCTCGCGGCCGCAGCGGTCTACGCCCTGTGGATCACGGGCCGGCTGGTGGGCGCGGAGTTCGACCTGTGGCGGTTCACCCTCGCGGGGGTGCTCGCGTTCGCGTTCGGGTGCGCGATCGCCGGGCCGACGACGCTGCTCTCGGTCGTGACCCTGAGCCGGGGGATGGCGGCGGGGATCGTGGGCGGCATCCTCATCCTGATGTACGCGATCTTCGTCGTCGCGCAAGTCGCGAAGGACTGGGCGTGGCTGGGCCAGTTCTCAGCGTGGGGCCACTTCCCGACGACGCCGCTGATCGACAAGGGCGTGTTCCCGATCGGCGACTTCGCGCTGTTCGCGGTCGTCGGGATCGGCGGCTGGCTGGCGGCGCTATGGGTCTTCCGCCGGAGGGACCTCGCGGCATAGGGCTCGACGCCGGGACGCCACCCGGAAGACCCTCGCGGCGCGGAGGATCGAACGCGGAAGATTGAAGAGGACGGCGTTGCGGGCCCTCCTACCCTGTGAGCGCCGCGCCTGCGGAGCCGCCCCCGCGAGGACCCGTGCGAGACCTGGTCGAACGTGCTGCCAGAGGCGAGGACGCCGCCTTCGCGGCGCTCGTCCGCGCCGTGTCGGATCGACTGTTCGCGATCGCCTATCGCGTCCTCCGTGACCAGTACCTGGCGGAGGACGCGTTGCAGCAGACCCTCGTCACGATCTGGGACCAGCTGCCGCGCCTCCGCGACCCGGACCGGTTCGACGCCTGGACGTACCGCCTGATCGTTCGCGCGTGCGTCGCCGAAGCGCGTCGCGAACGGAAGGGCGGCCCGAGGATCTCGCTGCTGCCCGGTGACGAGGACGCGTCGCCCGCCCCGGACCAGTTCCGAGGGGTCGTTGACCGCGATCAGCTCGAGCGCGGGTTCCGGCGCCTCACGCCGGAGCAGCGCGCGGTCCTCGTCCTCCAGCACTACGCGGAGCTGTCGCTCGCGGAGATCGCGGACACGCTCGGCATCCCCGAGGGCACGGCCGCCTCACGGGTCCATTACGCGTCGCGGGCGCTCCGGGCCGCCCTCGAGGCCGACGACCGGAGCATCGCCTCACAGGAGCGGACCGCATGAGCGCGCAGACCGATCTCGACCGCGCCCTCGCTGCCTGGCTGTCCGAAGGCCCGGCTCGCGCACCGGAGCCGCCGATCGTCGCGGCGGTCGAGCACGCGCGCGTGAACCCCCGCCGTCGCGATCCGCTCGCCGTGCTCCGCCCCGACCCGATGGCGCCCCGTGGCCGCTCGATCCTGGGCCTCCGTCCCGTCCTGGTGCTCGCCGTCGTCGGGCTGCTCGGCGCCGCGATCGCAATCGGCGTCGTCGGGTCGCGGCGGGGCGTCACGGTGCCGATCGCGTCCCCGAGCCCCGGGGTGCCCGCGTCGCCGTCGCCGACCGCCGCCCCGAGCCCGACCCCGAGTCCCACGCCGGTGACGGTCGCGATCATCGACCCCTACGGCAACGACGTGACCGCGCGGATCGAGGACG
>JBLMXP010000196.1:0-27875 GCA_050257835.1 Planctomycetaceae bacterium | reverse complement strand
CGGTGAGGCTGGTGGGCTGGGGATCGTCGTTCTTGATCGTGCCCGTGGCGTGGGCGTCCGCGAGCTGGACGTCGGAGACCGCCGTGAGGTCGACGGCGAGGGTCTCGTTCGGCTCGTAGATCGTGTCGCCGAACACGGTCACGCTGACCGTCTTCGAGGTGTCGCCGACGGCGAAGGTCACCGTGCCGGCCGCCGCCGCGTAGTCGCTCCCGGCGACCGCCGTGCCGTCGCTCGTGACGTACCGCACGACGGCGGGGAGCTCGGTCGCGCCCGTGAGCGTCAGCACGAAGGTGAGCGTCGTGGTCCCGCCGTCGCCCTCGAGGACCGACGCGTTCGCGATCGCGACGCTCGGCGCGGGGTCGTCGTTCGCGATCGCCGCGGTCGCCGCAGAGGCGCCGAGCGTGGCGCCCGAGGGGTTCGACAGCGCGACCGAGAGGCTCTCCTTGCGCTCGTAGGTCGTGTCGCCGTTCACCGTGACGCTCACGGTCTTCGACGTGACGCCGGCCGGGAACGTCAGCGTCCCGTTCGCGGCCACGTAGTCGGCGTCGGCGACGGTGGCGGTGCCGTCGGCGGTGGTCCAGTCCACCGTCACGGGGAACGCGCTCGCCCGCGAGAGGGAGACGGTCAGGGTCGATGTCGTCGTGCCGCCGTCGCCCTCCATCACCGGCGCGGCGTTCGCGACCGAGACCTTGGGCAGGGCGTCGTCGTTCGCGATCGTGCCGGTGCCGGTGGCGGTGGCGAGCGTGGCCCCGCTCGGGTTCGACAGGCCCACCGTGAAGGTCTCGTCGTTCTCGTAGGTGGTATCGCCGTTCACCGTGACGCTCACGTTCTTCGAGGTGACGCCGACGGGGAACGTGAGGGTGCCGTTCGCGGCGACGTAGTCGGCGTTCGCGGTGGTGGCCGTCCCGTCGGCGGTCGCCCAGTCCACCGTCACAGGGAGCGCGGTGGCGCCGGTGAGCGTGACGGTGAAGGTCGCGGTCGTGGTGCCGGCATCGCCCTCGGTCACCGGCGTCGCGTCCGCGATCGACACCGTGGGCGCCGCGTCGTCGTTCGTGATCGTGCCGGTGCCCGTCGCGGTCCCGAGCGAGGCGCCGCTCGGGTTCGACAGGCCCACCGTGAAGGTCTCGTCGGCCTCGTACGTGGTGTCGCCGTCGATCGTGACCGTCACGTTCTTGGAGGTGACCCCTGCCGCGAAGTTGAGCGTGCCGCTGCCGGCCACGTAGTCCCCGTCCGCGACGGTCGCGGTCCCGTCGGCGGTCGCCCAGTCCACCGTGACGGTCGCGGCGCTCGCGGCGGACAGGGTCACGGCGAACGTCGCCGTCTTCGTGCCGCTGTCGCCTTCGGTCACCGGCGTCGCGTCCGCGATCGACACCGTGGGCGCCGCGTCGTCGTTCGTGATCGTGCCGGTGCCCGTCGCGGTCCCGATCGTGGCCCCGCTCGCGTTCGACAGCCCCACCGTGAACGTCTCGTCGGCCTCGTACAGCGTGTCGCCGTTGATCGTCGCCGTCACGTTCTTCGTGGTCGGGCCCCCGGGGGTGAACGTGAGCGTGCCGTTGGCGGCCACGTAGTCCGAGGGCGCAGTGGCCGTGCCGTTCGCCGTGGCCCAGTCCACCGTGACGGGGAGCGCCGTCGCGCCCGTGACCGTCACGGCGAACGTGACGTTCTTCGTGCCGCTGTTGCCCTCGGTGACGGGAGCGGCGTTCGCGATCGAGACCGTGGGCGCCGTGTCGTCGTTCGCGATCGTCGCCTGGCCGGTGCCGTCCACTACGCTCGCGTTGGAGGGGTTGGACAGGACGACCGTGAACGTCTCGTCGTTCTCGTAGGTCGTGTCCCCGTTGACGGTGACGGTCACGTCCTTCGAGGTGACGCCTGCGGCGAAGGTCAGCACGCCGTTCGCTGCGACGTAGTCGGAGCCGGCGGTCGTGGCCGTGCCGTCGGCCGTGGCCCAGTCGACCGTGACGGTGCGCCCGCTCGCCGCGTCGAGGGTCACCGCGAACGTCGCGGTCTTGGTGCCGCTGTTGCCCTCCGTGATCGTCCCGGCGTCGGCGATCGACAGGTTCGGCGAGGGGTCGTCGTCGACGATCGTGCCGCTGCCAGAGGAGCCGACCGTGGCGTTCGTGGGGTTCGAGAGGTTCAGCAGGACCGTCTCGTCGGCCTCGTCGAGGGTGTCGCCGTTCACGGTGACCGCGACCGGCTTCGAGGTCTCGCCGGCGGCGAACGTCAGCGTCCCGTTGGCGGCGGCGTAGTCCGACCCCACGGTGGCGGTGCCGTCTGCGGTGGCGTAGTCCACGGTGACGGTGCGTCCGGACGCCGCGGACAGCCCCACGGTGAAGTTCAGGGTGGTGGTGCCGCTGTCGCCCTCGGGCACCGTTGGCGCGTTCGTGACGCTCACCGACGGGGTCGGGTCGTTGTCCGTGATCGAGGTGGTGGCGGTCGCCGGCCCTCCGATGGCCACGGTGGCCGGTGCGCTGGCCCCCAATGCGATCGTGAAGTCGAAGGTCTCCGCGGCCTCGTCCAACGAGTCGTCGACGATCGGGACGTTGACGGTCACGCTCTTGGTGCCGGGGGTGAGGTTCGCGGTGCCGGTCGTGGCCGTGTAGTCGTCGGGCGCCACGGCGGTGCCGTCGGCGGTGGCGTAGTCGACCGAGAAGGTCGCCCCTGCGCCCGTGTAGGCGATCGTGAAGGCGGCGGTCCCGGCGCTCTCGGCGACGGTTCCCGGACCGGTCAGCGTCACGGTCGTGGCGGCGGCGTAGGCCGGCGAGGGGAAGCCCGCGACGAGCAGCCCGAGCGGGAGCATGACCGCCACCGCCCTGAGGAGCCGACGCCGAACGTGTTCCATCGAACCTCCGTTCCGGGGGTCCTCGACGACCGCGGTCCGCCCGGTGATGCCTCGCAAGGACAACGTGAGCAGGGTACGCGGAGGAGGGGGTGCAGCTCACTACCGGACGGCAGGTATCCGGCGGGACCCGCCTCAGGGGTAGAGCGCGCGCTCGACGAGCAGCGCGAGCAGTTGCTCGATCGCCAGGTGGCACTCCTGGATGTGGGCCGTGACGTCGGAGGGGACGCGCACCGCGACGTCGGCGAGCGGCCCGAGCCTCCCGCCCGACGCGCCGGTGAGCGCGAGGACCCCGATCGCGGCGCCCCGTGCCTCCTCGGCCGCGCGCACGACGTTGGCCGAGTTGCCGCTGGTGGAGATCGCGATCAGGCAGTCGCCGGCGCGGCCGATCGAGGCCACCTGGCGGGAGAAGACCCCCTCGATCCCGAAGTCGTTCGCGATCGCGGTGAGCAGCGACGTGTCGGTCGTGAGCGCGATCGCCGGGATCGACGGGCGCGGGTGGTCGATCGTGAGCGTGCTGACGAACTCCGTGGCCAGGTGCTGGGCGTCGGCGGCGCTGCCCCCGTTGCCGCAGATCAGCAGCTTGCCGCCGTCCTGCAGGGTCCGGGTGAGGAGCGCCGCGGCCGAGGCCACGTCGTCGAGGCACTCCCGCTGGACCCGTCCGACGAGCACGCCGAGCGCGGAGAGGTAGTCCCGCGCGGCCTCACGGGTCGCGTCGGCGTCCATCGTCCCGGGCATCCTTCGCCTCTTCCTCGGCGCTCACGAGCGCCGCGATGATATCGGTCGCCGCCGCGAGGTCCGCGACGACGTGGTCGGCGAGCCCCTCGGCGGCCTCCGCCTCCTCCTGCCCGTGGCCCGTGCGCACGAGGAAGGTCACGGCGCCGATCGCGCGGCCCATCCCGACGTCGCCGGCGTGGTCGCCCACCACGAACGATCGCGCCGGGTCGAACCCGAACCGGCGCGCCGCCTCCTCGGCCATCCCGGTGCCGGGCTTGCGGCACGCGCAGCCGTCCTCGGGTCGGTGCGGGCACCACAGGATCGCGTCCACCTCCGCGCCCTGGTCGGCGAGCAGCGCGACCAGGCGGTCGTGGATCTGCCCGAGCCGCTCCTGGCTCAGCAGCCCTCGGCCGACCTGAGCCTGGTTCGTCACGACCACGACCCCCAGGCCGAGCTCGCGCAGGCGGCGGATCGCCGCGGCCGAGCCGGGGAGCAGCTCGACCTCGCCGGGGTCGCCCAGGTGGTCGCGCTCCACGTTGATCGTGCCGTCGCGGTCCAGGAGCGCGAACCGGCGGCTCATGCCTCGGGCGCCCAGACCTCGTTCCCGCGCGTGGCACGGACGCCCTCGGCCCGGAACCGGAACGGGGCGAACTGCCCGCCGAGATCCTCCAGGGCCGCGCGGACCGCCGGCTGCGCCGGCGGGCGGCACGCGATCAGCAGGTAGCCGCCGCCGCCCGCGCCGCAGATCTTGCCGCCGGCGGCCCCCGCCTCACGCGCGGCGCCGAGCATCGCCTCGATCGGCGTGTGCTCGGCCACGTGCGGGTTCATCATCTTCTTGGCCTCGAACGCGTCGTGGAGCATCCGGCCGAGCGTGTCGACGTCGCCTCCCTCGACCACGTGCCGCATCGCGTAGGCCATGTCCTGCAGGCGCTTCATCCCCAGATGCGTCTCCTCGCGGCCCTCGCGGTGCAGCGCGATCTGGGCGTCGATCAGCCCGACGTGGCGGCGGACGGCGCCCGTGTAGCAGAGCAGCAGCGAGGCCTCGAGCGCGGCGATCGCCTCGCCGTCCAGCTCGAGCGGCGTCACCCGCACGCCGGAGCGCGAGAACTCGAGCAGGTTGATCCCCCCGAACGCGGTCGCGTACTGGTCCTGCCACCCGCCGCTGATCCCCAGGTCGACCCGTTCGATCCCGTAGGCGAGGCGCGCGAGCTCGTGCGTGCCAAGGCGTCGGCCGCCGAGCATCGCGAGCGCCGCGACCACCGCGGTCACGAGCGCGGAGGACCCGCCCAGCCCGCTGCCGGGCGGGGCCTCGCTCGCGATCTCGATGTCGATGCCGCCGGGGACCCCGACGCGCGCGACCGCAGCCTTCGCGAGGTCCATCACGCCGTCGTAGACGGGCCCCTCGTCGAGGTGGTACTCGACCAGCCTGTCCAGGTCGAGGGAGCGGACGCGGACCTGCCGGTCCTCGCGGGGACTCACGCGCGCCCGAACGGCATGGTCGATCGTGGCGGAGAGCACGGCGCCGCCGTGGTCCTCGTACCAGTGCGGGAAGTCGGTGCCGCCGCCTACGAAGCTGATCCGAAGCGGGGCGACGGCCTCGATCGGGAGCGAGCCGGCCTGCATCCGCCCCAGTCTAGGGGTCAGGAGGGCTCAGGCCACCCGGCGCTGGAGCCTGCGGCGCTGCTGCTCGGTGGTTCCCCCCCACACGCCGTAGCGCTCGCCGTTCTTGAGCGCCCACGCGAGGCACTCCTCGCGGATCCGGCACACCGCGCAGAACGCGAGCGCGGGCCCCGCCTCCTCCTCGGAGATCGGGAAGAAGACGTCGGGCTCGATGCCGAAGCATGCGGCGCGGTCCTGCCAGCGGTCGGGCGGGGAGGGATCGGGCGGCAGCTCGTTCAGCTCGACGTCCGGGAACCGCTCGATCCTCACGCCGTCCCACCCCCCTCGGAGCTCTCGGTGCCCGGCGTGCCCGCCGGGGACGTATCAATAACAGAGGGACGCACCGGAACGGAAGGGGTCGAACGCACGCAACGCGTCGCCCCCCGTCCGCTGGACACGAAATGACCCGAACGGGCTAGGCCACAGGCGGGACGGCAGACAGCGCAGTGCCTCCGCGCGAGGCGAGCGGACGCTCCCGAGCCTCCCATCGCACCCGAACGAAGGCGACGCTCCCGCCGCCGACGACGGCCGCGCTCGTGACGATCCCCACCTCGGCGTCGTCGTCGAGGACCGCCTCGCGCGCCCGCACGGGCCCGTCCCCCCGGACGTGCAGGAGGACGCTCGGCGGATGCCCGAGGTTGCGGACCTTGGCGACCGATTCCTGGCCGAGGAAGCACCCCTTGTCGTGGGCGATCGCCGGGTCCATCCCGGCCTCGGCGGCCAGGTGCTCCGGTCCGACGTCCACGCCCATGCGTGGACGACCTCGGACGATCCGCAGGGCCTCCACGGCCTCCTCGCCGAGCGGCGCGATGCCGGCTCCGGTGAGCGTCGCCCGGGCGTCACCCGCCGGCACCAGCACGTCGGTCGCGTCCCCCAGCCACGACGGGGACATCGAGGCGCCTTCGAGCAGACCGGCGGCCACGCGGGGCACCGCGAGGAAGTCGACGTCGTCGGTGCGCTCGATCAGGCGGACGTCCGCCGACAGGATGTACGGGTCGAGGATCCGTCCGACGGACTCGGGTTGGCCGGGCGTCTGCAGCAGCCAGACGGCGTCGCCGTCGCGCGCGACCCACAGGACGGCGCGGACGCGGCCGGTGGGGCTGAGCACCAGCGACGGGCCCGCGATGCCGGGCGTCAGCGACGCCACGTCCGCACTCAGCAGGTCCTGGAGCCACGAGAGGGCATCGGCGCCCTCGACCACGAGCTTCCGCCACGACGAGAGATCGGCGAAGGCCCGCCCCTCGCCCCATGCCCGCAGCCGCTCGTCGATCGTGGACGCCATGTCGCTCTGGGACGATTATCCCGTGGACGTCCCGGCGACCCTGCTCGTCACGAACGACTTCCCGCCTCGGGTCGGCGGGATCCAGCGCACGCTCGAGGCGCTGTGGCGCGAGCTCCCCGCCGACAAGGCGTCCGTGTTCTGCCCCGACTGGGACGATGCCGAGTCCTACGATGCCCAGGCGCCGTTCCGCGTCCTGCGTCAACCGGAGCGCTTCCTGTGGCCGACCCCCGACACCGCGTCGCGGATCGAGGCCGCCGTGTGCGAGACGGGCGCAGAGGTGGTCCTGTTCGGCGCGACGGTCCCGCTCGCGTTGACCGGTCCGCGCCTGGCGGCCAGGGGGATCCCGTACCTGTCGGCGGCGCACGGGTTCGAGTACTGGACCTCGATCGCGCCGGGCACGAACGCGCTGATGAGGTACGCGACCTCGCGGGCCTCCCGCGTCCCCGTGCTCTGCAGCGCGTTCATCGCGCGTCGGGTGCGGACCGCGGTCCCCAAGCGCGTCCCCGTCTCGGTCCTGTATCCGGGTGCCGACGTCGCGCGGTTCCGTCCGGACCTGGAGACCGCCGAGATCCGCGAGGCCCACGGGATCGGCGAGCGGCCGCTGGTCGTGTGCGTGAGCCGTCTGGTCGAGCGCAAGGGCCAGGACACGCTGATCCTCGCGATGGAGTCGGTCCGACGCCGGGTCCCCGACGCGACCCTGCTGATCGTCGGCGGCGGCCCCCACGAGGCCACGCTTCGGACCCTGGCCGCGGCGGCGCCGGCGGGGTCGGTCGTGTTCTCCGGCCAGGTGTCGGAGGTCGACCTGCCCCGCTACTACGCCGCAGGGGACGTGTTCGCGATGCCGTGCCGGAACCGGCTGGGGGGCCTCGAGGTCGAGGGGTGGGGCAACGTGTTCATCGAGGCGGCCGCCTGCGCGCGTCCCGTGGTCGTGGGGGACTCGGGCGGCGCGCGCGAGTCGCTGGTCGACGGGGAGACGGGGATCCTCGTCGACGGCCGGCGCGTCGAGGAGGTGGCCGAGGCCGTGTCGTCCCTGCTCGGCGACCCCGCCCTCGCCCGCGCGATGGGCGAGGCCGGCCGCGCGCGGGTGCTGCGAGCCCACACGTGGCCGCGGATCGCCGAGCGTCTCGCGCACTGGCTCCAGCAGGCCGCGGGCTGAGGTCGTTCCTCCGGGCGAGGACCGGGGGTACCCTGCGCCTCGTGTCGGACGACGAGCGACGGTGCCCGACCTGCGGGGCGCTGGTGGCGCCCGATGCCGCGTGGTGCGGTCAGTGCTTCACGTCGCTGACGCCGGACCCGGCCCCCGCGGGGGTCCGCTCGTCGCGCCCGGACCTGCCCCGGCCCGACGCGGGTCCTGCCGCGCCCACGCAGGTCGAGCGCGCGGACCCGTACTGGCCGTGCTCCGTGTGCGGCGCGCGCAACCCGATCGAGGCCGAGACCTGCCGGACCTGCGGGACGCCGTTCGCGAACGTCATGCGCAGCGAGCCGGAGCGCCCCGAGGTGGCGCCGAAGGACGCGCTCACCTGGTCGCTCGTGTTCCCGGGCCTGGGGCTCGCCAAGTGCGGGCGTCCCACCGACGGGTTCGCGCGCGCGGTCCTGTTCGGCGCGTGCCTCGGGATGGCGCTCCTGATCGGTCTGGGTGGGGTGCGCTCCTCGCCCGCCACCTTCGCGGTCTTCTCCCTGTTCCTGGCGTGCGCGCTGGGCGTCTACGGCCTGGCCGCCTGGGAGGCCTACCGCGTCGCCGAGGGGCAGGCGACGTTCATCTCCTCGCGCACCCTGCTCTGGGCGCTGTCGGGCATCATCCTGGCCGGGGTCGGCCTCCTCGGCCTGGCCGTGGTGAGCTCGGGCCGAGGGTAGGATGCCGCCGCGATGGAGCACGCCGAAGGTTCGATCCTGATCGAGGCTCCGCTCGAGGAGATCGTCGAGGTGATCGAGGACTACGAGTCCTACCCGGAATGGGCCGACGTCCGGCGTGTCGAGGTCCGCGAGCGCGGCGAAGGCGGCCGGGGGCAGCTGGTCGCGTTCGAGGTCGACGTCCCGGTCCTCGGCAAGGCCTCCTACACGCTCCGCTACTCCTACGCGCAGGGCGACACCGCGATCTCGTGGACGACGGTCGAAGCCCACGGCGCGGTCCGCGAGATCCGTGGCGAGTACCTGCTGGACGACCTCGACGGCGCGAGCACGAACGTCACCTACCGGCTCGCGGTCGAGCTCGGCTCACTCGTGCCGGGCTTCATCCGGGCCGAGGGCACCAAGCGCGTGATCGAGAACGCGCTGGAGCGTCTGAAGCGCCGCGTCGAGATGGGCTGATGGCCGAGGTGGCCGGGCCGCCGGTGCCGGCCGCACCCATCCCCGGCGGTCCACCTCCACGGCCCGACGCGGATCGCTCCGGGGGCGCGCCGTCCGCGTGGCCGCTCGCCACCTGGGGCGGGGCGGATCTCCTCGCGGTCGCCCTGGCGCCCTTCGGCCTGGCCCTGGTCGCGGAGATCGTGCTGCTGGGGATCTTCGGGCTGCACGGGGGCGGCGTCGGGGTCCTCGTCACGGCGCTGCAGCAGCTCGCGTTCCTGCTGATCCCGGTCGCCTGGGTCCGCGCGAGGACCGGGTCGGTGGCCGCCCTCGGGCTCGGCCGCCGCACCTGGACCAAGGCCGACGTCTTCGCCGGGCTCGGCGCCGGCGTGGGCGCGGTGGTGCTGGGCGGCGTGATCATCGTCCTCACCCAGGCGATCTGGCGCGCCCTCACCGGGGGCTCGCCGTCGATCCGCAACCCGGTCGTGGACTTCGGCGACCGCTGGATCTGGGCGAGCGCGGCGCTCGCGGTCTTCGCGGCGCCGCTGTGCGAGGAGACGCTCTTCCGCGGGTTCGTGTTCGGCGGGCTCCGGCGGCGGCTGCGGTTCGCGTGGGCCGGGCTCGCGTCCGCCGCGTGGTTCGGGCTGGCGCACGCCGACGCGGTGCGACTCGTCGGCTTGACGGCGATGGGGTTCGTGCTCGCGGCCGCCTACGAGCGACGCAAGACGCTCACGGCGTCGATCACCGCCCACTTCACGGCGAACCTGTTGGCGGTGCTCGCCCTGCTCGCGACGCGCGGCCTGCGCTGAGCGCCGACGCGGACCTGCATGCGCGGGGACCCACTACAGTGGTCGCCGTGCGGGTGATGCTGTTCACGGGTAAGGGCGGGGTGGGCAAGACCACCGTCGCGGCGGCGACCGCGGTGCGCGCCGCGCAGGCCGGCAAGCGCACGCTGGTGATGTCGACCGACCCGGCGCATTCGCTCGCGGACTCGTTCGACCTGACGATCGGCAGCCGCCCGACGGCGATCATGCCGAACCTGTGGGGCACCCAGATCGACGCGCAGGAGCGGCTCGAGGACAACTGGCGCGAGATCCAGGACTACATGGTGCAGCTGATGAACTGGGCCGGGACCGAGACGATCCAGGCCGAGGAGCTGACGGTGATCCCGGGGCTCGACGAGATCTTCGCGCTGATCGACGTGAAGACGCACGTGGAGAGCGGCGAGTACGACGTGCTCGTCGTGGACTGCGCGCCGACCGCCGAGACGCTTCGCCTGCTGAGCCTGCCGGACATCATGAACTGGTACATCGAGCGGATCTGGCCGGTGGAGCGCAAGGTCGTGCGGGCGGTGCGGCCGATCGTGTCGCGGATGACCACGCTGCCGATCGCCGGCGACCACGTCTTCGCCGCGGTCGAGCGCCTGCACGCGAACCTCGACGCCGTCCGCGCGATCTTGTCCGACGAGGACGTGTCGTCGGTGCGCCTCGTGGTGAACCCCGAGAAGATGGTGATCGCCGAGGCGCGGCGGACCTACACGTACCTGGGGCTGTTCGGCTACCGCGTGGACGCGGTGGTCGTGAACCGGATCATCCCGCCCGACGTCACCGATCCGTACTTCGGCAAGTGGAAGGACATCCAGGCCGAGCACCTCGCCACGGTCCACGAGTCCTTCGAACCCGTGCCGATCCTGAACGCCCGCCTGTTCGACCGCGAGATGATCGGCGTGCCGCTGCTCGTCGAGATGGCCGACGAGGTCTACGGCGACCGCGACGCCGTCTCGGTCCTGTACCACGACGACCCGATCCGCGTCCGCAAGCGCGGGACGGGCTACGTCCTCACGATGCGCCTGCCGTTCGTGAGCCGCGACGAGATGGACATCCACCGGCGCGGCGAGGAGCTGTTCGTTCGGGTCGGACCGTACAAGCGGAACCTGATCCTGCCCCAGACGCTCAAGCGCATGGTGGTCCGCGAGGCGAACTTCGCCGGCGACCACCTCGAGATCCTGTTCGCGCGCGAGCCGCATCCCACCGGAGGAGAGGACTGACGATGGCAGAGCCGGCGACGCGTCGCGCACGTGCGAAGACCGACAGGCCCGTCCAACCGAAGGAAGCGCCGGAGCCGCAGGCCGAAGCGGCCGGCGCCGCGGCACCGACCGAGCAGCACGTCCACGAGGGCGGCGTCTGTCCCGTCGCCTGGTGTCCGATCTGCCTGGCCGTCACCGCCGTGCAGCCCTTGCGCCCCGAGGTCGTGGAGCACCTCCTGAAGGCGGGGACCGAGCTGCTGCTCGCGTTCCGCGGCGTGCTCGACGCCCGCGCCGACGACCTCGGGGGGGCGGCGAGCGACGAGCCCTCCGGTCCCACGCGGCTCGAGAAGATCGACCTGGGATGAGTCGGGCGGCGCAGGCGGTCGGGGTCGACGTCGGGGGCACCAAGGTCAACGCCCTGCGGGTCGCGACCGGCGGCGAGGTCCTCGCGCGCGCGCACCACCCGACACCGGCCGACGACATGGAGGCGACGCTCGCGGAGCTCGTGGGCGCCGTGCGCGAGGTCCTCACCCCCGACGTGATCGCGGTCGGCGCCGGGGTGGCCGGGCTGGTCGAGGAGGCGACGGGGGTGCTCCGCTACGCGCCGAACATCGCGTGGCGCGACGTGCCGGTCGCCGATCGCCTGCGCGACGCGTTCGGGCTGCCGGTCGCCGTCGACAACGACTGCGCCACCGCGACGCTCGCCGAGTGGCGCCTCGGCGCGGGGCGCGGGCGCCGGAACCTCCTCTACGTGGGGGTCGGCACCGGGATCGGCGGGGGGATCGTCCGCGACGGGAAGATCGATCGAGGCGCCCACGGGTTCTCCGCGGAGATCGGCCACGTGATCGTGGAGCCCGGCGGGCCCCGCTGCGGGTGCGGGAACCAGGGGTGCTGGGAGACGGTCGCGAGCGGCAGCGCGATCACCCGCGACGGGCGCGCGGCGGTGACGCGCCATGCGCACTCCCTGCTCGCCGAGCTCGCCGGCGGCGATCCCGATGCCGTCACGGGTGAGCTCGTGACGCGAGCCGCGCAGCGGGGCGACCCCGCGGCGCGCGGGATCCTCGCCGAGGCCGGCACGCGCCTGGGCGAGGGGATCGCGGGGCTCGTGAACGTGCTGGACCCCGAGGCCGTGGTCGTGGGCGGCGGCGCGGCCGAGGCGGGGGAGGCGTTCCTCGGACCGGCCCGCGCGGCCTTCGCGCGCTCCGTCGAGGCGGCGGCCTACCGTCCCGAGGTACCGCTGCTCGACGCGGCGCTCGGCAACGACGGGGCGGCGATCGGCGCGGCGCTGCTCGCGATGGAGCGCCTGGCGTGAAGCTCGGACTGTCGCTGCCGACCTTCACCGCCGACGTCGGCAAGCCGCTCGACGCGGCCCGGCGCGCAGCCGCCGATGGGTTCGACGGGGTCTTCGCGGTCGATCATCTGTTCCCGCCGGGCTCGCCCGAGCGTCCGGCGCTCGAGCCGTTCACGCTGCTCGCCGGCGTGGCGGCGCGCGAGCCGGGGCTCACGGTCGGGGTGCTGGTCACCCGCGCCGGGTTCCGCGAGCCGGGGATCGTCGCGAAGCAGGCGTCGAACCTGCATCTGGTGAGCGGCGGACGGGCGATCCTCGCGGTCGGGATGGGCGACCATCTCGTGCGGGGCGAGCACGAGATGCTCGGGATCCCGTTCCTGCCCGCGGCGGGGCGTGCGGCGGTCCTCGAGGAGGAGGTCCTCGCGCTCCGCGCGCTGTTCGGCGGCCGGGCGTGGGACGGGGGAGCCTACGTGCCGCCGATGGCCGGACCGATCCTGCCGGCGGCCACGCCGCCCGTGTGGGTCGGCGGCACCGGGGAGCGCGTGCTCGCCGCGGCCGCACGGGCCGGCGACGCCTGGAACGGATGGGGGCTCGACGCGGAGGGGTTCCGCACGCGCGCCGTCTCGGTCGCGCGCCTGGCCGAGGAGGCGGGCCGGGACCCGTCGGAGGTGCCGCCGACCTGGGGAGGGATCGTGCTGGTCGGGGAGGATCGCGCCGACCTCGAGCGGCTGCAGGCCGAGCGGGAGGCGCAGGGACCGGCGTGGCAGCCGTGGACCGGGACCGCGACGGAGCTGCGCGCGTTCGCCGAGGCGCTCGCCGAGGCGGGGTGCTCGTGGTTCGTGTGCCTGGCGGCCGGGCCGGCGGACCGCCAGGAGCTGATCGCGCGTACGCTCCGCGAGCGATGAGGTCCGACGAGCTCAAGAAGGCCAAGCGAGCGGTGCGCCGGGCGGTGCTCGCCGCCCGCGACGCGGTTCCCGAGGTCGAGCGCGCACGCCGCGGCGCGCGGGTCGCCGAGCGGTTCCTGGGCCTCCCGGAGGTCATGGCGGCCGGGAGCGTGCTGCTCTTCTGGTCCTTCGGGTCGGAGGTGCCGACCCCACCGTTGATCGAGGCGCTGCACGCGCGGGGGGTGCGCACGGCGCTGCCGCGGATCGTCGAGGGGGAGATCGAGGTCCGGTCGTTCCTCCCCGGCGATCCGATGACCGAGACGTCGTTCGGGGCGCGGGAACCGAGCGGCGGCGAGCGGCTCGCGGAGGTCGACGTGGTCTGCACCCCCGGGGTGGCCTTCGATCTGGGGGGACGACGGATCGGCTACGGAGGCGGTTTCTACGACCGGTTGCTGCCGGGCATACCCGCGGCCGCCCGGATCGCGATCGCGTTCGATCTGCAGGTCCGCGAGGAGCCGCTTCCCTCGGGTAGGTTCGACGAGCCCGTGGACGCGCTCGTCACCGAGTCGCGGGTCCTGCGCTGGGATCGGCCGCGATGAACGGGCCGCCGGCGCCGCCGCCGCGTGCGCGCCGCGGCGCCGCATGGCCCGAGGCCGAATACGCGGCGCTCGACTTCGAGACCACCGGCCTGGACCTGTCGACCGACGCGATCGTCTCCTACGGGGTCGTCCCGGTGCGCCGGGGGCGGGTGATCGTGTCGCAAGGAGTCCACGAGCTCGTGCGGCCCTTGGTGCCGCCCTCGCCTCGCTCGCAGACCGTCCACCTGCTGCGTCCGCAGGACCTCGCGGGGGCGCCGACGCTCGACGTCGCCCGGGAGCACCTGCGTGCCCAGCTCGACGGGCGCTACCTCCTGGTCTGGTTCGCGGAGGTGGAGCTGCACTTCCTCGCCGACGCGTTCGGCGGCAGTCCGCGCGCGTGGCGTCGGCGGACGATCGACGTGCGCAACCTCGCGATCGCCGCCGCCGGCGAGCCGGCGACCGTTCGGGCGGAGCCGGGCTTCGCCCTCGGCTCGGTGGCGCGTCGCTACGGGGTGCCGGTGGCGAGCCCGCACGAGGCCTACGACGACGCGCTCGTCACGGCCCAGCTGTTCTTGGTGCTGGCCGGGAAGCTCCCGGGCAACCCTCGGCCGAGCGTGCGGGACGTGCTGCGCGCCGGACGCCCCTGACGTGCGTCGCTTGAACCGTCGTTCAGTCCTGAGGTACAACGGCGAGGACACGCGGGCACGTCGTCCTGGATGGTCCGGGACCGGGGAAGGGAGCAGGAGATGACCGAGGAGCACCGTTCGCCGCTGCACGACTGGCACGTCGCCCAGGGTGGGGAGTTCCTGTGGGAGGACGGCTGGCCTTGGATGATGCACGAGGGCCGCGACCCGATGCAGGAGTACGAGGCGATCCGTACCGCGACCGGGATCTGGGACCTGTTCGCGACATGCAAGTACGAGGTGACCGGCCCCGACGCCGGGGCGCTGATCCAGCGACGGTTCAGCAACGCGGTGGAGGGGATGCAGCCCGGGCAGGTCCGCTATGGCGCCTTCATGAACGCCGACGGGACGATGGCCGACGACGGCAACGTCTACAAGTACGCCGAGGACCGCTACCTCGTGATGATCAACACCCCTGAGATCGATGGGTTCTTCCGAGAGACCGCCGCGGGGCTCGACGCGCAGGTCGCCCACCGGACCGAGGACCTCGCGATGATCGCGGTGCAGGGACCGACGTCGCAGGACACGCTGCAACCGCTCACCGGCCGCGACCTGGCCGAGCTGGGGTACTTCCGGTTCTGGCCCGAGCAGACGACGGTCGCCGGCGTGCCGGCGTGGGTCCAGCGCACCGGGTTCAGCGGGGAGAAGGGCTACGAGGTCCTCACGGCTCCCGCCGACGCGCAGGCCGTGTGGGACGCGCTGCTGGGCGCCGAGGCGGTCCCGTTCGGCCTGACCGCCGTCGACCTGGCGCGCACCGAGGTCGGGCTGATCATCATCGCGGTCGACTACAACCCCGGCGAACTGAGCCCCTGGGACCTGTCGATGGATCGGTTCATCAAGACCGACACGGACAACGTCGCGGCCGAGGCGCTCGCCGCGCGAGGCGCCAACCCGCCGAAGCGCTTCAAGACCCTCACGATCCAAAGCGACACCGCGCCCGAGTACGGGGCGTCCGTGACCAAGGACGGCCGAGAAGTCGGGGTCGTGACGTCGCCGGCGGTGAGCCCGCGGGTGGGGACGATCGGGCTCGCGATCCTCGACACGGACGTCGCGGCCGACGGCGAGAAGGTCGAGGTCGATGGGGTCGCGGCCGAGGTGGGGCCGCTGTCGATCCTCGATCCGGAGAAGCGCCGACCGCGCGGTTGAGCCATCCGCCGGCCCGGGCCTCGCGTATATGCTCGCGCCCGTGGGAGGTCCGCTCTACGGGGTGGTGCCGAACTTCAGCGAGGGCCGGCGCCGGGACGTGATCGACGCCATCGTGGCGGCCCTGCACGTCCCCGGCGCGCGCGTCGTCTACGCGGAGGCGGACCCCGATCATCACCGGCTCGACACGACGGTGCTCGGCTCGCGCGAGGCCGTCTGGGCCTCGGCGATGGCCGGCGCCCGGGTGGCGGTCGGTCTGATCGACCTGGAGCGTCACGCGGGCGGCCATCCCCGGATGGGCGCGGTCGACGTGGTCCCGTTCATGCCCGTGCGCGACGTCACGATGGCCGAGTGCGTCGAACTCGCGCGGTCGTTCGGTCGGGCGCTGTCGGAAGCCCTCGACCTGCCCGTGTACCTGTACGGCGAGGCGGCGGCGACGCCGGAGCGTTCCTCGCTGGCCGAGGTCCGCAGGGGCGAGTTCGAGGGGCTCCGCGACGCGGTCGCCCGCGGCGAGCGCCTGCCCGACTTCGGCCCGCACGTGCTGGGGAGCGCGGGAGCGACTGCAGTGGGCGCCCGCACGCCTCTGGTGGCGTTCAACCTGTACCTGGGGGGTTCCGACGAGCAGGCGGCCAAGGACATCGCTCGCACGGTGCGAGCCTCCGGCGGCGGGCTGCCGGCGCTTCGCGCGATCGGGTTCTCGGTGCCCGACCGCGGTTGCGTCACGGTGTCGATGAACCTCGTCGACCACGGCGTCACGGGGATCCGCGCGGCGTTCGACGCGGTGGCGTCGGAGGCCCACGCGCGGGGACTCGAGGTGCTCGATTCGGAGATCGTGGGGCTCGTGCCCGAGGCCGCCCTCGGTCCCGGCGACGCGGAGCACGTGCGCCTGCGCGGGTTCGACCCCGAGCGGCAGGTGCTCGAACGGCTGGCCGATCCCGCGGAGGAGGAGCGATGACCGAACGGCATCAGATGGGCGAGCAGCGGATCGATGCATGGCTCGAGGCGCTCGCCTCCAACGCTCCGACCCCCGGCGGCGGTGCGTTCGCGGCCCTGGCCGCCGCGGCGGGTGCGTCGCTGATCGCGATGACGGCGCGTCTCACGATCGGCAAGGAGCGCTACGCGGAGGCCGAAGCGCGGATGCAGGAGGTGGCGGCGGAAGCCGACGAGGCCCGCGGCGACCTCATGGAGCTGGGCGATCGCGACGCCGTGGCGTTCGACGGGGTGATGGCCGCCTACCGCATGGCGAGGGAGACCGAGGACGAGAAGACCCAGCGGCTGCACGCCTTGCAGACCGCGCTCGAGCGCGCGGCCGAGGTTCCGCTGATGGTCGCGCGCCGGGCCGTCTACCTGATGGGACTGGCCGAGGATGCCGTCACCCTCGGCAACCCGAACGCGGCGTCGGACGCGATGAGCGGCGCGGCCGCGCTGTACGCAGCGACGCTCGCGGCGCTCGCGAACGTCAAGATCAACGCGTTCGCGTTCGTCGACCAGACCAAGCGGGGCGAGCTGATGGACGACTGTGGCCGCCTGGCCGACCGCGCCGAGGGCGTGCTGCGCGACGTGAGCGAGGCGTTCGAGGCCCGGGTCCGCGGCGACTGAGCGCCGGTTCAGAACAGTCCGACCGTGCGACCCCGCTCGTCGATGTCGACCTCGGTGAAGTTGGGCGTGCGGCCCAGCCCCGGCATCCGCTGCATGTCGCCACAGAGCACGACCACGAACCCCGCGCCGGCGCTCGGCACGACCCCGCGCACCGGGAGCTTCCAGCCCCGGGGCCGGTTGACGAGCAGCGGGTCGTGGCTGAGCGACAGGTGGGTCTTGGCCATGCACACGGGCACGGTCCCGAAGCCCAGGTCGGTCAGGCGCGCGATGTCCTTCAGCGCCGCGGGCTGGTACTCGACGCCGTCGGCGCCGTAGAGCCTCGTGGCGATCGTCTCGACCTGGTCCTGGATCGAGGTCCCCTCCGGGGTCAGCTGGTGGAACGTGTTCGGACGCTCGGTCGCGGCGAGCACGGCCTCCGCGAGCTCGATCGCACCCGCCCCGCCCTCGGCGAACCCGCGGTTCACCACGACGGTCTCGGCGCCGGCCTCGACCGCGAGCTCGCGGACGAGCGAGATCTCGGCCTCGGTGTCGGTCGGGAAGTTGTTGATCGACACGACGCAGGGCAGGCCGTACTCGCGGAGGATCCCGACGTGCGCGGCGAGGTTGTCCATGCCGCGCCGCAGCGCCTCGAGGTCTTCGTTCCCGAGGGCGTCGAACGCCACGCCGCCGTGGGACTTGGTCGCCCGCACCGTCGTGACGAGCACGCCGGCGCTCGGCGCGAACCCGCCGAGCCGGCACACGATGTCGCAGAACTTCTGGAACCCGAGGTCGCTCGCGAACCCGCCCTCGGTGACGACGTAGTCGGCGAGCTTGAGCGCGATCCGGTCCTGGATGATCGAGTTGTTGGCGTGCGCGATGTTGCCGAAGGGACCGGCGTGCATCACCACCGGTTGATGCTCGAGCGTCTGCACGAGGTTCGGCATGACGGCGTCGCGCATCACGACCGTCATCGCCCCCGCGACCTTCAGTTGCTCCGCGGTGACCGGCTCGCCGTCGTGGGTCGAGGCCACGATGATCCTCCCGAGCCTGGCCCGCAGGTCGTGCAGGTCGGCGGCGAGCGCGAGGATCGCCATGATCTCCGAGGCGGCGGTGATCACGAACTCGTTCTCGCGCGGCACGCCGTGCGCCTTGCCGCCCAGACCCACCACGGTCCTGCGGAGCTCGCGGTCGTTCACGTCCATCGTCCGGGGCCACGTGATCGTCTGCGGGTCGATCCCGAGCGGGTTGCCGTGGAAGATCGACGCGTCGAGCGCGGCCGCGAGGAGGTTGTGGGCCGCCGTGACGGCGTGGAAGTCGCCGTTGAGGTGGAGGTTGATCTCCTCCATCGGGACGACCTGCGCGTAGCCGCCGCCGGTGCCGCCGCCCTTGATCCCGAACACCGGCCCCATCGAGGGCTCGCGGAGCGCGAGCATCACCTTCTTGCCGAGCGCTCCGAGGCCCTGCGTGAGCGACACCGAGGTCGTCGTCTTACCTTCGCCGGCCTTCGTGGGGGTGATCGCGGTGGTGATGATCAACCTGCCGTCGGGCGCGTCGCGCAGGCGGTCGAGGATCGACAGGGAGAGCTTCGCCCGGTAGGCGCCGTAGGAGATCAGCTCGTCGGGCTGGATGCCCGCCCTCGCGGCCAGCTCTCCGATCGGCAGCAGCTGGGCTTCCTGGGCGATCTCCAATCCCGACTTCATGCGCGCGGCGTCCTTCCTCTTCCTGGGCCCGTTCCTGGACCTCGTTCGGCGGCGGGTGCCCGTGCGTGACCGGTGGTCGCACCGTGGCGGTCGGACGATACAACCGGCCCGTCGGGCAACCCAAGCGCGGCGCCCGCGCCGTCTGACCACGGGTCGCGATCGCGCCATCCGGTGCTCCATACTGGGGCTATGGCCGTCACCGAGCCCGTCCGCCACAACCTCACGAACCTGCGGATCACCGCGATCAACGCCGGGGTCCGCAGCCAGCGGACGGACGCGCTCGCCACCGAGGAGCCGATGGAGATCCGGGTCGAGGCGCCCGGGCAGGAGCCGCAGCGCGTCGCGGTGACGATGCGCACCCCCGGCGGCGACTACGAGCTGGCCGCGGGGTTCCTGTTCACGGAGGGGCTGATCCGCCCCGGGGACGTCCGGCGCGTCGCCTACTGCGACAACCTGCCCGGCGAGGACCAGCGCTACAACGTGGTGAGCGTGAGGCTCGCGCGGCCCTTCGACGCCTCGTTGCTGAACCGGAACTTCTTCGCGACGTCCTCCTGCGGGGTCTGCGGGAAGGCGGCGCTCGACGACATCGAGGTCCGCTGCGAGCCGGTGGGCCCCGGTCCGACCGTCGCGCTCGACGTGCTGCTCGGTCTGACCGAGACCCTGCGCGAAGGCCAGCACGTGTTCGCCAAGACCGGCGGGCTGCACGCCGCCGGGCTGTTCACGGCCGAGGGGGCGCTGGTCGGGCTCCGCGAGGACGTCGGGCGTCACAACGCCGTCGACAAGGTGATCGGCGAGCAGGTGCTCCTCGGGCAGCTCCCCCTGGGCGAGCACGTGCTGCTCGTGAGCGGCCGGCTCAGCTTCGAGATCGTGCAGAAGGCCGCGGTGGCCGGGATCGCGGTGGTCGGCGCGGTGAGCGCGCCGTCCTCGCTCGCGGTCGAGGCGGCGGAGCGGTTCGGCATGACGGTGGTGGGGTTCGTGCGCGAGGGGCGCTGCAACGTGTACACGCGCCCCGAGCGGATCGTGTAGCCCTCAGGCCGGCGCGTCGGGCCGCGGGCGGCTCTCCCAGTCGTAGATCACCGAGGTCCGCAGCACGAGGTCTTGGATCGACCGGTTCTCCTTGCTGAGCGCCGCCCAGCCCAGGCCGATCGGGAAGGCCGCGCAGAACACCGCGCGAACGAGCGCGCCGACGAACCGCATCCGCCGGCCCTCGTGGTTCACGACCCGCAGCCCGAGCACCTGGTCGCCGTAGGTGCGGCCGGTGGAGGCCCAGGCCACGGCGAGGTAGACGACCCAGATCGTGATGCCCAGCGTGAACAGCGCGCCGAAGGTCGCGGTGGGGAAGTGGAAGTCCCGCCGCCGCACGAGGAACAGGATCGCCGCCCATCCCAGGTAACAGGCGAACACCGCCGCGACCACGACCGCGACGTCGATCGCGTTGGCGAGGACGCGCGTGACGATCCCGGCTCGCCGTCCCTGGTAGGGCCGCGCCTCCTGGGGGACCACGTGCACCTGGGCGTTGGCGCTCACAGGCGCCCACCTGTCTCGGGTGGCTGCTCGGAGGGCGCGGTTCCGGAGCTCTCCGCGACGTCGGTGCTCCGCGCCCTGCGTCGGATCACCCGGTCGACGAAGCGCTCGACCGCGCGGTCGGCCTCGATCCCCTGGATCCGCACCCCGCGCACCGTCTCGGAGGCCATCGCGCCGGTCGACGATCGGATGATCTCGGGTAGGTCGATCTCGTCGATCACCTGGGTCGCGATCGCCGCGAGGTCCAGACGCGCGAGCACCCGCTCGACGTCGAGGCGCTCCGCGACGGCGTCGACGTCGATCCCGGCGGCGATCCGGTTCAGGTCGATCCGCTCGGCCACGCGGTTCACGTCGACGTGGGTGGCGATCGCGTCGATGTCGAGCCCCTCGGCGATCCCCTGGACGTCCACGCGCCCGATCACCGCGTCGATGTCGACACCGGCGACGACGTCGTCCAGGTCGACCCGTTCACGGACGATCGCGGTCAGGTCCAGCTGGTCCAGCACGGCCTCGAGGACCTGCGGCAGGAGGGCCGTCGCGACCCGGCCCGCCGCCACCTCGGCCTCGGCGCGCTCTCGGTGCCAGGCATCGTCCAACGCCACGGTGCGCGCACGCACGCCGTCGACCTGCCGTCGGAGCGCCGGGGGGCCGAGCCCCAGGGCGAGGTTCGCGGCGAAGCCGCCGGCGCGCGTCGCCCCGTCGACCGCGCGGGCGGCCAGGCGCCCCGAGGCGAGCACGACCGCGGCGGAGGCTCCGACCATCGCGGGCAGGAGCGCCGGCGCCGAGGTCTCGTCGGCAGGCTCCTCGTCGGGGCGCCCCGCGGCGGCGAGCAGCGCGCGACGCACGGTCTCCAGCACGGCGGCCACGACCCCGACCGCCGCGAGCACCGCCGTGGACGCGGCGGTCCGGGGCTCGTCGGCGGGCCCCGGGGCCACCGGGATCGCCCGCAGCGGCGTCACCTCGCCCACGAGGGCGCCCTGCGCCGGAGCGCCTTCACCGTTCTCGTCGTCGGGCCGATGCGCCATGAAGGCATCATGGACCGGCTCCCGGGGTCGGCGCCATCCCGCCGACGGGATGAACCCGGGTCACGCGCGGTCTGCGACCCGTTCCCTCCCAGCCGACGGCTGGGCCTAGGATGGTGCCTTCCGAACAGGAAGGAGCACCCTCGATGCCGGAGACGCTCACCCGGCTCACCGAGCCGATGGTCCGCGACCATGGCGTGCTGCGCACCGCGACCTGGGACGAGGCCCTGGACCGGGCCGCCGAGGGCCTGCAGCGCGCGATCGCGCGGAACCCCGGCCGGGGAGCCGGCGTCTTCAGCTGCTCGAAGGCCACGAACGAGATGAACTTCGCCGCGGGGCGGTTCGCTCGTCAGGTCCTTCGGACCAACAACATCGACAGCTGCAACCGCACCTGACACGCGCCTTCGGTCGTCGGTCTGGCGACCGTCTTCGGTGCCGGTGGCGGTACCAGCTCGTACGAGGAGGTCGAGCAGACGGACCTCATCGTGCTGTGGGGATCGAACGCGCGCAACGCGCATCCGATCTTCTTCCACCACGTCCTGAAGGCGGTCAAGCGTGGCGCCCGGCTGATCGTGGTCGACCCACGCCGAAGCGAGTCGGCGGCCTTCGCCGATCTCTGGCTCGGCCTGGACGTCGGCACCGACATCGCGCTCAGCAACACGATCGCGCGTGAGATCGTCGCGAGCGGGCTGGAGGACCGCACGTTCATCGACCTCGCGACGCTCAACGTCGACGCGTACGCGGCCAGCATCGAGGACTGGACCCTCGAGCGCGGCGAGGCGGTCACCGGTGTGCCCGCCGAGGCGATCCGCGACCTCGCGCACGCCTACGCCAAGGCCGACCGGGCCATCCTGTGCTGGACGCTCGGGATCACCGAGCACCACAACGCGGTCGACAACGTCTTGTCGTTGATCAACCTCGCCCTGCTCACGGGTCACGTCGGCCGCTACGGGAGCGGTCTCAACCCGCTGCGCGGCCAGAACAACGTCCAGGGCGGCGGCGACATGGGCGCGCTGCCGAACAAGCTCGCCGGCTTCCAGGACATCGCGAAGGACACGACCGCGCGCGAGCGCTTCGAGCAGGCGTGGGAAGTGCCGATCTCGACGGCGTCGGGCTGGCACCTGTCGCAGATGTTCGAGGCGATGGAGGAGGGCGCGCTGACCGCGATCTACTGCATCGGGGAGAACCCGGCGAGCTCGGAAGCCGACACGGAGCGGACGGTCAAGCTGCTGGAGAACCTCGACACGCTGATCGTCCAGGACATCTTCCTGACCAAGACCGCCGAGCTGGCCGACGTCGTGTTCCCGGCAGCGAACGCGGCGTTCGAGTCCGAGGGCACCGTCACGAACTCCGAGCGGCGGGTCCAGCGCGTGCGCAAGGCGCTCGATCCGCCGGGCCAGGCGCGCGACGACATCTGGATCATCGCCCAGCTCGCGGCGCGCATGGGCGTCGACTGGGGCGATCCCTCGGCCCACGACCTGTGGGAAGAGTGCCGCCGGCTGTCGCCGATGCACGCCGGGATGTCGTGGGAGCGCCTGGAGGAGCTCGGGGGGATCCAGTGGCCGTGCCCGGACGAGACCCATCCGGGCACCCAGTACCTGCACGCGCGCCTGTGGGAGGAAGACCCCGAGCGCCAGGGCCCGAAGGCCCCGTTCAGCGTCGTGCTCGACGAGCCGCCCGTGGACCGGCTCACCGAGGAGTTCCCGATCCGGCTGACGACGGGCCGGCGCCTGGAGTCGTACAACACGGGGGTGCAGTCCAACGCCTTCGATTCGCCGCTGCACCGGGGAGAGACGCTGGACCTGTCGCCGGAGGACGCCGCGTCCATCGGCGTGGCCGAGGGCGAGATCGTGCGCGTGGTGTCGCGCCGTGGCCAGGTGCAGGCGCCGGTGCGCGTCACGACCGCGCTCCGGCCCGGCCTCGCGTTCATGACCTTCCACTTCCCGGACCAGGTCGAGACGAACCGGCTCACGATCGACGCGTGGGACCCGAAGTCCGGCACCTCGGAGTTCAAGGCGACCGCCATCCGGGTGGAGCGGCTCGGGGCCGCGGAGGTGACGGCCTAGTGGTGGAGCTCCACCTGATGGCGGCGGCGCCGACCGCCGAGGAGCGCGCGGCCGTCGACGACGTCCTGGGACCACCCGGGTCGTCGTGGGAAGGCCGACCCGAGCGGTCCGCGACCGACCACCGCGTCGCGCGCGCCGGCGAGGATCGGCGGACCTTGCTGCTGCCGGCGCTGCACGCGTTGCGCCGCGCCGCCGGCTGGATCAGCGAGGGAGGGCTCGGCTACGTCTGCGAACGGCTGCAGGTGCCCCCCGCCGAGGCGTACGGCGTCGCGACCTTCTACGCCCTGTTCAGCGTGGAGCCCCGGCCCGCTCGCGTCCTGCACGTCTGCGACGACCTCGCGTGCCGCGTGAACGGCGCGGGTGAGCTCGTCGCGCATCTGGAGGGGGCGGTCGGGCCGGAGCGGACGCCCACTGCGGACGGCGGGGCCACCTGGCACCGGAGCCCGTGCATCGGGATGTGCGAGCTCGCGCCGGCGGTGCTGGTCCAGACCTCGGGCCCGCAGACGCAGGACCTGGCGTTCGGCCGGGCCGACCCAGCGACGATCGCGCCGTTCCTCGCACCCGCCCCCGCGGGATGGGCGGTCGACGTCGGCGGCGCGTCGTCGGCGCCGCAGGCCGCCCCCGGCGCGTCCCGCGACGGCTTGCGGCTGCTCGCGCGGGTCGGCCTCGTCGATCCGGGCTCGATCGGCGACTACAAGGCGCACGGGGGCTACGCGGCGCTCCGCCGCGCGGTCGGCCTCGGCCCGGCCGCGACGATCCGCGAGGTGGCCGACGCGAAGCTCCTCGGCCGCGGCGGCGCCGCGTTCCCCACGGGCGTGAAGTGGAAGGCGGTCGCGGAGCAGCCCGTCCGCCCGCACTACGTCGTGGCCAACGCCGACGAGTCCGAGCCGGGCACCTTCAAGGATCGCGTGTTGCTCGAGGAGGACCCCTTCGCGCTGCTCGAGGCGCTCACGATCGCGGGGTTCGCGACCGGCGCCGAGCACGGGTTCGTCTACCTGCGCGGCGAGTACCCACGCGCGGCACGCCACCTCCAGCAGGCGATCGAGGAGGCCCGTCGCCACGGCTACCTCGGCGAGGACGTGATGGGGGCGGGGTTCGGCTTCGACGTGGAGCTGCGATGTGGAGCCGGCGCCTACATCTGCGGGGAGGAGACCGCGCTGTTCAACTCGCTCGAGGGCCGGCGCGGCGAGCCGCGGAACAAGCCGCCGTTCCCGGTGACGAACGGCGTCTTCGGCAAGCCGACCGCGATCAACAACGTCGAGACCCTGCTGAACGTGCTGCCGGTGCTCGCCCTGGGCGCCGAGGCCTACGCGTCGGCCGGGACCGCCGAGTCGACCGGGACCCGGCTGTTCTGCCTGAGCGGGCACGTGGCTCGCCCCGGCGTGTACGAAGCGCCGCACGGGATCACGGTCCGCGAGGCGATCGCGCTGGCGGGAGGGATGCGAGCCGGCGGTCCCGCGGCGGTGCTGCTGGGCGGGGCCGCGGGCGGGTTCCTCGCCCCCGACCAACTGGACGCCCGCCTGACGTTCGAGGACGCACGCGCGGGCGGCTACACGCTCGGCTCCGGCGTCGTGATGGCCTTCGACGACACGGTCGACCTGGGCGACCTCGTCCTGCGGATCGCCCGGTTCTTCCGCGACGAGTCCTGCGGTCAGTGCGTGCCGTGCCGCGTGGGGACGGTCCGCCAGGAGGAGGCGCTGCACCGCCTGGCCGCGGGGCGCGCGCTCGGTTCGCGTGAGGACGAGCTGGCGCTGCTGCGCGACGTGGCCCAGGTGATGCGCGACGCCTCGATCTGCGGGCTGGGCCAGACGGCTGCGAACGCGGTGCAGTCCGCGATCGCGGCGTTCGGCGTGTTCGACGGAGGCCGGTCATGATCGTCCCGCTCGCGCCCCCGCGCCGCCTGCTCGACGTCGAGATCGACGGCACGACCGTTCGCGTCCCCGAAGGCTCGACGATCCTGGACGCCTGCCGGGCCGAGGGGGTCGACACGCCGACGATGTGCTACGCGGACAACCTCACGCCGGTGAACGCCTGCCGGGTCTGCGTCGTGGAGGTCGAGGGCTCGCGCGTGCTCGTGCCCGCGTGCTCGCGCGCGGTCGAGGCCGGCATGAAGGTCAGGACCGACTCCGAACGCGTGCGCCACGCGCGCAGGCTCGTGATGGAGCTCCTGTCCTCGAGCGCCGACACCTCGCTCGCGGACCGGGACTGGCACCGGTGGCAGGAGACCTACGAGGCCGACCCCGCGCGTTTCGGGACGCCGATGGAGCCGCTGTCGGCGGGGGAGCGCGACGCGCGCGAGCCGGGCCGCCACGAGGCTCCCGATCCCGCCGTCGCCGAGACCCTCGCCCAGCCCGTGAAGATCGACAACGACCTGTACGTCCGCGACTACGCGCGCTGCGTGCTCTGCTACAAGTGCGTCGAGGCCTGCGGCACCGACGCCCAATGGACCTTCGCGATCGGGGTCGCGGGGCGCGGGTTCGACGCGCGGATCTCGACCGAATACGCCGTGCCGCTCGACGCGAGCGCGTGCGTCTACTGCGGCAACTGCATCGGTGTGTGTCCCACCGAGGCGCTGATGTTCCGCTCCGAGCACGAGATGCGCGAAGCCGGCACCTGGGACGAGGACGCGCAGACCGTCACGAACACGATCTGCCCCTACTGCGGGGTCGGGTGCGAGCTCGAGGTCCACGTGCAGGACGACGCGATCGTGAAGGTGACCTCGCCGGCGGACCACTCCGTCACGAGCGGGCACCTGTGTGTGAAGGGGCGGTTCGGCTACCGGTTCGTCCAGCAGCGCCGTCCTCCGCGATGACGGCGAGCGGCGTCGTCCTCGCCGGCGGCCGCTCCTCACGGTTCGGCGCCGACAAGCTCGCCGCCGAGCTCGACGGGATCCCGCTGCTGCAGCACGCGGTGGCGCGGGTGGCCGAGGCGACCGGCGACGTGGTCGTCGTGCTGGCCCCAGGGGCGGCGCGCCCCGCGCCCCCTCCGGGCCTGTCGGTGCGCTTCGCCGTCGACGCCCGCGAGGGACAGGGACCGCTCGAGGGGCTGCTGGCGGGGCTGCGCGCCGTGCGCGCCGAGCACGCCCTCGTCGCTGCGGGCGACATGCCCGCGCTCTCGCCCACGGTCCTGCTCGAGCTGCTCCGTGTGGCCGAGGAGGCGCCGGTCGACGCCGTGGCGCTCGCCGACGGAGCGCGGTTCCGCCCGCTCCCGTGCGTCGTGCGCGTGGCGCCCGCCATCGCGAACGCCCGCGCGCTCCTGCACGGCCCGGAGCGCCGCCTGCGGGCGCTGCTGGACTCGCTGCGCGTGGCCGTGGTCGACGAGCCGACCTGGACCGCCCTCGACCCGATCCGTGCCACCCTGCGCGACGTCGACGAGCCCACCGATCTCGACGCGGCCCGCGCCGGCGGCGGGTAGCATCTCGCGCGCATGTCGCACGTCGCGAGCGTCCAGGTCGGTCGGATCGAGGTCACCACGGTCTGCGAGGGGTACGCGCCGCTCGCCCTGGCCGACGAGCTGCCCGGCACCGAGGTCGACTGGGCGGCCGAGCGCGGCCGCCACCCGTGGGCGTTCGTGGCCGAGGCGGCCTGGCCATGGCACGTCCACGCCTTCGTCCTTCGGACGCCCTCCGGGGTCGTCGTGGTCGACAGCGGCCTGGGGCCGTTCCCTCCCTACAGGCCGTGGGAGGCGCACGACGAGCGGGCCTGGGACGGACTCGACGCCTCCGAAGTGGACCACGTCGTGCTCACGCACCTGCATAGTGATCACGCGGGCGGCGTCGTGCCGCAGGAGGCCGAGCCCCGCTTCGCGGCCGCGATCCACCACGTCCACCCGAGCGACTGGGCGTTCTTCGCCGAGCGCGACGAGACCGAGGAGTACACGGCACGGCACCGGATGCAGGTCCTGCAGGACCGGGGGATGCTCCGTCTGAACGGGACCGACCACGAGATCGTCCCGGGCGTGGGCCTGCGGCACTCACCGGGGCACACCCCCGGGCACCGGAGCGTGGTGGTGCGCGACGGCGGCGACACGCTGCTGATCACCGGCGACCTGCTGCACCTACCGATCCAGGCGGCCCTGCCGGGCCGCCCCTCGAGCCACGACGTGGATCCCCAGCTGGGGGCGGCGTCGCGGCGCGTGCTGTTGTTCGCCGCGGCCGACGGAGGCTGGCGCGTCGCGGCGGGCCACTTCGCGGAGCCGTTCGGCACCGTGACCTCGGCCGGATGGCAGGGGACCCCCGACCCCTCGATGGGGTAGCATCCGGGCGAAGAGCGGGGCCCGCGGCACGGGCCCGGACCTTGCGCATCACACCACCCCAGCGGAAAGGATCCGAGCATGCCGCGTCGCGTGTTGATCATGGGTGCCGCCGGTCGCGACTTCCACAACTTCAACGTCGTGTTCCGCGAGGACCCCGACGTCGAGGTCGTGGCGTTCACCGCCACGCAGATCCCCTTCATCAACGACCGCCGCTACCCCGCGGCGCTGGCCGGGGAGCGCTACCCCGACGGGATCCAGATCTACGACGAGTCCGAGCTCGACCGTCTGATCCGCGACCTCACCGTGGACGACGTCGTGTTCGCCTACTCCGACGTCAGCCACGAGTACGTGA
>JBLMXP010000195.1:0-4400 GCA_050257835.1 Planctomycetaceae bacterium | reverse complement strand
ACCGAAAGGAGTCGCTCGTGCCTGTCGTCACCAGGCGGGAGCTCCTCGAGGCCGGCGTGCACTTCGGCCACCAGACCCGCAGGTGGAACCCGAAGATGCAGCGCTACCTGTTCGGGGAGCGTTCCGGGATCTACATCATCGACCTCGAGAAGTCCCTGTCGGGACTCGAGGAGGCCTACGCGTTCGTCCAAGGCCTCGGCCGGCGTCGCGGGATCGTCCTGTTCATCGGGACGAAGAAGCAGGCACAGGAGGTCGTCGCCGAGCAGGCCGCGCGCTCGGGGATGCCGTACGTGAACAACCGCTGGCTCGGCGGCATGCTCACGAACTTCGCCACGATCCGCGGCCGGCTGCTCCGGATGCGCGAGTTGCGCGAGATGGAGGAGACCGGCGCGATGGACCGCCTGCTCAAGAAGGAGGCGATCCGCCTTCGCCATGAGCGCGAGAAGCTCGAGCGCAACCTCGGCGGGATCCAGGACCTGGACCGCTTGCCCGACGCGATCTTCGTGATCGACACGAAGAAGGAGCACATCGCGGTCACGGAGGCCCGCAAGCTCGACATCCCGGTGATCGCGATCGTCGACACGAACTGCGACCCCGACGAGGTGGACTACGTGATCCCGGGCAACGACGACGCGATCCGCGCGGTCAACCTGGTCACGCGGGTGATCGCCGACGCTCTCGTGCAGGGATACGGGATGGCGAAGGAGGAGGCCGTCGAGAAGGTGACGCAGCGCGCCGCGGCCCCGAGCGGGCCCAAGCCGCAGGCCGCCCCGGCGGCGGTCGACGAGACGCCCTCCCACGAGGAGGCCGAGGCGATCGCGTCCACCACGGTGTTCGAGCCGGACCAGCCGGAGGCGGGCACCGTCGACGAGCCCGAGATCGAGCCCGAGGTGGCCCCGGAGGGCGAGCAGGCCGCCGCGGCCGCGGAGCCTGCGGAGCCCGCCGCCGAGCCAGCCGAGGTCGCCGAGCCAGCTGTTGCCGAGGGGCAGGGGGAGGAGGCCTGATGGCCGACATCACCGCCGCGATGGTCAAGGCCCTCCGCGACGCCACCGGCGCCGGGATGATGGACTGCAAGCAGGCCTTGCAGGAGGCCGACGGCGACATCGACCGGGCCAAGGAGCTGCTCCAGCAGAAGGGGCTCGCCTCGGTCGAGAAGCGTGCCGGCCGGGCCGCGAACATGGGCCTGGTCGACAGCTACATCCACTTCAACAACACCGTGGGCTCGCTCGTCGAGGTGAACTGCGAGACCGACTTCGTGGCCAACACCGACGAGTTCCGCACGCTCGTGAAGGACATCGCGCTGCACGTCGCCAGTCCCGCGGCGCCGACCTACCTGTCGCGTGACGACGTGCCGCAGGCCGAGCTCGACCGGCTGCTCGGCCTGTTCGAAGCGCAGGCGCGCGAGACCGGCAAGCCCGACGACGTGATCGAGCGGATCGTCGCGGGCAAGCTCGAGTCGCATCTGAAGGAGCACGTCCTGCTCGAGCAGCCGTTCGTCAAGGACGACTCGAAGACGATCCAGCAGTACCTCGACGAGGTCGGCGCCAAGACCGGCGAGAAGGTCGTCGTGCGCCGGTTCGCCCGGTTCAAGCTGGGCGAGGACGGCGAGTAAGCTGGCGATGAAGCGGGAGGAACGGCGACGCCGATGAGCGAGGTACCGGCACGACCGACGTACCACCGGGTCCTGCTGAAGCTCTCGGGCGAAGCCTTCGCCCCTGAGGCCGGGTTCGGGATCGCCGACGCGCCGACCGCGCTCGTGGCTCGCCAGCTTGCCGAGGTCGTCGACCTCGGGATCCAGCCTGCGGTCGTCGTGGGCGGGGGCAACATCTGGCGGGGCCGTCAGGCGCCCGGGATCGACCGCAACCGCGCGGACTACATGGGCATGCTCGCCACGGTGATGAACGCGCTCGCCCTGCAGGACGCCCTGGAGAAGATCCACGTCCCCACGCGCGTGCAGACGGCCATCGCGATGAGCCAGGTGGCCGAGCCCTTCGTGCCGCTGCGCGCGATCCGCCACCTCGAGAAGGGGCGCGTCGTGATCTTCGCGGCGGGCCTCGGCGTCCCGTACTTCTCGACCGACACGACCGCCGCGCAGCGCGCCCTCGAGATCCACGCCGACGCGCTGCTGAAGGGCACGAAGGTCGACGGCGTGTACACGGCGGATCCGCACCTGGACCCGAGCGCGATCCGCCTGGACGACCTCGCGTACTCCGAGTTCCTGCGCGAGGGCTACCAGGTGATGGACACCACCGCGGTGTCGCTGTGCATGGAGAACCGGCTGCCGATCATCGTGTTCGATCTGCGGCAGGAGGGCAACATCCGGCGCGTGGTCGCCGGCGAGCCGATCGGCACGCTCGTCCACGGAGGGGTCGCATGACGATCGAAGTCACGAACCAAGACGCCGCTCACAAGATGGAGCAGGCGGTCTCCCACCTGAAGGAGGACCTCGCGGGGATCCGCACCGGCCGGGCGACGCCCGCCGTGCTGAACCGCATCACGGTCGAGTACTACGGCACGCCCGTGCCGCTGAACCAGCTCGCGGGGGTGTCCGTGCCCGAGCCCCGGCTCCTGCAGGTCCAGCCGTTCGACCGCGGCGCGATGTCGGCGATCGAGAAGGCGATCATGTCGAGCGACCTCGGCATCACGCCGAGCAACGACGGCGCCGTGATCCGCCTCGCGTTCCCGCCGCTCACCGAGGAGCGGCGCAAGGAGCTCGTGAAGCAGGTGCACCACCGCGCCGAGGAGGGCCGGGTGGCCGTCCGCAACGTCCGTCGCCACGCCAAGGACGAGTTGGAGAAACTTGAGCGCGAGGGCTCCATCTCGGAAGATGACCTCGTACGGGCGGAGAAGGAGCTACAGAAGCTCACGGATCGCTACGTGGCCGAGGTCGACCAGATCCAGGCCCACAAGGAGCAGGAGCTCATGGAGGTCTAGTGCCGGTGACCGACGACAAGCGCGACGGCGACGAGCTCTTCGAAGACCTCGACAAGTTCTTCGCGCCGATCCGCGACGTGGATTGGGACGAGCCCGAGGCGCCCGCGGCCCAGACCGCGCAGGAGGAGCACGTCCAGGTGCGCCCGTCGGAGCCGGTCGCGACCGAGGCCGAGCCCGCCCTCGAGATCCCCGAGCCCGAAGAGCCCGAACCGCTCGACGAGCTCGAAGCGGCCGAGGAGCCCGAGGAGCCCGAGGCCGCCGGGGAGCTCGTGGAGCCCGCGGAGGCCGAGGAGGCCGAAGCGGAGCCCGTCGGCGAGGACGCCTGGTACGACACCGGCAGGATCGAGCCCGTCCAGGCCGAGTTGCCGGCCGAGGACGAGGAAGAGGAAGAGGAGCCGTACGGGGGCCCCGAGGCGGCCGAGGACGCTGGCACGATCGTGCTCGAGAGCCCGATCGAGGCGGAGGAGACGGACGCGGGGAAGGCCCCCTCCGACGAGGATCTGGAGGCCGCCGCCGAGCACTTCGCCGGCTCGATCCGCGGTCAGGAGGTCTCCTACGCGACCGAGCCGATCGACGTGTTCGGCGAGGACACGGGCGGCGCCGCCGACGAGTACCTCGACGAAGGCGAGTACGGGTACGAGCCGAGCGAGGTCGAGGAGGACATCCTGGCCGACCTCCGCGAGCCCGAGGCTCCCCAACGCACCGTCGTGGTGGGCGCCGAAGGGATCTCCGGTCCGAGCTGGCAGGACGTCTCCACCGTGGAGGTCGGGGCCGATGTCGAGCGCCGCGGTCCCAACGTCGGGGAGCGCGACGTCCCCGCGGCGTTCATGACCGGCGTGGTCCTGGCCGGGGTGGCGCTCGCTGCGCTGTGGATCGGGCCGTTCGCGTTCGCCCTGGTGGCGACGCTCGCCGTGCTCGTGGCCCAGGGGGAGCTGTTCGGCGTGATGGTCAAGCATCACCGCCAGCCGGCCACGGCGGTCGGGCTGGTCGCGGGGCTGCTGATGATGGCCGGGGCCTACTTCCGTGGCGAGAGCGCCGCGCCGGCGATGTTCGCGCTCGGCCTCGGGGCGTCGTTCCTGTGGTACATGACGATCCCTGCGATGCAACGCAAGGACGTGACGGCGAACATCGGGCTCACGGTCCTGAACATGGCGTGGATCCCCCTGCTGGGCGGCTACCTCGTCGCCACGCTGAAGCTCCCCAACGGGATCGCGCTGGTCGTGGCGCTCGTGGGGCTCACGTTCCTGTTCGACACGTCGGCGTTCCTGGTCGGCTCGGTGTGGGGGGGCTCGTTCTTCCAGCGCTCGCTCGCGCCGAGCGTCAGCCCGAAGAAGTCGATCGAGGGCGTGATCGGCGGGGCCCTCGTCACCGTGGTCGTGGCGGTCGCGCTCGTGCCGAACTTCGTGGACGTGTTCGTCGACCGCCGGGTGGACGCGCTGATGCTGGGGGTCGTGATCGCGATCGCG
>JBLMXP010000194.1:0-4852 GCA_050257835.1 Planctomycetaceae bacterium | reverse complement strand
CGCCAACCACCTCGTGTTGACGGTCGAAGCGGCGCGCCTGCTCGGCGCCCGCGTGATCGTCACCGGGCTGTCGCCCGAGATCGCGAACACCCTGGTCAACATCGGCGTCGACCTCGGGAAGATGAGCACGGTCGGCGATCTGCAGGGCGGCATCGAAGAGGCCGAGAGACTGCTCGGGTACAAGGTCGCTCCGAGCGATGGCGCGTCGGCGTGACGCGGGTGCGGAGACGGATCCCATGGGCGTCCCGATCCTGAAGCAGGGCGGCTACCTGATCGCCTCGGTGCAGTCGGCGCTCAGCGACGCCGACCTGCTCGAGTTGCGCGACACGCTGGTTGCGCAGGTGGGCCGTTTCCGTTCCAAGGGCGTGATCGTGGACGTCACGCCGCTCGACGTCATGGACTCCTTCGCCACGAGGACCCTGAGCGACAGCGCGAACATGATCCGGCTGCGCGGCGCCCACACGGTCATCGTGGGCATCCAGCCGGAGGTCGCGTTCTCGATGGCCTACATGGGCCTCACGCTGGTCGGGGTGGCAACCGCCCTCGACCTCGAGGAAGGGCTCGCCTATCTCGACGAGATCACCGGTGCAAATGCCGATGCCCAGGGCTGAAGAGCCCCCGACCAACTCGGAGATCCGGGTCGCCGTGGCCCGTGACGCCGACATCGTGACCGCGCGCCAGCGCGGCCGCGAGCTGGCGATGGAGGTCGGCTTCTCGTCATGCAATGCCACGCTGGTCGCCACCGCGATCTCGGAGCTCGCGCGCAACATCCTTCTCTACGCGCGCGAGGGCGAGATCGTGATCGATGCGATCGAGCGCTCCACCAGCCGCGGCGTGCTGGTGGTCGCGCTCGATCATGGCCCGGGGATCTCGGACCTCGAGTCGGCCCTGCAGGACGGCTACTCGACGTCGCGACGTCTCGGGCTCGGGCTCCCCGGGGTGCGCCGACTCATGGACGAGTTCGCCATCGATACGAGGCCGGGGGAGGGCACGACCGTGGTCGTGAAGAAATGGAATCGATGACCAACAAGTTCGTGGATTGGGGCGTCGCCACGATGCCACACCCGGGAGAGCGCGTGTCCGGCGACCGGTGCCTGATGCAGAGCCATGCGGGTGGGCTGCTGATCGCCGGGGTGGACGGCGTCGGCCACGGGCCCGAGGCCGCGCGTGTGGCCGAGGCCGTGGTCGACGTCCTGAGCGCCCACGCCGCGCAGCCGCTCGACCTGCTGCTGGGGCACTGTCACGACGCCCTGATCGGCACGCGGGGCGCGGTCGCGCTCGTGCTCGCGTACTCGGCCAGCGAGCGCGTGCTGGGATGGACCGGCCTCGGCCACGTCATCGGCGCGGTGATCCGCGTCGACCCGCTGGCGCGTCCGGCGCGCGAGCTGCTGCTCCCGCTCCCGGGCGTCCTCGGGCTCGCGCGCGCCGCGCGGCACCAGGGCTTCCTCACCGTGAGCCCCGGCGACCTGCTCGTGCTCGCCACCGACGGCATCCGCTCCGAGTTCGTCGAGACCGTGCGTCCGGCGGAGGACCCCGTGGCGCTGGCCGGGCGCCTCCTGACGAGTCACTGCAAGGGCACCGACGACGCGCTCGTCCTGGCGGCCCGGTTCCGAGGGTGATCCCATGAACGACGACCCCGTCGAGTTCGAGCACGCGTTCGCGCGTGAGCTGAGGAGCTACCTCGCGGACGGCGGCGAGGAGGCGCTCCACCGCGCCTACGAGCTCGGCCGCCGCTCGCTCGAGCGCGGCCACGGAGTCCTCGAGACCGTCGGCGCCCTCGTGCGCGCGCTGGCCGCCGGGGTGGCGGGCGAGGGCGGCAGGCCACCCGCTCGCCTCCCTGCCGCGGCGATCGAGGCCCTCTTCCTGGAAGCGCTCTCGCCGTTCGAGATGGCCTACCGCGGCGCGCGCGAGGCCAACCGGGCCCTGCGCCGTCTCGACGAGGTCCGGGAGGAGGAGGCGCGGCGGGTCGCCGGCGAGCTGCACGACGCCTCGAGCCTGCTCTTCGCGGGCATCCACCACGCCGTGGCGGACCTCTCGCGACGATTGCCGTCGGCCCGCGAGGACTTCGATCGCATGTTGGTCCTGCTGGTGCGTTCCGAGGAGCAGCTCCGCCGTCTCGCGCACGAGTTCCATCCCGCGATGCTCGACGACCTGGGCCTGAGGCCCGCGCTCGCGTACCTCGCGGAGAACGTCGCGCGGCGCAGCGGCCTGCGCATCGAGGTCACGGGCGAGCCCGCAGAGCGACTGCCCGCGGCGCAGGAGACCGCGCTGTACCGCTGTACCCAGGAGGCGCTCGCGAACGTCGTCCGACACGCGGCCGCCACCAGCGTCACCATCCGGCTGGCCGACGCCCCCGACTCGTTCATGTGCTGCGTCATGGACGACGGTGCGGGCTTCGATGCCGCGGCGTGGAATTCGCGCCGCGGCGCGTCCGGGCTCGGGCTGCGGGGCATCCGTGAGCGGCTCGCCGTGTTCGACGGCACGCTCGCAGTCCGCTCCACGCCGGGCCGCGGCACCGAGATCGTCATGAGCATCCCGTTGGAGGTCCCCCATGTCCTGCCGGGTCTTGCTGGTCGATGATCACCAGGTCTTCAGTGAAGGATTGCGAGCGTTGCTGGAATCGGGCGCCGTGGAGGTCGTGGGCGAGGCGCGCGATGGGCTCGAGGCGCTGAAGGTGGCCCGCCGCCTCACGCCCGACGTCGCCATCGTGGACATCGGCCTGCCCCGCATGAACGGGCTCGACTTCGTGCGCGCGCTGGCTCGCGAGGTGCCGTCGACGCGCCGGATCGTGCTCACGATGCACTCCGAGGAGGACTACGTCCTCCACGCGCTCCGGGCCGGCGCCCAGGGCTACGTGCTCAAGTCCCAGGCGTTCGCCGACGTGACGAAGGCGCTCGAGACCGTGATGTCGGGCTCGGTGTACCTGAGCCCCAGCATCGCGCGCACCGTGGTGGACGCGTCGCTCGGTCGCGACGGTACGCCGCGCGACCCGCTCACCTCACGCGAGCGCGGCGTGCTCCAGCTCGTCGCCGAGGGGCGCACGAACAAGGAGATCGCGCACCTGCTGTCGATCAGCATCAAGACCGTGGAGGCGCACCGCACGGCGATGATGCGCAAGCTCGACATGCACGAGACCGCGAGCCTCGTGCGCTACGCGATCCGCCGCGGCTTGATCCAGGCGTGACCGATTCGCGACGCGGTGCGGCGCGGGCCTCGGGCGCGGACCGGACCTCGCTTCGCGGGTTGTCCCTCATGGCTGTCGCGAGGGGCCCCACCTAGACTGCGTTTCGAGAGGGGCGCGCGACGCCCCTCCCGACCGGCCGCCTGCAGCCGTCGAGTTCCCTCGGATGGAGCGAGATCCGGGGGCGGGCGTGCGCAGGGCGAGCGGAGAGGCGCGGCGCTGGAGCGCAGGACGTGTTCCGCAACGACGGGCCCACCTCGGCACGGGGCATTCCCCTGCGGGGCACCGGCGGATCAGGACCTCTCATCTGGACCGTGCCACCACTCGCGCCATCGGCTCGTCGCCCCCGTCTCCTCCCTGCACCCCGCGGGCCGCGCACGCACGAAGGCGGCGCGCGGCGCACGACGACGCCCCGGGCGAAGGACGCCCGGGGCGATTCCATGTCGTCGCGTGCGGCTGCCATCTCCGAACGCGCATGGGACGACCACCCTCTCGCGATGGCCGTCCCCGCGCGCCGCGCGCCCGATCAGCGCACGTAGGTGATCCGGCGGTTCTTCATGCCCGCGGGCGTCACGAGCCGCAGCACGTACATGCCCGGGGGCTTGTCGGCGAGGCTCAGGCGCATGTCGTAGTCGCCTGGATCGAGCACGTCGTCCACGCACCGGACCACCTCGCGGCCCGCGAGGTCGTAGAGCCCCACGTGCACCTGGCCGCGCGTCCGGGTGGTGAAGCGGATCTCGAGGTCGCCGTGGGTCGGATTCGGGACCGGCGGTCCGAGGGACCCCTGCGTGTCGAAGGCGGGCACCTGCGCGTGCCAGGCGGTCGCCTGCGCGCCGCCCGAGCCGGGGTGAAGCTCCACCCACGGATGGGACTCGTCGTTGCGCGTCCCCGTGGCGGGGCAGCCGGCCGCGTCCACGCCGTTCGTGTTCAGGACCTGGCCCGGGTCCTCGTAGCTCGTCGTGACCCCGTTCACGGTGACGTGCACGACCGGGATCGTCTGCGACACCATCGAGGTGCACTCGCTCGGGCTGCAGCCGTAGCAGCCCGCGGGATTGGTGTCGGAGCCGTCGAAGTTCTCGACCGAGGTCTGCGCGAAGATCACGCTCGCGCCCGCCGGCACGGAGTGCGAGCCCCAGAGCGCGTAGTGGTGCGTGCCGATGTCCACCGTGATGGAGACCGTGATCGCGGCGGCGCCCAGGTTGTCCACACGGATCGTGCTCGTGTCCCAGCCGTTCGTGCTGCCCCTGTCGGGCAGGCCATCGAAGACGACGTTCGCGGATCCCTTCCAGGGCGAGGGTTTCGGCTTGGGGTTCACGGTGTGGTGCGTGTCGTAGTAGCCCCCATAGACCGCGATCGAGCCCGTGCCCGGCGGCGGTGGGGCCGAGACGGTGACGCTGGCGGTGGCGGGCGACGAGGCGTGGCCGCCGGTGTCGGTGGCGATCAGCGTGACGGTGTAGGTGCCGGCGCTGGCGTAGGTGTGCGAGGTCGTCGCGTTGGGCGCGGTGGTGGTGACCGCGGCCGAGCCGTCGCCGAAGTCGAAGCGGTAGGAGGCGATCGGCGTGGCGTCGGCGTCGGTGGAGGAGGAGCCGTCGGCGTTGACGGTCATCGCCGGGCTGCTGGCGTTGGTGACCGTGAGGCGCGCGACCGGCGGGTTGTCGGCCGGCGGTGGCG
>JBLMXP010000193.1:0-5399 GCA_050257835.1 Planctomycetaceae bacterium | reverse complement strand
GCTGGCGCCCGTCTCGACCTTCACCGGCGGGGTGTTCCTCGCCGGTGCGTGCCAGGGGCCCAAGGACATCCCCGACACGGTCGCGCAGGCGGGCGCCGCCGCGGCCGAGGCGCTCGTGATGGTGGACCGCGGGTTCGTCACGCTCGAGGCGAACACCGCGTTCATCGACGAGGCCGCCTGCTCGGGGTGCAAGACGTGCGTGGGCCTGTGTCCGTTCCACGCGATCTCGTTCGACGAGGAACGCGCGAAGGCCTCCGTGAACGAGGTGGTGTGCAAGGGGTGCGGGGTGTGCGTCGGGGCGTGCCCCTCCGGCGCCGCCCAGCAGCACCTGTTCACCGACGCGGAGATCCTCGCCGAGATCGAGGGGGTGCTGAGCTATGCGTGAGGACCCCTTCGAGCCGAAGATCGTGGCGTTCTTCTGCACGTGGTGCACCTATACCGCGGCCGACCTCGCCGGGATCTCGCGGATGCGCTACGCGCCGAACGTGCGCGCGATCCGGCTGATGTGCTCGGGCAGGCTGGACCCGCAGTTCGTCCTGGCGGCGCTGCGCGAGGGCGCCGACGGCGTGCTGATCGGCGGGTGCCATCCCGGCGACTGCCACTACCAGGAGGGCAACTACAACGCCCTGCGTCGCGTCGAGCTCCTGAAGCTGATGCTCCGCGACATGGGGATCGAGGAGGAGCGGATCCGGCTCGAGTGGATCTCCGCCGCCGAGGGCGACAAGGTGCAGAAGGTCTGCGACGAGATGACCGAGCAGGTCCGCGCGCTCGGCCCGCTGCACCTGGTGACCGCGCCCCGGCACGAGGCGGGCGTCGCGGCCGATGCGCCCGAGCTGGCGGAGGTGGGGGCGCCGTGAAGCCGAAGGTCGCCTTCTACTGGTGCGCGTCCTGCGGCGGCTGCGAGGAGGCGGTCGTCGACCTCGCCGAGGCGATCCTGCCGGTGGTGGAGGCGCTCGACATCGTGTTCTGGCCGGTCGCGATGGACTTCAAGCTGTCCGACGTCGAGGCGCTCGCCGACGGGGAGCTCGCGGCGTCGTTCATCAACGGCGCGATCCGCACCTCCGAACAGCGCGAGGTCGTCGAGCTGCTGCGTCGCAAGTCCGGCGCGGTCGTCGCGTTCGGCGCGTGCGCGTGGCTGGGCGGGATCCCCGGGCTCGCGAACCTGTACGAGGCGGGCGCGATCCTCGAGGAGGTCTACCGCGACTCGCCGAGCACGCGAGACGGCGACGGCGTGCGGCCTCAGGAGATGGTCGACGTCCCCGAGGGGCGCCTGGCGCTCCCGCACTTCGACGAGGACGTCCGCACGCTCGACCAGGTGATCGACGTCGACTACTACCTGCCGGGGTGCCCGCCGCCGGCGAACCTGATCGCGCAGGCGGTGACCGCGCTCCTGGAGGGGAACCTCCCGGAGAAGGGCTCGGTGCTCGCGCCCGACGTCGCGCTCTGCTCGGAGTGCCCTCGTGCCGACACGAAGCCCGAGGACCTCAAGGTCGAGGCGTTCCATCGTCCGCACGAGGTCCTCGCCGACCCGAGCACGTGCCTGCTCGCGCAGGGGATCGTGTGTCTGGGCCCGGCCACCCGCGCCGGCTGCGACGCCGCGTGCGTGCGCGCGAACATGCCGTGCACCGGGTGCATGGGCCCCGTGAGCCGCGTGCTCGACCACGGCGCGAAGGCGATGTCGGCGATGGCCTCGCTGATCGAGTCGCGCGACCGCGACGCGATCGACGCGCTCGCCGCGCAGATCGTCGACCCGGTCGGCACGTTCTACCGGTACTCGGTGCCGGCCTCGCTGCTGCACCATCGGGTTGCGCCCACGCCCACGTCGGCGCAACCGCCGCGCGAGCCCGCCACGACGTCCGCGGGAGGTGCGGAGCGATGAGCGGCCAGATCCTGATCGACCCGATCACCCGGCTCGAAGGTCACGGTCGGATCCACATCTTCCTCGACGACGCCGGCGACGTGGACCGCGCGTACCTGCAGATCCCCGAGCTCCGGGGGTTCGAGAAGTTCGCCCAGGGGCGCCGGGCCGAGGAGATGCCCCAGATCACATCGCGGATCTGCGGGGTCTGCCCGATGGCCCACCACATGGCCGGCACGAAGACCCTCGACGACCTGTACCACGTCGACCCGCCGCCGGCCGCGAAGAAGGTGCGCGAGCTGGTCTACGACGCCTTCATGGTCGAGGACCACGCGCTGCACTTCTTCTACCTGGGCGGGCCCGACTTCGTGGTGGGGCCGACCGCGCCGAAGGCCGAGCGGAACATCCTGGGCGTGCTCGGCAAGGTCGGCTTGGAGATCGGCAAGGAGGTCATCGGGTTCCGCAAGGAGATCCGTGGGCTGATCTCGGCCGCCTCCGGCAAGGTGATCCACCCGGTGTTCGGCCTGCCCGGCGGGATCTCCCAGCCGATCTCGCCCGAGCTCCGCGACGGGTTCGTCGCCGGCGCCGCGCACGCGGTGGAGTTCGGTGCGTTCGCCCTGCAACTGTTCCGCGAGGTGGTGCTCGCGAACCCCGAGTACGTGGAACTCGTGACGTCGGAGGCCTACACGCACCGCACCTATTACATGGGCCTGATGGACGAGCGGGAGCGGCCGAACTTCTACGACGGCCACCTGCGCGTGGTGGACCCCGACGGCAAGGGGTTCCTGACGTTCGACGTGCACGAGTACCTCGACCACGTCGCCGAGCACGTCGAGCCGTGGAGCTACCTCAAGTTCCCGTTCCTGACCGACGTGGGGTGGCAGGGGTTCACCGACGGGCCCGAGAGCGGCGTGTTCGCGGTTGCGCCGCTCGCGCGGCTGAACGCCGCCGAGGGGATGTCGACCCCGCGTGCCCAGGAGGCCTACGAGGAGTTCTTCGCCACGCTCGGCGGCCGGCCCGTGCACCACACGCTCGCGACCCACTGGGCACGGCTGATCGAGCTGCTGAACGCCGCCGAGCGGATGGTCGAGCTCGCCGCCGACCCCGAGATCGTGAGCACCGACGTGCGGACGATCCCGACCGAGACGCCGACCGTCGGGATGGGCGTGGTCGAGGCGCCGCGCGGCACGCTGATCCACCACTACGAGACCGACGAGCGCGGGCTGATCACGCGCGCGAACCTGATCGTCGCGACGCAGAACAACGCGGCGCGGATCGCGCTGTCGGTCGACAAGGCCGCGAAGGCGCTCGTGCACGGGACCGACGTCGACGAGGGCCTGCTGAACGAGGTCGAGATGGCGTTCCGGGCCTACGACCCGTGCTTCGGGTGCGCGACGCACTGCCTGCCGGGCGAGATGCCGCTGATCGTGGAGATCCGCGACCCGGCCGGAGACCTCGTCCGCGAGCTCCGGCGCGACTGAGGAGGCGGCCGCCGTGCGCGTCCTCGTCCTCGGGCTGGGCAACGACATCGCGGCCGACGACGCCGTGGGGCTCGCGGTGGTGCGCGCGGTCCGCGCCGAGCTCGACGATCCCGACGTCGACGTCGTGGAGAGCGCCGGGTCGGGTCTGGCGCTGCTCGAGCACTTCGACGGGTACGAGCGCGCGGTGGTCGTGGACGCGATCCTCACCGGCCGGCGGCCGCCCGGCGCGATCGTCGAGATGGGGATGGAGGAGGCCGGTCGGGTCGTCGCGCCGAGCGCGCACCAGGCAGGGCTGCCCGAGCTCGCCGCGGTCGCGGAGCGGCTGGGGCTGGGGTTCCCGGCGCGGACCCGGGTGCTCGCGGTGGAGGTCGCCGACCCCTACACGCTCGGCGCTCCGATGGGCGAGGCCGTCGCGGCGGCGGTGCCGGAGGTGGTCCGTCGGGTCCGTGAGCAGGTCCTCGCGTGGCGGGAGGAGGAGCCGTGCACGACGTCCACGCCGTCGACGCGCTGATCGAGCGGATCGAACGGGCGGCTCCGAGCGGCCCGGTGGACGTGCGCGTCCTGGCAGGGCCGGAGTTCTCGCCCGAGGCGCTGACGCAGGCCTTCGCGATGCGGGTCCTGGGCACGCCCCTGGAGGGGTCGAGGCTCACGGTCGAGGAGCTCGAGGACGAGCGGGACTGCGGTGCGTGCGGGACGTCGTGGGTGGTGAGCGCCGAGGACCTGGCCGGGCACGTGGTCCTGTGCCCCGTGTGCGGCGCGCCGTCCCCGGCCGGCGACGGCGTCGGGATCGAGGTCGTGGAGGTCGTCGGCCGCGTCGCTTGAGGTCTCAGGGGCCGCTGGGCCTTGCGGAGCGAGGCCGCGTGGCCCCGTTCGCGGCCGCCCGGCGCCGCCACGATGGAAGCGAGATGGCACGGACGTTCGCGCCGCCGGGCCGGGCGACCGACACGGTCGCCCGGCACCTCGAGGTCCACGGCGTGGTGCAGGGCGTCGGCTTCCGTCCCTTCGTGTGGCGTTTGGCCGCCGCGCACGGCGTCGCCGGATGGGTCCGCAACGACGGCGGGGTCGTGACGATCCACGCCGAAGGCCCGTCCGCCGCACTGGACCGGTTCGCGGCGGCGATCGCCGCGCAGGCGCCGCCGCTCGCGCGCGTGGACGATGTCGCGTCGCGGGCCACGGAGGTGGGTGGCTGGGCGCGGTTCGAGGTGGTCGCGTCGGAGGACGCCGTGGACGGCGAGCGCCTCGTCTCGCCCGACGCCGCGACGTGCGACGCGTGCCTGCGCGAGCTGTTCGACCCGGCCGACCGCCGCTACCGGTATCCGTTCATCAACTGCACCGACTGCGGACCGCGGTTCACGATCATCGAGGCGCTGCCCTACGACCGCGAGCGGACGTCGATGCGCGCGTTCCCGATATGCGAGGACTGCCGCCGCGAGTACGAGGATCCTGCCGACCGCCGTTTCCACGCCGAGCCGGTCGCCTGCCCCGCCTGCGGCCCCCGGCTGCGGGCGGTCGGGTTCGAGGCCGACGACGTGCTCGAGGGCGCCGCGGCGCTGCTCCGCGCGGGCGCGATCGTCGCGGTGAAGGGCCTCGGCGGGTTCCACCTCGCCTGCGACGCCACCGACGAGGAGGCGGTCGCGCGCCTGCGTGCGCGCAAGCGTCGGCCGGACAAGCCGTTCGCAGTGATGGTGCCGACGATCGAGCAGGCGCGCACCTGGTTCGCGCCGACTCGGGCGGAGCAGGAGGCGCTCACCTCCTGGCGGGCGCCGATCGTGCTGGTGGCCGACCGCGGCAGGCTGGCGCCGTCGGTCGCGCCCGGGCAGCGCCGCCAGGGCGCGATGCTCCCCTCGACCCCGCTGCACCACCTGTTGACGCGCGCCGCCGGCCGCCCGCTCGTGATGACGAGCGGCAACGCGACCGACGAGCCGATCTGCGTCGACGACGACGAGGCGCTCGAGCGGCTGGCCGGGATCGCCGACGCGTTCGTGCTCCACGACCGCACGATCGTCGCGCGCTACGACGACAGCGTGGTCGCCGTGCGGACCGGCGACCGGGCGCCCTCG
>JBLMXP010000192.1:0-4050 GCA_050257835.1 Planctomycetaceae bacterium | reverse complement strand
ACGATGTTCATGTCGTCGATGAGCGGCTTGTCCGGCGCGTAGCGGAACGAGACGTGCTCGAACGCGACCCGGCCGGCGGCCGGCTCGGCGAGGACCGCGGGCGACACCGGGTCGGGGATCTCCTCGGGCTCATCGAGCAGCTCGAACACCCGTTCCGCGGACGCGACCGCGCTCTGGAGCACGTTGGCGATCGAGGCCGCCTGGACGATCGGGAACGTGAACTGGCGCGAGTACTGGATGAACGCCTGGACGTCGCCCAGCGACATCTGGCCGGTCGCCACCCGGACCCCGCCGAGGACGCAGATCGCGACGTAGTTGAGGTTGGAGATGAACATCATCGCCGGCTGGATCGTCCCGGAGATGAACTGCGCCATGTAGCTCGCCTGGTACAGCGCCTCGTTCTGCTCGTCGAACTGGGCGATCGCCTGCTCCTGGCGGCCGAACAGCTTCACGATCGCGTGCCCGGTATGCATCTCCTCGATGTGGCCGTTGAGCGATCCGGTGCGCTCCCATTGCGCCACGAACTGCTTCTGCGACCGCTTCGCGATGAACACGGTGACGACCAGCGAGGCGGGCACGACGAGGAGCGACACGACCGCGAGCAGCAGGTTGATCGTGAGCATGATGATCAGCACGCCAATGACGGTCAGGACCGACGTGATCAGCTGCGTCAGGCTCTGCTGCAGCGTCTGGCTGATGTTGTCGATGTCGTTGGTGACCCGGCTCAGGATGTCGCCGCGGGACTGGCCGTCGAAGTAGGAGAGCGGCAGCCGGCCGAGCTTCTCGTCGACGCGCCCGCGGAGCCGGTACACCGTCCGCTGGGTGACACCGGCCATGATGTAGGACTGGGCCCAGCTGAACACCGAGCTCAGGACGTAGATCCCCGCGACGAACGCGAGGACCCCGGACAGGCGGCCGAAGTCGACCCCCACGCCGGGCACGACGTGCATGCTCGCGAGCATGTCCGCGTAGTTGTCCTGGCCGCGGTCGCGGAGACCGGCGACGATCTGGTCGACGGGGACGCCGGTGAGGCCCTGCTCGCCGAGCATCCGGCCGATCACGCCCTCGAACAGGATGTTGGTCGCGTTGCCCAGGATCTTGGGGCCGACGACCGCGAACGCGACGCTGATCACGCCCAGGACGACGACCGCGACGATCCAGGGCCGCTCGGGCCGGAGCTCGCGCAGCAGCCGCCGGAACGAGCCCCGGAAGTCCTTCGTCTTCGCCGGGGGCATCATCGCCATCATGTGGCCGGGTCCGGCGCCCGGGCCCATCGGCCGGCGCGCGCCCATCCCGCCCGGGCGCCCGCCGAAGCCCCCCGCCGGACCCCCGCCGCCCGCGCTTCCGGCGCCGCCAGCGCTTCCGGCCGGCCGGCCCGTCGGCCCGCTCACGCGACCTCCTCCTCGGTGACCTGGGAGAGCACGATCTCGCGGTAGGTCTCGCAGGTGCGCATCAGCACCTCGTGGGTGCCGATCCCGGCGATCTCGCCGTTCTCGAGGACCACGATCCGGTCCGCGTGGAGGATGGTGCCCACGCGCTGGGCGACGATGATGACCGTGGCGTCTCCGAGCTCCCGGCCGATCGCGGCCCGCAGCCGAGCGTCGGTCCGGAAGTCGAGGGCCGAGAAGCTGTCGTCGAAGATGTAGATGTCCGGCTTGTGCGCGAGCGCACGCGCGATCGCGAGGCGCTGGCGCTGGCCGCCCGACACGTTGGTTCCGCCCTGGGTGATCGACGCCTCGAGCCGTTCCCCCATGTCCTCCACGAACTCGCGGCCCTGGGCGATGCCGAGGGCGTGCCACAGGTCGTCCTCGGACGCGATCTCGTCGCCGTAGCGCAGGTTGCTCGCCACCGTGCCGCTGAACAGGAAGGCCTTCTGCGGGATCATGCCGATCCGCCGCCACAGGTCCGGGCGGTCCATCTCGCGGACGTCCACGCCGTCCACGAGGACCGCGCCGCCGGTCACGTCGTACAGCCGCGGGACGAGGTTGATCAGCGTCGACTTGCCGCTCCCGGTGCCGCCGACGATCGCCGTCGTCTCGCCGGGGTTGGCCTCGAACGAGATCCGGCGCAGGACCGCCTCCTCGGCACCCGGGTAGCGGAACTCGACGTCACGGAACTCGACGCGGCCACGGCGCTCGGGCGACACCGGGTGGAGCGGGTCGTGGATCGCGGGCTCGGTGTCGAGCACCTCGCGGATCCGGCCGGCGGACACGGCGGCCCGCGGGACCATCACGAACATGATCGTCGCCATCATGATCGCGAACAGGATCTGGATGATGTACTGGAGAAACGCGGTCAAGTTGCCGATCGGCATCTGGCCGCTGTCGACGCGGTAGGCGCCGAAGAACAGGACCGCGACCGTCGTCAGGTTCATGATCCCCATCAGCGACGGGATCGTGACGGCGAACAGCCGGTTGACGCGGAGCGCCGTGTCCATGAGGTCGGCGCTCGCCTCGTCGAAGCGCTCCTCCTCGTGACGGGTCCGGACGAAGGCGCGGATGACGCGGACGCCGGCGAGCGTCTCGCGCATGACGAGGTTGATGCGGTCGAGCTTGCGCTGCATCGCCTGGAACAGCGGGATCGCGCGGCTCATCACGGTGCCGATGAGCACGCCCATGATCGGGATGATCACGAGCAGCAGGCCCGACAGCGGGACATCCTGGCGGAGCGCCATGATCACCCCGCCGATGGTCAGGATCGGGGCCGAGATCAGCACGTTGAGGGCCAGCAGGACGACCGTCTGGACCTGCTGGACGTCATTGGTGTTGCGGGTGATCAGGCTGGGTGCGCCGAAGCGGTTGACCTCGACCTGGCTGAACGTCTGGACCTTCCGGAAGATCCCGCTGCGGAGGTCGCGCCCGAAGGCCATCGAGGTGCGTGCCGAGAAGAAGACCGCGACGATCGCGGCGACGCCGAGCGCGAACGTGACCTCGATCATGAACAGGCCGGTGCGCACGATGTAGTCGGTGTCTCCCCGCGCGACGCCGTTGTTGATGATGTCCGCGTTGAGCTCGGGGAGGTACAGGTTCGCGATCGCCTGGACGAGCAGCAGGAACATGACCAGCAGCAGCGGCCAGCGATACGGCGCGAGATAGGTGCGGAAGAGGCCGATCATCGGGACGCCTCCATGGGACCCTGTGGGGCCGCGATGGCGGGCTCGAGGGACACGCTACGCCCTGACGTAGCGGGAGGATCAAGATTGCCGGTCGTGCTGGTGGGATTCGGCCCCGCGGCCTCCGCGGGTTCGGCGGGCTTCGCGGCTTCAGCGGGCTTCGCGGCTTCGGCGGGCTTCGCGGGCTCGGCGGGCTCGGCGGCCTCCGCGGCCATCCGGGCGTGCCAGCGGTCGCGGGCGCGGCGCAGCGCCCGGCTCCCGACGAGGAAGGCCTCGAGCTCGTCGTCGGTCAGGTCGTCGAACAGGGAGATCAGCCGTTGCCGGCGCTCCGCGGCGACGCCCGCGATCAGCTGCCGGCCCTGGTCGGTGAGCCCAGCGCGGATCACGCGCCGGTCCGCGTGGTTGCGCTGCCGCTCCACGAGCCCGCGCTGCACCATCCGGTCGACGATGCCCGTCGTGCTCGCCTGCGACACGTCGAGCGACGCCGCGAGCGCGCGCATCGCGAGCGGGCCGTCCTCGTCGAGCACCAGGAGCACGTGCAGGTGCACGAGGCTCAGCGGTCCCGACGGCCAGCGACGCATGAAGCGCATCGTGCCGGTCGGCGTGTGCGACCCGAGCTCCTCGAGGATCTCCTGCTTGAGGGCCTCGCGCCGCGTCATTCCCTTAGGCCCAGATAGATGGTCAACATCGCGTGAAGGATATGCGCGGCGGGGAGCGCTGTCCACCCGCCCGCCGCGGTCCCGCCCAGTGTCCCGCCCGGTTCCCCCGCGGTCCCGCCCGGTTCCCCCGCGGTCCCGCCGCGGTCCCCGCGGTCCCGCCGCGGTGTCGCCGCGGTCCCCCGCGGTCCCCCGCGGTCCCGCCGCGGTGTCGCCGCGGTCCCCCGCGGTCCCCCGCGGTCCCGCCGCGGTGTCGCCGCGGTCCCCCGCGGTCCCCCGCGG
>JBLMXP010000191.1:0-2592 GCA_050257835.1 Planctomycetaceae bacterium | reverse complement strand
GACGCCGATCGCGGCGCCGTCGGGAGCTGGTCGCTCGCCGGGACAACCGTCGCGTACGCGTCCGCGACACCGCCACGCTCCTGTCGGTGCTCGGCGGCAAGGACCCGCGAGACGCCACGAGCCTCGACACCGCGCCGCACGACTACGCGCGGGGCCTCGACGCCGGCGCGAGGGGCCTGCGGGTCGGCGTGGTCACCGAGGCGTTCGGCGAGGGGGTGCAGCCGGGGGTCCGCGACGCCGTGCGCGCGAGCGTCGACGTGCTGGCGGGACTGGGCGCGGAGGTGGGCGAGGTCTCGCTGCCCCACGCCGAGTACGCGCTCTCGGCCTACTACCTGATCGCGCCGAGCGAGGCGTCCTCGAACCTCGCCCGCTACGACGGCGTGCGCTACGGCTTCCGCGCCGAGGGCGAGCATGCCGACAGCGTCGAGATGATGTTCGCCACGCGCGGGCAGGGGTTCGGCCCCGAGGTGAAGCGTCGGATCATGCTCGGCACCTACGCCTTGTCCGCCGGCTACTACGAGGCGTACTACGGTCAGGCGCAGAAGGTCCGCACCCTCGTGATCCGCGACTACGAGGCCGCCTTCGAGCGGTTCGACGTGCTCGTGTCGCCGACCTCGCCCACCACGGCGTTCCCGATCGGTGCGAAGGTCGACGACCCGATGTCGATGTACCTGAACGACGTCTTCACGATCCCGGCGAACCTCGCCGGCGTCCCGGCGATCAGCGTCCCGTGCGGGCTGGACGACGCCGGCCTTCCGGTGGGCCTGCAGTTCACGGCGCCGATCCTCCAGGAGGAGCGGCTGTTCCGCGCCGCGCAGGCGCTCGAGTCCGCGCTCGCGCTCGACCTGCGCCCGCCGCTCGTGGCCGGCTGATCCGGCCCCTCAAGCCCCCCCGACGTCGGGCTCGGCCACGAGCGGCTCGGCGACCTCTCGGGCGGTGCCGCCCGCCGACACGATCAGCGCGACCGAGGCGAGCACGATGCCGCCGGCGACGAACAGCCGCGGGCCGAGCCGCTCGCCGAGCACGAGCCAGCCGAGCGTCACCGCCACGATCGGGTTCACGTAGGCGTAGGTCGACACGAGCGAGGTCCGAACGTTGCGCAGGAGCCACAGGTAGCAGGAGAACCCGACGAACGACCCCGCCACGATCAGCCAGGCGAGCCCGAGCCACGAGGCCGTGGTCACCTGCGAGACCGAGAACCCGCGGAGCTCCCCGCTCGCGAGCGCGACCCCCAGGATCACCGCGCCGCCGGCCAGCTGCTGCATCCCGCTGGCGAGCAGCGGCGCCTTCGGCAGGGGCGCGTTGCGCGCGTAGAGCGACCCCGCCGTCCAGCAGAGCGTGGCGCACACGGCGACGAGCATCCCGCCGATCGGCGCCTCCCCGGCGGCGGCGTTCGCCCCGATCAGCACCGCGGCCCCGACGAACCCGCCGACGAGCCCGGTCGTGACTCGCCAGCCCGCGGCGCCGCCTCCCAGGACGACCCGATCGAAGAACGCCAGCCACAGCGGGATCAAGGCGATGATCAACGACACGATCCCTGTGGGCGTGCCCATGTTCTCCGACACGGCGACGAGCGCGTTCCCACCGAGCAGCAGGAACAGCCCGACGATCGCGGCCGCCTTCCACTGGGTCGGGGTCGTCGGCTCGCGCGTGCGGACCGACGTGAGCGCGTACAGCACGGTCCCGGCGAACAGGAACCTCGCCGCGACCCCGACGAGGGTCGGCACCGACTCGTTCACCTTCTCGATCCCGAGGTAGGTCGTGCCCCAGACGAAGTACAGGGCGCCCAGGACCGTCCACACCTTCCCGGCGCTCGGCGCGACGCTCGGCGCGGCTGCGGGTCGGGTCTCGGACATCGCGACAGGATAGGTGCGCGCGCAGAGCCGGGACGCCCTCGAGGCCCCGGGGTCGTGCCGGCGGGGTCCGCTACGCTAGGCCCTCGATGGGCGAGTGGGAGACGGTGATCGGGCTCGAGTGCCACGTCGAGCTGAGCACCAAGACCAAGATGTTCTGCGGCTGCGCCAACGTGTTCGGCGCCGAGCCGAACACGAACACCTGCCCCGTGTGCGTCGGCCACCCGGGGTCGCTCCCGGTGCCCAACCGCGAGGCGATCGCGCGGATCGTGAAGATCGGCCTGGCGCTGGGTTCGCAGATCGCGCCGCACTCGCTGTTCCACCGGAAGAACTACTTCTACCCGGACATGCCGAAGAACTACCAGATCAGCCAGTACGACCTGCCGATCTGCGTCGGCGGCCACCTCGACGTCGACCTGGCCGACGGCTCGACCACGCGCGTGGGGATCACGCGGGTCCACATGGAGGAGGACACGGGCAAGACCGCCCACGGGAGCGAGTCCGGGCGGATCCACGACGCCGACTCGGCGCTCGTAGACTACAACCGCGCGGGCGTGCCGCTCGTGGAGTGCGTGAGCGAGCCCGACATGCGCTCGCCCGAGGAAGCGGCCGCCTACCTCCGCGAGCTGCGCGCGACCCTCGAGGCGCTCGACGTGAGCGACGTCCGGATGGAGGAAGGGTCGCTCCGCGCCGACGCGAACGTCTCCCTCCGCCCGGTCGGCGCCGACGGGTTCGGCAC
>JBLMXP010000190.1:0-12128 GCA_050257835.1 Planctomycetaceae bacterium | reverse complement strand
CGGACGTGTCCTCGGGACGGCTGGCGCCAGGCGCCGGCGAGCGAGAGCAGCGTCGTCTTCCCGCTGCCGTTGGGGCCGAGGAGCGCCCAGTGCTCGCCGGTGCGCACGGCCAGGTCGACCGGCCCGAGGATCGCGCGGCCGTCCGCGCGGACCTCCGCGCCTTCCAGCACCACCGCGGAGGTCATCTCACCGCGAGGTCGTAGGGGGACTCGAGCAGCTCGCGCACGGTGCCGTCCTCGTCGAACGACAGGAACCGGTCCATCAGACGCATGAACCAACGGTCGTGCGTCACCGCGACCACCGTGCCCTCGTACCGTGCGAGCGCCTCCTCGAGCGCATCGGCCGAGGCGACATCGAGGTTGTCCGTGGGCTCGTCGAGCAGGAGCATCGTCGGCGAGTCCAGCTCCATCAGCAGGATCTGGAACCGCGCCTGCTGGCCGCCCGAGAGCAACCCGTACGGGTTCGCGCCGACGTGGTCGAGCTCGTAGCGGCGGAGCGCGGACATCGCCTTGGTCCGGTCGAAGCCCTTCTTCAGCACGGCCTCCAGGATCGGCAGGTCGCCGACGTCGGGGCGTTCGTGCAGCTGCGCGAAGTGCCCGGGTGTGACCCGCGCCCCGAGCATCCACTCGCCCTCGTGGGCCACATCCTCGCCCGCGAGCAGGCGCAGGAAGTGGGTCTTGCCGGTGCCGTTGGGACCGATCACGCCCACGCGGTCGCCGAAGCGGACCTCCGCGTCGAACGGGCGGACGATCCCCGCGACCGCGAGCCGGCGTGCGCGGAACGCGACCTTGCCCGTGCGCCCGCCCGCCACGCGCATCCGCACGTCATGCACCTCGGGCTTGTCGGGTGGCTGCTCCCGCTCCTCGAACCGCTCGAGGCGGTGCTCGGCCGAGCGCGCCTTCGAGGCCCACCCGTCGTTGTAGGCGGCCTTGCGCTTCATCTCCTTGACCATGTCAGCCAGGCGCTTGCGCTCCTCCTCGTAGCGGCGATGCCGCTCGTCGAGCCGGTCCAGGCGCGCGTCGCGGGCCTCGGCGTAGGTCGCGAAGCTGCCCGGATGGGTCCACGCCGCCCTGCCCTCGAGCGTCACGATCTGCGTCGCGGCGCGGTCGAGCACGGTGCGGTCGTGCGAGACGAACAGCACCGTGCGCGGGTCCGCGGCGATCGTGGCCTCGAGCCACTCCTTGCCCCCGATGTCCAGCGTGTTGTCGGGCTCGTCGAGCAGCAGCACGTCGAACGGACCGCCCAAGACCGCCTCGAGCGCGAGGCGCTTGCGCTCGCCGCCGGAGAGCGTCTCGATCGGGCGGTCAGCGCTCTCCGGGTAGCCGCCGCCGAACGCGAGGTGCGCGGAGCGGTCCCAGAGCACCTCGGCGCGGTACCCGCCCGCCGTCTCCCACGCGGCGAGGGCGTTCGCGTACGCGAGCTGGGCACGTTCGTCGGGGTCTGCGGCCAGTCGCCGCTCCGCGCGCTCGAGCGCGGCGGCCGCCTCGCGCACGGCCGCCTCGGCGTAGGCGAGGAGGAACCCCGCACGGTGGTGGGGCGCTCTGCCGACCCGATGAACTGGCGCATCAGCCCGACCCGCCCGTCGATCCGGACGGCGCCGGCGGCTGGCTGCTCCTCGCCCGCGAGTAGCCGCAGCAAGGTGGACTTGCCGATCCCGTTCGCGCCGACGAGCGCCGCATGCCCGCCGTCGGGCACGCGGAACGAGACCCCTTCGAACAGCGTCCACCCGCCCGGCAGCGCGTACGCGACGTCGGTCAGCTCCACGAACCCCATGAGGTCGCCGACGCTACCACCGCGCTCCGGGGCGGCCGACCCGTGTGGAGTTCCGGTGACGGAGCGTGAGGGCCCCCGGGCCCCCCTCACGCGGGACGAACGACTGAGGTAGATTCCGTTGCAGGATGCAGGCAACGACCGCGCGGCCCCTGCCGCTTTTCCGAAGCACGAAGCACGCCGTCGTGGCGTCGGTGCTGGGCATGGCCGCCGTGGCGATCGTCTCGGCCACCCCGAAGTCGCCCTTCCGTCCGGAGCTGCCCAGCGGGATGCAGCCGTTCTTCCCGATGAGATGGATCGGGGACACGATCGGCCTGGAGCGCCTGGGCACCCTCGGGATGATGATCGTCGGTCTGATCGCGACGAGCTTCGCCGCGGTCGGGTTCTTGCTGGTCCTTCGCGAAGCCTGGAACGGGCGGCTGACGATGCGCACCGTCGCGATCTTGTCGGCCGCGTACCTCGCGGTCGTGCTGATGCTGCCGCTGCTGTTCTCGCGCGACGTGTACAGCTACGCGTACTACGGGCGGATCGTGAGCACCTACGGCGGGAACCCGTACGTCTTGACCCCGGCGGACTTCTCGCTCAACAGCATGTGGAAGCTCACGTGGCCCGGATGGCGCGCGACCCCCTCGGTCTACGGGCCCCTGTTCACGTGGATCTCGGTGTTCATGACCCGGCTGCTCCGCAGCCCCACCAGCGTGATCAGCGGCTACCAGGCGCTCGCCGCCGCCGCCGCGGCGGGCACGATCGTGATCGTCGGCCGGCTGCTGACGAGGGTTCGCCCCGACCGCGCGGTCTTCGGGGTCGCCCTGATCGGGCTGAACCCCATCGTCGTGTTCCACGTCGTGGGCGGCGGCCACAACGACATGCTGGTGGCCTTCTTCGTGGCTGCGGCGGTGGCGCTGCTGTTCGCGCGGCGCGAACTGCTCTCGGCGCTCGCGCTCGGCCTGGGGATGTCCGTGAAGGCCACCGCGGTGATCCCGCTGCTGCTGTTGATCGTCGCGGTCGTCGCCAACGCGCCGCCCGAGCGGCGCAAACGCCTGCTGCTCACCTACAGCGGGGTCGTGGGCGCCGTCTGGCTGGCGCTCGCGTTGCCGTTCCTGCAGACGCAGAACCCGACGCTCGGGATCCTCGAGGTCTCCGGGCACGACTCGTGGATGGCGCCGGGGCAGCTGGTCGTCCGCCTGTTCTCCGGGATCGGCGGGCTGATCGGCGGCGACCCCTTCCGCGGGCCGTTCCAGATGGCGGCCCGACTCGGGCTGTTCGGGATGTCCGCGGTGGGGGTCGTGATGATCGCCCGCCGCGTCTGGAAGGAGCCGTCGGCCCGCACGCCGCTCGCTCTCACCGCCGCGTGGGGCTGGGCGCTGCTGATCGTGATCCTGCCATCGCCGGTGCTGTTCACCTGGTACCTGATGTGGATCCTGCCGCTCGCGTGGGCGCTCCCGCGGGTGGCCCGCCGCTCGGTCGTGATCCTGTCGGCGTTCTTCATCGTGACGCAGCTCGTGACGGAGTCCTCGCGCCTGCCCGACGTCCTGCGCTCGGTCAAGCTGCCCTTCGGGCACCCGATCGCGATCGCCGTGTGCGTGTGGGTCGGGATCGACTTCGTGCGGCGGATCCGTCACGGGATCCCGCTCGAGGGCGAGACGGGCCGCCCGGAGTTCGGCGACCGGTTCGAGTCCGGCCCGGTGGACCTCGAGGAGGACCTGCCGGTCTCCGCGGAGCCCGTGCCCGCGCGGACCGGCGCCTGGGCGCCGTTCGCGGCGCTGCGGCTGATCCGCTGACCTGCGGTCACCCCGACGCCGCTCGCGGCGTTCCCTCCCGTGGCCTGCGCCCCTATCCTCGACCGGAGCCGGTCCGGACGGCATCGGCGACCGCCGGTCACCGCCGTCGCGCCGGAGAGCGACCGCCGAGAAGCCATGACTGACGACGACCTCGACATCCTCAAACGCGCGTTGATCGTCGCCGACCTCGAGGCCGGCGTCGGCGCCGCGGAGCGCTTGATCGCGGCAGGCGCGGACCCCCGCCGGGTGCTCGAGGACGGCATGGCGGTCGCGATGTTCGACCTGGGCGAGATGTGGAAGCGGGGCGAGGTCTTCTTGCCGGAGGTCGTCGCCTCGGCCGAGGTCTTCAAGGCGTGCAACGCGGTCGTCGAGCCCGCGCTGCTGGCCCAACGGACCGAGGCGGACGTGAGCCACGTGGTCGTGCTGTGCACGGTCAAGGGGGACCTGCACGACCTGGGCAAGAACATGGTCGCCGCGATGCTGCGCACGTCCGGGTTCGAGGTGATCGACCTGGGCAAGGACGTCGGCGCGGACACGATCGTCACGGCGATCCGCGAGCACCGCCCGGAGATCGTGGGGATGTCGGCCCTCCTCACGACGACCGTGCCCTACCAGCAGACCGTAATCGAGCGGCTGCTGGCCGAGGGGATCCGCGACGACGTGAGGGTGATGGTCGGCGGCGCGCCCGTCACCCCCGAGTGGGCCGATCGGATCGGCGCCGACGGCTACGCGAACAACGCGCCCGAGGCCGTCGAGGTCGCCAAGAAGCTGCTGGGAGCCATGTGATGACCGAGATCGCGACCACCACCCTGCGTTCGCACGCCGGCACCGAGGCGCGGATCGGCGACGCCTACCCGTTCGCGATCATCGGCGAGCGGATCAACCCGACGGGTCGCAAGAAGCTCGCCGAGGAGCTGAAGCAGGGGAACTACGAGACCGTGCAGGCCGATGCCCGCGCGCAGGCAGCCGCCGGCGCCGCCGTGTTGGACCTGAACGCGGGGATCCCCGGGTTCGACGAGGCGGCGATGCTCTCGGAGATCGTGAAGATCGTGAACGACACGGTCGACCTGCCGCTGTGCATCGACTCCTCGACGCCCTCGGCGCTGGAGGCCGCGGTCCCGCTCGCCGGCGGCAAGGTCCTGATCAACTCGGTGACGGCCGAGCAGCACTCGCTCGACCGGCTGCTGCCGCTGGTGGCCGCGCACGGCGCCGCTGTGATCGGGATGGCCAACGACGAGGACGGCATCTCGATGGACCCCGACGTGCGGTTCGCGGCCGCCGCGAAGATCGTGGAGCAGGCCGAGCGGCACGGCATCGCGCGCGAGGACGTGATCATCGACCCGCTCGCGATGCCGATCGGGGCCGCCACCGACGCCGCCACCGCGATGATCGCCACGATGCGCCGGATCCGCGACGAGCTCGGCGTGAACCTGTCCTGCGGAGCCTCGAACATCTCCTTCGGGATGCCGGGGCGCCACGAGATCGACGCCGCCTTCCTCACGCTGATGATCGGCGCGGGGATGAACACCGCGATCACGAACCCGTTGCACCGGCCCGTGAAGAAGGCGATCCTCGCGGCCGACCTCCTGCTCGGTCGCGACGAGTTCGGCGCGACGTGGATCGCCGACCACCGCGCGGAGCAGACGGCCGCGGAGGCCTGAGTGACCGAGAAGGTCGAGGTCACGTACCTCCCCAGCGGCACGACGGTCCGCGTCCCGGAGGGCACGACCGTCTTCAACGCCGCGCACTGGGCCGGCCTGCCGATCGAGTCGACGTGCGGGGGGCGCGGCACCTGCGGCAAGTGCGGCGTGAAGGTGCTCGACGGGCAGGCGGACACGTCCCCCGCCGACCACCGACACCTCGCGGACAAGCTCGAGGACGGCTGGCGACTGTCGTGCCAGTGCCCGATCGCCGGACCGATGACGATCGAGGTCCCGCGCCTCATGAAGATGCCGAAGGCGGCCACGATGGGCGTGGGCCGGTTCGTGCTGCTCGAGCCGAACGTCGTGAAGCTCTACCTCGAGCTGCCGCCCCCCTCGCTCGAGGACCATCGCTCGCACCTCGCGCGCCTGATGGACGCGATCGAGGAGGCCGGCTACACGCGCAACCACGACTGGCAGGTCCTGCCGCGCGTCGCGGAGGCGTTCCGCGCCACCACGAACGTCACGGCGACGCTCGTGGGCGAGTACCTCGTGGACTGCGAGCCCGGCGACACGCGCGAGCGGATGTACGGCGTGTCGTTCGACATCGGCACCACCACCTGCGTGTGCACGCTGGTCGACCTGCGCAACGGCGCGACCGAGGCGGTCGCCAGCACGATCAACCACCAGGCGTCGTTCGGCGCCGACGTGATCGCGCGGATGGCCAAGGCGATGCGCGGCCGCGAGGAGATCGAACAGCTGCAGGCCGCGGTCGTCGAGACGGCGAACGAGCTGCTGCACCGCGTGCAGGAGGAAGCCGGCGTCCGGCCCGACGAGATCTACGAGGCCGTCGTGGCCGGCAACGCCACGATGATGTCGCTGCTGTGCGGCGTGAACCCGGAGTCGATCGCGCTCGCGCCCTACGTCGCGACGTTCCTCGCTCCCCAGGACCTGCGCGCCGACCAGATCGGCTTCGAGATGCACCCGCTGGGATGGGTGGCGCTGTACCCGTCGATCGGCGCCTACGTCGGCGCCGACATCGTGGCCGACATCGTGGCGACGGGGCTCGTCCGCGACCCGCAGACGCGCCTGCTCGTCGACGTCGGCACGAACGGCGAGATCGCGTGCGGCAACGCCGAGCGCTCGGTCGCGACCGCTGCGCCGGCAGGTCCCGCCTTCGAGGGCGGCGAGATCCTCTACGGGATGCGCGCCGTCGAGGGCGCGATCGAGGGCGTCACGCTCACGAACGGCCGCGTCGAGCTCCAGGTGATCGGGGGCGACGTCGAGCCGAAGGGGATCTGCGGCTCGGGGTTGATCGACATCGTCGCGCAGCTGCGCCTGGCCGGACTGCTCGACGACGGGGGCAAGATGACGACCCGCGAAGACGCCGAGGCGCAGGGCCATCCGCTCGCGAGGCACCTCGTGATGCGCGAGGACGTCCGCGCGTTCCTCCTGGCCGGCGAGGTCGTGCTGACGCAGGCCGACATCCGCGCGCTCCAGTTCGCCAAGGGCGCGATCTCCACGGGGATCGAGACCGCGATGCGCGCGCTCGGGCTCGCGCCCGAGGACCTCGACGAGGTGATGCTCGCCGGGTCGTTCGGCTCCTACATCAACCCGCGGAGCGCCCAGGTGATCGGGCTGGTCCCGCCGGTCACGGTCGACAGGATCAAGGCCGTGGGGAACACGGCGAGCGAGGGCGCGAAGATGGCCCTGATGTCGTTCCGCGAGCGCGAGGTCGCGTGGGAGATCCCGAGCATCGTCGAGTACATCGAGCTGTCCGGGGTCGAGGACTTCAACGACCGCTTCATCGGCAACCTCGGCCTGCCGCCGCTCGACACGCTGCCCGACCTCGAGGTCGCGCCGAGCGAGGCCGCGGGATGACCGCCACCGGCGCCAAGGTCGCGCTGATCGCGTGCGGCGCCGTCGCGCAGGACACCGCCGCGCTCGTGAAGGAGCACGGCTGGGACGCCGACGTCCACGGGATCTCGAGCGACCTGCACATGACCCCGCTCGAGATCGCGCCGGCCGTCGAGGAGAAGCTGCAAGCCCTACTCCCCCGCTACGAGCGCGTGATCGTGGTCTACGGCGACTGCGGCACCGGCGGCCGCCTCGACGCGGTCCTCGCCAAGTACCCGGCGGTGCGGCCCGCCGGGGTCCACTGCTTCCAGTGGTACGCCGGCGACCTGTTCAAGCGCTTCGACGACGACTACGGGATCTACTTCCTCACCGACTGGCTCGTGACGAACTGGGACCGCGCGGTGATCCACGGGCTCGGCCTGGACCGCCACCCGTGGCTCAAGGAGACGTACTTCGGCAACCTCACGCGGGTGCTGTTCGTACGGCAGCACCCCGACCCCGAGCGCGAGGCCAAGGCGCGCGAGATCGCCGCGTACATGGACAAGCCGCTCGAGATCCACGACCTCGGGATCGCCCCGCTGGAAGCCCTGCTGACCCCCCTGATGGAGGACGCCGATGCTGTTCGACCGTGACGACGCGCCGAAGGTCCTGACGCCCGAGCAGGAGGACATCGTCCACGAGCAGGCGATGCGCATCCTCGAGGAGATCGGGCTCGACGTCCTGCACGAGGACGCGCGCCGGCTGCTCGCCGAGGCCGGGCAGAAGGTGGCGGACGACCGCGTCCGGTTCGACCGAGGCTTCGTGATGGAGCAGGTCGCGAAGGCCCCGCGCACGTTCACGCTGCACGCGCGGAACCCCGCGAACACGGTCGAGGTCGGAGGCGGCACCCCTCTGTGGATGAACGTCGGCGGCCCGCCGTTCTTCAGCGACCTCGACGGCGGCCGGCGCAGCGGCACCCTCGAGGGCCACGACACGATCGTGAAGCTCACCCAGGCGGCCGCGCCGCTGAACTGCACGCAGATCGGCGCGGTCGAGGCGGTCGAGCTGCCCGTGCACAACCGCCACCTCGACATGGAGTACTCGGGGATCCGCTGGTCGGACCTGCCGTACACGACCTACGGCACGAGCGGCCCGAAGGCCAGCGACGGGATCGAGCTCGCGCGGATCCTCCACGGCGGCGACCTCGGGGACCGCACGGCGCTGATGGGCATCGTGAACTCGGTGAGCCCACTGATCTGGGACTTCCGGATGGCCGACGCGCTGATCGCGTGGGCCGAGGCGAACCAGGCGGTGGTCGTGACGCCGTTCCTGCTCGCGGGGGCGACCGCGCCCGTGAGCGTCGCCGGGGGACTCGCCCAGCAGGTTGCCGAGGCGCTCTCCGGCGTCGCGCTCGCGCAGACCGTGCGCCCTGGCGCGCCGTGCCTGTACGGGTCCTTCTTCACGGCGACCGACATGCGGACCGGTGCGCCCGCGTTCGGCACGCCCGAGTCGGTCTTCGGCGTGCTCGCCGGCGCCCAGCTCGCCCGGCGCTACGGGCTGCCCTACCGTGGCGGCGGCGCGCTCGCGTCCTCGCCGGCCGTCGACGCCCAAGCCGCGGCCGAGGCCCAGATGATGCTCTGGGCGACGATCCTGGCCGGCACCGACGTCGTGCTGCACGCCGCGGGCTGGCTCGAGGGCGGCCTCATCGCCTCGCTCGAGAAGTTCGCCCTCGACGTCGAGCTGCTCCGGCAGTTCTCGGTGACGATGCGCGGGATCGGGTTCAGCGACGAGGAGCTCGCCTACGACGCGATCGCCGAGATGGGACCCGGCGGCCTGTTCCTCGCCTCGCCCCACACCCGCGCGCACTTCAAGGAGTGGCTCTTCCTGTCGCCGCTGTTCACCACGCCCGACTTCGCCTCCTGGCAGGCGGCCGGCGCCGAGACGACGGAGCGCGCCGCGAACCGCACGTGGAAGGAGCTCCTCGCCGCCTACGAGGACCCCGGCATCGACCCCGACGTGGACGCCGAGCTCCGCGCCTACATCGAGCGCCGTAAGCAGGACCCGCCCGAGCCCGAGGAGTAGCCCGCCCCCGGATGTCCCGCGTGCCCGCCGCCTATCCTCGATGGAGCATGGAGGCGCAACGCGAGCACGCGGTTGGCTCCGCGATCCTCGGCGGGTTCGTCTTGGTCGTGGTCCTCGTGGCGGCGCTCCGGCCCGAGCCGCCGGTCGACCTCGCCGTGTACCTGCACGCGGGACGGACGTTCGCGACGGGGCAAGGGCTGTACGGGCCGGGGTGGGGCGCCGCGCTCGACCATCCGCTCCCCTACACCTACCCGCCGCTGTGGGCAGCTGTCTCCGCGACGGTCGGGTGGCTCCCCTGGCGCCTCGCGAGCGCGCTGTGGGCCCTCGCCAACGCCCTGCTCCTCGTGTGGATCGTCCGGCTCTCGTTCGCCTCGTACCTGCGGGCGCGCGAGACCGATCGCTCCCGCGTGCTGTCGCTGCTCGTGCTCGGGGCGGCGATCACGACGCCGATCGCGCTGACGCTCTGGTACGGACAGCTCGGGATCGTGCTCACGGCTGCCTGTCTAGCGGACACGGTCGCGGCGCGCCGCCGCCTGCCGCGCGGAGTCCTCGTGGGGCTCGCGACCGCCGTCAAGCTCGTCCCGGGGATCTTCATCCTGTTCTGGGCGGTGACCGGCCGACCGAGGCAGACGCTCGTCGCGGCGGTGACCACGCTCAGCGCCTGGCTGCTCGCGACCGTGCTCCGGCCGGACCTCTCCCGCTGGTACTGGACCAAGGGCGTGTTCGACACGGGACGGGTCGGAGACACGGCGTCCACGAACAACCAGTCGCTCCTGGGCCTCGCGCTCCGGCTGGGCGGGAGCGGCCGTGCCGTGTGGCTCGTGCTCGCGTGCGTCGCCCTCGGGTTCGGTCTCTACCGAGCGCGGCAGGCACACGCGGCCGGCGACGAGCTCGCCGCCGTGACGCTCGTCGGCCTCACCGGCCTCCTCGTGTCGCCGGTGTCGTGGAGCCACCACGCGGTCTGGATCGTGCCGGTCCTAGGTGTCGTGGTCGCCGACGGGAGCTCCCGGCGGCGGGTGATCGCCGCGGTCGCGATCTTGGCGCTGTACGTGTCGCGGCTGCCGGACTGGTCCTCGATGACGACCGGTCCACTGCGGTTCCTCTCGGGGAACGCCTACGTCCTCGGCTACCTGGCGCTGCTCTTCCTGCTACCGGTGACCGGCAGCGGTCAGGGCGAGCTGACCGCAGGCCGCGTCGATCGAGCGTCCGCGCGTGTCGCGGACGGTGACGTTCGCGCCGTGGCGTTCGAGAACCTCGACGAACTTCCGGATCCGCGCCGCTGAGGAGCCCAGAACGGGGTAGCCGGGCGTCGGGTTGAGCGGGATCAGGTTCACGTGCGCGTGGAGACGGCGCGCGATCGGAGCCAGCAGCTCGGCCTGCTCCTGCGTGTCGTTGACGTGGTCGATCATCGCCCACTCGATCGAGGGGCGGCGGTGGGTCTTCACGCGCCAGCCGTCGACCGCCGCCTCGATCTCGGCGAGCGGGTAGAGCGTGTCGGAGGGCACGAGCTCCAGGCGCAGCTCGTCGGTCGCCGCGTGCAGGCTCACGGCGAGCCCGACCTGTGGGTGCGCGTCGGCGAGCCGGCCGATCCCACGGACGAGCCCGACGGTCGAGACGGTGAGGTGGCGCGCGCCGAGGCCGAACGCCTCACGCTCGGTCAGCCGGGCGATCGCGGAGAACACACGACGCTCGTTCGCGAGCGGCTCCCCCATCCCCATGAACACGATGTTCGTCAGTCGCTGCGGCGTCGACGCGGGCAGGCGCGGCGCTTCGCGGCGCGCCCAGACGGCCTGCGCCGCGATCTCGCCGGCGCTGAGGTTGTGCTGGAGCCCCATCTGGCCGGTCGCGCAGAACGTGCACCCCATCGCGCATCCCATCTGCGAAGAGATGCAGGTGGTGACGCGGTCGCGATAGCCCATCAGCACGACCTCGACCACGTGCTCCCCGCCGAGCCGCAGCAGCGCCTTGCGGGTGGCGCCGCGGTCGGCCGTCTGCTCGGTCAGGACCTCCACGCCGAGCGGTAGCTCCGAGGCGAGCCGCTCGCGGAGCGCGGGGGCCACGTCGGTCATCGCCTCGTAGGTCGCCGCCCGGTGCCAGAGCTGGCGCCAGACCTGCTTCGCGCGGAAGGCGGGCTCGCCCCAGCCGCGCAGACGCTCGGTCAGCTCATCCAGGGTCAGGTCGTAGACCGTCGGCACCCTACGAGCCTACCCGGACGCGGTATCGTGCCTCCCTTATCCGGTGGGAGAGAGGGGATGCGATGAGACGCCGAACCGCGGCCGTCGCCGTGCTCGTGTCGTTGATCGTGGGCCTGGGAGCGCTCCCCGCGCTCGCCGGCACGCCCGGAACGTGGGAGAAGATCGGCAGCGACGTCGGCTCCAGCCTGTGGGAACCGACGGCCGCGCGTACCGGCGACGGGTACTTGCACGTGTTGTGGGGCACCGAAACGAACACCCTGGCCGAGATCTACCAGCACGTGCGGATCAGCCCGAGCGGCTCGGTCGGCAAGGCGAACCAGGCCATCAAGTGGGCCGACGGATTGACCAGCGATCCCAAAGTCCTTCCCAACGGCAACGGCCTGCAGACCTTCTTCAGCGGCTTTCACAGCACGAACACAAGCGATCCGCTGTCGACCGGCGCCTACTTCCGCATCACAGCTGGCAGCAGCGGGGGTACGTGGTCGGCGCCGGTGCAGTCCGGGCAGTGGACGTCGGCATATGGCAACTACGGGACCGGCGCCACCCTTCTTGCCGACGGCACCCCCGTGGTCGCCGGGGAGCTCAATTCCGACGTGTACTGGCACGTGGGCACCAACGCGTCCGACCCGGACGGCCACTTCAGCATCAGTGGCGCGAGCATCCTGGACCTCAGCCTCGCGACCGACGCGAAGACCGACGAGGTCTGGGCAGCCTGGTACGACCTGAGTCACCCGGGGGTCTGGGTCCGCAGGATCTTGCCGAGCCTGACGACGCCCGTGCGTGCGCCGAACTCCGTGATCAAGGGGAGCGCCCTGATCCCCTAC
>JBLMXP010000189.1:0-3417 GCA_050257835.1 Planctomycetaceae bacterium | reverse complement strand
CTGTGCGACAGCTCGCACAAGGATGCCGGCTTCCGCGGCTGAGGATCAGGCCTTCACGAGCCCGAGGTCGCGTAGCACCCCGACCGGCAGCACGTGGCAGTAGGGCTCGTGCCCGTTCCGTAGGTAGTAGAGCTGGTGGTAGTCCTCGGCGGGGTAGAAGACGTCGAGCGGTTCGATCTCGGTGGCGATCGGGCGCCGGAACCCCGCCTGCGCAGCGTCGCGGGAGGCCAGCGCGCGCTCCCGCTGGTCCTCGCTCGAGGTGAAGATCGCGCTGCGGTACTGGTCGCCGACGTCGGGGCCCTGCCGGTTCACCTGGGTCGGGTCGTGCATCGCCCAGAACACCTGCAGCAGTTGGTCGAACGTCACGACCTCGGGATCGAAGGTCACCTGCACCACCTCGGCATGGCCGGTCGTGTGGCTGCACACCTCCCGGTAGGTCGGGTTCGCCGTGCTGCCGCCCGCGTAGCCGCTCACGGCGTCGAGCACGCCCGGCACCTGCCGGAACACCCACTCGACCCCCCAGAAGCACCCGGCCCCGAAGGTCGCCTGCTCGGTCGTCATGTCGCCTCCTTCGTTCGTCCTGCCGTGCAGTCTCCCGGCGCGGCCTCCCCGTTACCGCCGATCGCGTCTCCCCCGCTAGGCTCGCCGACATGAGCGCGAACGTCTACGACGCGATCGTGGTCGGCGGTGGGCACAACGGGCTCGTCGCGGCCGCCTACCTCGCGAAGCACGGAGCCCGGACCGTGGTGCTGGAGAAGCGGCACAAGACCGGCGGGGCCGCCGACACGATGGAGCCCTGGCCCGACGAGTACCCGGGCGTCAAGGTCAACACCCTTTCGTACACGATGTCGCTGATGCCGCCGAGCGTGCGGCGCGACCTCCAGCTCGAGCGGTTCGGGTTCAAGCTGTTGCCGCTCGGCCAGGGTTACCTGCCGATGCGCGACGGGGGGTCGATCATCCAGGCCGATGACGAGGCCACGACCCACGCGTCGATCGCTCGGTACTCGAAGGCGGACGCCGACGCCTACGTCGAGTTCTACGCATGGATCGGGCGGATCGCCGACATCCTCGGCCCGATGCTGATGCAGACGCCGCCGAAGGTCGGCTCGAAGAAGCCCGGCGACCTGTGGGACGTGGCGAAGCTCGCGTGGAGCCTGCGCAAGGAGTACGACCAGGCGACGGTCGCCGACGTGACCCGCCTGTTCACGATGAGCGCCCACGACCTGCTCGACCGGTGGTTCGAGACCCCGCAGATGAAGGGGTTCATGTCGGTGAACGGGATCATCGGCACGTGGTCGGGACCCGACGCCCCCGGCACCGCCTACGTCTTGATGCACCACTCGGTGGGCGACATCGGCGACGGCGAGGTCGCGTCGTGGGGGTTCATGGAAGGCGGCATGGGCGCCGTCGCGAAGGCGTGCGAGGACTCGGCGCGGTTCTTCGGCGCCGAGGTCCGGGTGAACGCGCCCGTGGCGACGATCCGCACGGTGGGCGGCCGCGTCGCCGGGGTGGTGCTCGAGGGAGGCGAGGAGCTGCGCGCCCCGGTCGTGGTGACGACCTGCCACCCGAAGATCACGTTCCTCCAGCAGCTCGACCGGCGCGAGCTGCCCGACGCGTTCGTCCACGACATCGAGCATTGGAAGACGCGAAGCGGCACCGTGAAGGTGAACCTCGCGCTCTCGAGGCTCCCGACCTTCACCGCGGACCCCGAGTTCGATCCCGAGATCCACGGCGGCGCCATCGAGCTGCTCGACGACGTCGACCAGCTCGAGGACGCGTTCCAGGAGGCCCGGGGGGGCAGGGCCGCATCGAACCCGTTCAGCGACACCGAGATCCCGACCGTCGTGGACAAGACGCTCGCGCCCGAGGGGATCCACACGATGTCGATGTTCACCCAGTGGGTGCCCGCCGACTGGGCCGACGACGAGGACGACCATTGGCCCGAGCTCGAGGCCTACGCGGATCGCCTGATCCAGCACATGGAGGACGTGGCGCCGGGGTTCAAGGACTCCGTGCTCGCCCGGCAGATCATCGGCCCCAAGCAGATGCAGGAGGGCTGGGACCTGATCGGGGGCAACATCTTCCACGGCGAGCTCACCGTGGATCAGCTGTTCCACATGCGCCCGGCGATCGGTTACGCGGATTACCGCACTCCGATCCATGGCCTCTACCAGGCGTCGAGCGCGACCCACGCCGGCGGCGGCGTCACGGGCCTGCCGGGACACCACGCCGTGCGCGAGATCCTGCGCGACAAGATGGTGAAGACCTAGGTCTCCTACGCGACGACCGCCTCCGGTCCCGCGCGGTACCGGGCCCCGCCCGGTCGGCGCCAGACGAGGTCGCCGTCGTCGGCGCGCTCGATCGACCAGCCGTGCTCGTGCACGAGCTTGTGGTGGAACGTGCAGATCAGCACGAGGTTGTCGAGGTCGGTGACGCCGCCGCGGGACCACCAGGCGATGTGATGGGCCTGCGTGAAGCGACGGGCGTCGCACCCGGGGAACCGGCACGAGTCGTCGCGGTGGCGCAGCTGACGCATCATCCAGGCGGTCGGCTCGCGGGAGAGCCTGCCCAGGCCGATCACCGACCCGTCGGCGTGCTCGATCACGGTCTGCAGCCGGGCGTTGCACAGGAGCCGCTGCACCGTGGTGCCGCCGATCACCGGGCCGCCCTCGAGCACCGCGTTCGCGTCGACGTCGTAGAGCGCGTCGATGTCCGCGTGCACCACGATCGTGGCCCGGTCCTGGTCTTCGTCGTTGGCCAGCCGCGCCGAGCACAGGGCCACGAGCGCGTCGGCGCGGCGCACCCCGACCCGGCCCTCGGAGTCCTCGCCCGGCATCGCCGGGGTCTGGTCTCCGAGGCGTTCGAGGGCCCGCGCCACGACCGATCCCTGTGCCGCCGGCAGCTCCGCGTCGAGGAGGAAACGCCGGCCGTCGTCGGCGTAGCGCCACTCGAGCCAGCGGTCGCGTTCGTCCTGCGGAGCCTCGCCGGCCCGGTCGCGCGTACGGAGCTCGGCGGCCCGGCGGATCGCGCCGGAAGAGACGTGCTGCGCCCAGCGCACGAGCGCGTCCTCGTCGTCGAACTCGGCGAAGCGCGTGAGCTCGACCACCTTGTCGATGCCGAGCACGCCGCGCTCGAAGGCCTCCGCGATCGCGGGCAGCGTGGGGAGCGCCCGGCCGGCGGCCAGCCACCGCTCGGCCTTCCAGCGGGAGAGCCCGAGCTGCATCGTGGTCCAGTGCGCCATGTCGTGCGCGCCGTCGTCGATCCACTCCTCGCGGGCTTCGAGCTCCGTCAGGATGCCGAGCAGCTCCCGCTGGCGTTCGGCGATCTGCGCGTGCAACGTCATCAGGCGCGCGACCAGCGCCTGGGTGGTGCGGGTGTCCGGGGCCACGTCTACGCCGTTCCGGGGGAGGACCGGTG
>JBLMXP010000188.1:0-3485 GCA_050257835.1 Planctomycetaceae bacterium | reverse complement strand
GGAACGGTACGGTCGCGTCGCAGTTCGTGCACCCGGTGGTGTTCGGCTACGACCCGGAGCTCAAGCCGGAGCCTTACGATCCCGAGCGAGCGCGGCGCCTGCTGGCCGAGGCCGGCTTCTCGGCCGGTTTCGACGTCGAGCTGGGACACGGAAACGTCGACTCCGGCATCATCGAGGCGATCGTCGCGGACCTTGCCCGGGTCGGCGTGCGCGTGAGGCCTCGCGCCGCGCCCTTCAGCGAGATCGTCGCCCTGGCCCGCGAGGGCAGGCTGCCGCTCGTCTTCTACGCGTGGGCCTGCAGTACCGGAGACGCATCGGACTTCCTCAACACCTCGATCCACTCCCGCAACACGGCCGGCGACCTCGGTGTCGAGAACTACTCCGGCTTCGCCGATCCCGGCACCGACGCGCTGCTCGAGGCCGCGGACCGCGAAATGGATCCCGCTCGCCGCCGGAGCCTGCTGCAGCTGGCCCAGCGGCGCGCGCTCGGCGCGCTGCCGGTCCTGCCCCTGGCGATCCGCTGGGGCTACGAAGGCGTGTCCTCGCGCGTCGACGTCGTGACCCGTCACGACGATCGGGTCTGGCTCGCGGCCTATCGCTGGCGCTCGTGAGGAGCGGGTCCGGCGCGGCGGTGCCCAGGGCGACCGCGGGCCGGTTCGTCCCGTGCGGTTGAGCCATTGTCACGATGCTGTCATACTGCGGCGGAGGGCGCTTTGGAAGGACTCGTCGCGCGGTTCAGGCGCGCGCTCGGGCGCGACCGGGCGCCGGCACTCGGCCTGGAAGCCCGCGTCGCCTGCTTTCGCGAGATCCTGCACGCGAACAACACCGCACTTGGCTACCTGACCTCGATCCAGGAGGCGCTCGCGGCCGCAAGACCGCTGACCGGGACGGAGGCACGCCGGCTCGTGGTCGGCATCACGGTGCAGGCCTACCGGATGATCGTGAACCTCGAGCGGCTCACCTGCAGGCGCGACCGCACGCTTCGCTCGCGCTTCGACGCGGCGCGCAGGGCCGCGGCACGGCACGTCGAGGTGACGCCGTACCTCGGAGCCGTCGACCTCGTCGTCCCGTTCGAGTCCGCACGGGTGGAGATGGCGGAGGTGCTCGGGCAGAAGAACGCTTTCCTGGCGGAGGCTCGGCGGGTGCTGCCGGCGAACGTGCCCGACGGATTCGCGACCAGCGTGACGGCCTTCCGGAGCTTCATGCGCGAGGCGGGGCTCGCCGAGGTGGCGGCGACGCTGCTCGCCGAGCAGGGCGCGGGCGACCTGGCGTCCTGGTTCGCGGTTTCCGCGCGGCTGAGCCAGGCGGTGGAGCGGGCGAAGGTGCCGGACGACGTCACGCGGGCGCTGGAACGGGCCGTGGCGGACCTCGTGTCCTCCGGCTTCCGCCGCTTTGCCATCCGGTCGAGCGCCTTGCAGGAAGGCGGCCTCGAGGTCTCGTTCGCGGGCCAGTACCGGTCGCTGCTCAACGTCGCCCCGGACGGCGTGGTGGACGCCTTCCGGCGGGTGGTCGCGAGCAAGTACTCGCCGCAGGCGATCGCCTACCGCGTCGGGTGCGGCCTGGACGACGTCGACGTGGCCATGTGCTGTTGCGTGGTCCCGATGATCGACGCTCGGGTCGCCGGGGTCCTCTACAGCGCCTACGGGACGCCGACGGGTCCCGTGACGCTGATCCAGGCCGTGCACGGGTTGGGGCTGTCGGCCGTGGACGGGTCCGTCCGACCCGAGTCGGTGCTGCTCCACCGGACCAGCCGTCGCGTCGTCGAGCGCCGTCGGGGGGAGCAGGCCTCGATGCTCGCATGCGGCCCCGGCGATGGCACCGAAAGGCGAGCGGCGCCCCGTCGCGAGAGCGTGATCACCGACGACGAAGCGCTGGCCCTCGGGGGGCTGGCGTGGCGGCTCGAGGACGCGTTCGGTGCCAACATCGACCTGGAGTGGGCCATCGACGGCGCCGGTCGACCGTGGGTGCTCCAGGTCCGCCCGCAGCGCGACCACGGCGCGGAGCCCGAGGCGACGGTCGAGCCGGCGGCCGGCGCCGAGGTGCTGGTCGCCGGAGGCGCCCGGGCCAGCGGGGGGGCCGCGAGCGGACCCGTGCACCTCGTGTCGGGCGACCTCGACCTGCTCCGCTGTCCGGCCGGGGCGGTGGTGGTGTGTCGCGAGGCGAACCCGCGCTTCGCGGTGCTGCTGTCCGCAGCCGCCGCGGTCGTGGCCGACCTGGGTGACGTCACAGGTCACCTCGCCGCCGTGGCGCGCGAGCTGCGGGTCCCGGCGATCTTCGGCGCCCGCGACGCGACGGCGAGGCTGGGCGACGGCGAGCCGGTCACGGTCGACGCCGACGCGCGTGCGGTCTACCGCGGGCGGGTGGACGCGGTGCTGGCCGCGCGGAACAGGCCGCGCCGGGCGCTGCGCAACCCCTACCTGGAGCGGCTCTCGGCGGCCGCACCGTCCATCGTCCCGCTCACGCTCACCGATCGACTGGCGAGCGGGTATCGCTCGCGCCGCTGCCGCACGATCCACGACATCATCCGGTACTGCCACCAGAGAACCGTCGAGTCGATGTTCGCGGTCGGCGACGGCGAGCTGCGGCGTGGCGGCGCACTGCGCCGGTTGCGGGCCGACGCCCCCATCGACTGCCGGCTGCTGGACCTCGGGGGCGGGATACGCCCCGGTTGCGACTGCGACGAGGTCGGCGCCGAGGACCTCACGTGCGTGCCGTTGCGGGCGCTGCTGCGGGGCCTGTGCGACGAGCGCCTGAGCTGGCGGAGCACCCGCCCCGTCTCGGTCCGCGGGTTCATGTCGGCGCTCGTCAACTACAACTTCGACGAGGATGCGCGCGTGCGGGCGATGGGGGAGCCCTCGTACGCCTTCGTCACGGGCGACTACCTGAATCTCAACTCGAGGATCGGCTACCACTTCTCGACCGTGGACGCGCGGGTCGGGAGCATCGTCGAGTCGAACTACGCGTCGTTCCGCTTCGTCGGCGGCTCGACCGGCGTGGAGCAACGCTCGCGGCGGGCGTGGCTGCTCCAGCGCATCCTCTCGGCGCGGGGGTTCGAGACCGATTGCCGCGCCGACCTGGTGAACGCGCGGCTGCGCCGCCGGCCCGCGCAGGAGATGGAGGAGGCGCTGGGCCTGATCGGGCTGGTCTCGGGCTATGTCAACCACCTCGACATGGCGCTCACCTCGGATGCGCTGGTGGACGAGTACGAAAGGCAGTTCAATGCAGGGAACTACGGTTACAAGTGACGGCCGCGCGCAGCCGATGCGGTCATACCGCCGGCTCTCGGGGCAGATGTTCCTCGTCCTCCTCGGCTTCGGCCTCGTGCCGCTGCTCGCGATGGGAGCGGCGGGGTTCGTCGCCGCCCGGGCCGCACTCGTGACGCGGATGCACAACGTCGTCGAGGCGATGGTCAGGAACCGGGTGGTTACGATCGAGCTCTTTCTCGACGAGACCATGCAGCAGCGTCGCGGCCACGACCTCGAGCT
>JBLMXP010000187.1:0-10372 GCA_050257835.1 Planctomycetaceae bacterium | reverse complement strand
GCTCGACGAAGCCGTGGAACGGACCGTGAAGCGCACGAGGGAGCTGGCGCGCCGGCAGGAGGCGTGGTTCCGTCGCGACCCCCGGGTCCGTTGGTTCGACGCCGGCGAGGAGGGCGCGATCGAGGTCGTCGAGGACGTCCGCGTGTTCCTGGAGGCCGCGTGAGCCGCCCGCTCGCGTTCGCGAAGTACCAGGCCTCGGGCAACGACTTCCTGCTCGTCGATGAGCTGGAGGGGTCCGCGGGCGAGCTCGACGTGCCCGCCCTCTGCGACCGCTGGCTCGGCGTGGGCGCCGACGGTCTGATCCGGGTCGCGCGCGGGGCCTCGGCACCGTTCGCGTTCCGCCTCACCAACGCCGACGGCTCCGACGCCGAGATGTCCGGCAACGGGATGCGCTGCCTCGGGACCTACGTCCACGACCGCGGTCACATCGACGCCGCCGCCTTCGACGTGGAGACGAGCGCGGGCCTGCGCCACGTCACGCTCAGCGAGGGCGGCGCCAGCGTCGACATGGGCGCGCCGAACCTCACGAAGGCCGCGATCCCGATGCGCGGGCCGGCGTGGGAGACCTTCCTGCAGCAGCCGTTCGACCTCGGCGGCGGGATCACCGTCACGGCGAGCGCCCTCAGCATGGGCAACCCGCACCTCGTGCTGTTCGTCGAGGAGGATCCCGAGCGCTACCACGTGGAGCACCTCGGGCCTGCCCTCGAGCGACACGAGCTGTTCCCGGAGCGCACGAACGTCGAGTTCGCGCGGGTGGGCGCCGACGGGATCGACGTGCGCGTGTGGGAGCGCGGGGTCGGCGAGACGCTCGCCTGCGGGACCGGCGCCTGCGCGGTGGCCGTCGCCGCGCACGAGGCCGGGCTCTCCCCGAGCGAGGTGACGGTGCGGTTCCGCGGCGGCCCGCTGCACGTCGAACGTCGCGACGACGGCGAGGTGGTCCTCGGCGGACCCGTGGCCCACGTCTTCGACGGCACGGTCGACCTGGACGAGCTGGCGTGAACGATCTCGCCGAGCGCCTGGCCGCGCACACGCTGGCGCTCGTCGACGTCGCGTCCGAGAGCCACGACGAGGGCGCGATCCTCGCGTGGCTGCGCGCGCGGGCGCCCGCGGGCGACGCGTTCGTCGTGGCCGACGACCAGGACGCCTGCCTCGTTCACCTGCCGGCGCGCCGGCGGTTGGAGGCGCCGCTCGTCCTGCTCGCAGGCCACGTCGACACGGTCCCGATCGCTGGCAACGTGCCGGGCAGACGGGAGGCCGGGGCCGTCGTGGGCCGGGGCGCCTCGGACATGAAGGCCGCCCTCGCCGTGATGCTCGAGCTGATGGACGCCCTCGTGACCGGAGCGCTCTCGTCGGACCTCGACGTCGGGCTCCTGTGGTTCGGCCGCGAGGAGGTCTCGACCGACGAGAGCGCGCTGCTGCCGTTGTTCGCCCGGCGACCCGAGCTCGCGGAGGCCTCGCTCGCGGTGATGATGGAGCCCACGGACAACGCCCTGGAGGTCGGCTGTCTCGGCAACCTCAACGCGCGCGTGACCGTGACCGGCACGGCCGCGCACAGCGCGCGCCCCTGGCACGGCGACAACGCGATCCACGGCGCGATCGACGCGCTCGCCTCGATCGCCGACCTCCCGATCCGCGACGTCGAGCTCGACGGGCTCACCTACCGCGAGGTCGTCAACGTCACCACGATCGAGGGAGGGGTCGCGGCCAACGTGATCCCCGACCGCGTGGTTGCCACCGTGAACTTCCGCTACGCCCCGAACCGCACGCCCGAGGAGGCCGAGGCGCGGATCCGCGAGCTCCTCGGGCACCGTCGCGCCGAGGTCGAGATCGTGAGCAACGCGCCCCCCGGGCCGGTCACCGTACGGAACCCGCTCGTCGAGCGTCTGCGTGCCGCCGGCGGGCTCGAGGTCCGCCCCAAGCAGGCCTGGACCCCGGTCGCCGAGTTCGCGCAGGCCGGGGTCGACGCCGTGAACTGCGGGCCGGGCGACCCGCGGTACGCTCACACGGAGGACGAGCGGGTGTCGGTGGAGGCGCTCGTCCGATCGTTCGAGGTGCTGGCGGCGTTCCTCGGCGCGGGGGCCGCCGCGGAGGGATGAGCGCGTGACCCATTTCTCGCCCGGCGCGCGCGCCGTGGAGGACTACCCGTTCGAGGAGCTCGACCGGCGCAAGCGCGCGGCCGTCGAGGCCGGCCGGACGCTGATCGACTTCGGCGTGGGCGATCCGCGGGAGGCGACCCCCGAGCTGGTCCGCGACGCCCTCAAGGACGCGATCGGGCCGATCTCGTCGTACCCGCGTGCGGCGGGCCTGCCCGAGCTCCGCCACGCGATCCAGGTGTGGGTCGAGCGCCGGTTCCGCGTGACCCTGGACCCCGACCGACAGATCCTCCCGACCCTCGGGTCCAAGGAGCTGGTCTTCTCGCTGGCGCAGCTCGTGCTCGACCCGGCCGGCGGCAAGGACCTCGTGCTCACGACCACGCCGGGCTACCCGATCCCCGAGCGCGGGGCGCGGTTCGCGGGCGGGGACGTCGTGCACCTCCCCCTCACGCAGGAGCGGGGCTTCCTGCCCGACCTGGACGCGATCGCGCCCGAGCAGTGGGACCGGGCCGCGCTGCTGTGGCTCAACTACCCGAACAACCCGACCGGCGCCGTCGCGCCGCTCGTGTTCCTGGCCGACGCCGCGAACCGCTGCCGCGATCACGACGTCCTGCTCGCCTCCGACGAGGCCTACAGCGAGCTGTGGTTCGGCGAGGAGCCGCCTGCCTCCGCGCTGGAGGTGGGTGGCGCGCGCAACGTCGTCGCGCTCAACACCCTCAGCAAACGCTCCTCGATGACCGGTTACCGCAGCGGCTTCGTGGCCGGGGACCCGGCGGTGATCGGGGCGCTGCAGCGGCTGCGCCCGAGCGTGGGGGTCACGCCGCAGGAGTTCGTGCAGCGGGCCTCGGTCGCGGCGTGGGCCGACGAGACCCACGTCGAGGAGAACCGCCAGCGCTACGCGCGCAAGCGCGAGGTCTTCCTCGAGCTGTTCGCCCGCCACGGCATCGCGGTCGCGGGCAGCGAGGCGACGTTCTACCTGTGGGTCCGGGTCCCGGGCGGCCTCACCGCCTACGACTGGGCGTTGCAGCTGCTCGAGCGGACGGGCGTGATCGTCGCGCCGGGGACGTTCTTCGGAGCGGCGGGGGAGGGCTTCGTGCGGATCGCGCTGGTGCCCACGCTCGAGGAGTGCCGGGCGGCCGCGAGCCTGCTGGACCGGGCCCTGGCCGAGGTGCGCGCGTGACCGACGTCGCGGAGCTCCGCGAACGGGTCGAGGGCAGCTGGTCGCGCTTGTCGGACGATCCGTCGGCGCCGATCGACGCGGTCGCGGTCGAGGCGACGATCGCCCTGCTCGACCGGGGCGAGATCCGGGTGGCCGAGCCCGACGGCGAGCTCTGGCGCGTGAACGGATGGGCCAAGCAGGCGGTCCTGCTGCACTTCCGCGTGCGCGGCCTCGAGACCACGACGGCCGGCCCGTTCGAGTACCACGACCGGCTCCCGCTGAAGCGAGGCTACGCCGCCGAGGGCGTGCGGGTGGTGCCCCCGGCGACGGTCCGCTACGGCGCGCACCTGGAGCCGGGGGTGGTCCTGATGCCCTCCTACGTGAACATCGGCGCGTGGGTCGGCGCCGGCACGATGGTCGACACCTGGGCGACCGTGGGCTCGTGCGCGCAGGTCGGCCGCGACGTGCACCTCGCCGGCGGCGTCGGCGTCGGCGGCGTGCTCGAGCCGCTGCAGGCGGCGCCGGTCGTGATCGAGGACGGAGCCTTCCTCGGCTCGCGCTGCGTCGTGGTCGAGGGCGTGCGGGTCGGCCGCGAGGCCGTGCTCGGCGCGGGCGTCGTCCTCACCGGGAACACGCCCGTGCTCGACGTCACCGGCAGCGAGCCGGTCGAGCACCGAGGGCGCGTGCCGGACCGGGCGATCGTGGTCCCGGGGAGCCGTCCGCGGGGGTTCCCTGCGGGGGAGTTCGCGCTGCCGTGCGGGCTGATCATCGGGTATCGATCCGAGGCGACCGACGACAAGGTCCGCCTGAACGAGCTGTTGCGCGACTTCGGCTCCTCGACGGGCTGAGATGGCAGAGGGCCGCATCCCGCAGCCGCCGCGTCCCGCGGACCGGATCCTCGAGTCGCCGATCGCGGCCACCTGGCGCTCGATCGCGCACGAGCGCGCGGTCCTGGTGGGGATCGGCCCCGGGATCGTGGAGGAGGACCTCGACGAGTTGGCCGCCCTGGCCGACTCCGCCGGCGCGGAGCCGGTCGGGCGGATCGTCCAGAGCCGCAGCGAGCCCGACCCGCAGACCTGGATCGGCAAGGGCAAGGTCGAGGAGCTCCAGGCCACGGTGAACCGCGCCGGCGCCCAGCTCGTGGTGTTCGACGAGGAGCTGACGCCGGGGCACCTGCGGTCGCTCGAGTCGCGGCTGAAGGTCAAGGTGATCGATCGGACCGCGCTGATCCTCGACATCTTCGCGCTGCACGCGCGCTCGCGCGAAGGCAAGGCGCAGGTGGAGCTGGCGCAGCTGAACTACCTGCTCCCGCGGCTGCGCGGCTGGGGCGAGTCGATGAGCCGCCTCGGCGCCGGGATCGGGACCCGTGGGCCCGGCGAGACCAAGCTGGAGGTCGACCGCCAGCACATCCGCCGGCGGATCACGAAGCTCCGCCGCGACATCAAGGATCTCGCGAAGACCCGCGACGTGAAGCGCCACCGGCGGCGGTCCGCGAACGTCCCGCAGGTGGCGATCGCCGGCTACACGAACGCGGGCAAGTCCACTCTGATGCGCCGGCTGACCGGCGCCGACGTGATCATCGCCGACCAGCTGTTCGCGACCCTCGACCCGACGACGCGCAGGATCGCGTTGCCGGGCGGGCGTCGCGCGACCGTCTCCGACACGGTCGGGTTCGTCGGCAAGCTCCCGCACGACCTCGTGGAGGCGTTCCGCTCGACCCTCGAGGAGGTCACGCTCGCCGACCTGATCGTGCACGTGGCCGACGCGTCCTCGCCCGCGATCGACGACCAGATCGAGGCGGTGCGCCGGGTCCTCGGCGAGATCGGCGCCGCGAACATCCCCGAGGTGCTCGCGATCAACAAGGTCGACCGCGTCGCGGGGTCCGAGCGCGCGCGGCTGGCGCGCCGGCATCCCGGGGCGGTCTCGGTCTCGGCGCTCACCGGCGAGGGCATCGGGGGGCTGACCGAGGCGATCGCGGCCGCGCTGCCCGAGCCGCCGGTGGAGATCGAGGCGCTCGTGCCGTGGGCGCGCGGCGACCTGGTTGCCCGGCTGTACCGCGACGCCGAGGTGCTCAAGGCCGACGCCGAGCCCGAGGGGACGCGCGTCCACGCGCGCGTCGGCCTGCGCGAGCTGGCGGAGCTCCGTCCGTTCCTGCGGCCGGCGCCCGGTATCCCGGGCCCGGGCTGAGCGCCCGGCTACGCCGTCGGGGAGCCGATCGACCAGAGCGCGTGGTCGTCCCAGCGGCCGGTGACCACCGTGTCGGGGTCGGCGCCGCGCGCGCGGGCGAGCCGCAGCGCGAGCAGCTGTGTGCGGGCCGCCAGCGGGACCTGGGCGAGCACGGCGGGCAGCGGAGCGGGCTCGGCGATCGAGGTGGTGCCGATCCCGGCGGCCTCCGCGGTGCGCGCGAGCGCGGTCACGAATCCGTCGTCGTCGGGGGTGACGAGCGCGACGAGGTGGTCCTGACCGCCGAGTGGAGGGAACGAGCCGTGGAGGAAGTACTCCGCGTCGTACCCCTCCGCCAGGGCGCGCGCGGCCTCGCGGCATTTCATCGCCGACTCGTGCGCGGTGATCGCCGCGGGACCGGCCCCGACGAACACCAGGGCCCGCTGCGGGTTGGGGACCTGGTCGGTGCCGGGCGAGGCGAGCGCCTGCCGGACGCTGTCCGGCACCATCGCGAGGGAGTCCGCGGAGATCGAGTCGGCGCCCATCTGGGCGGCGATCATGCCGAGCGCGAGCAGCGCGGCCGTGTAGCCGACGCTGTGGGTCTGCGTCGGCTCGAGGTCGACGGTCTCCACGGCGTCGTTGAGCCCGAGCCCGCGCCGGCAGATCGTGAACGTCTGCAGGCCGGCGCTGAACGCGAGCGCGCGCGCCGCCATCGCGTAGGCCGTCTCGAAGGTGTGCGTGATGATGATGACGCCGTCGTGCGGCCCCACGATCGGGGCGTTGCGGACGAACTGCATCGACGACACGGAGTGGGCGGAGCGACCGGCGTCTTGGAGCATCGCGGCGCCGAGCGCGCCGGCGTGCTGGCTGCTGCCGGTCCCGACGACCCAGATCCGGCGGACGCGGTGCAACCCCTCGGCGGCGGCGTGGACCTGTTCGCGCACGCGAGCGTCGGTGAGCATCCGCTCCAGCTCGTCGGGCTGCGACCGGATCTGGCGTTCGAACCGCGAGGTACCGAGCTGGGCCACGTTGCGCTCCTCCGGGCGACGACGACGTGGCGCAGCCTAGCGGAGTCGCGCGACGCTCGGGGAGGGAAGACGGGCTACAGCTGCCGCAGGACGGCCACGACGGCGCCGAGGATCCTCCCGTCGCCCATCTCGAACGGTTCCAGCGCGGGGTTCTCGGGGATCAGCATCACGCGCGGGCCGTCGTGGCCGAGCCGCTTCACGGTGGCTTCGTCCTCGGCCGGCCCCGGCAGCAGCGCGGCGACGATGTCCCCGTCGCGCGCGGTGTCCTGGCCGTGGACGACGACGACGTCGCCGTCGAGGATCCCGGCGCCGACCATCGAATCGCCCGTCACCCGCAGGGCGAAGTGGTCCCCGGCGCGTCGCGTGAAGCCCGCCGGCACGCTCAGGTACTCCTCGACGTGCTCGGCGGCGAGGACCGGGGATCCGGCGGCGATCCGGCCGACGACCGGGACCGCCGTCGACTCGGCGCGTGGCTCCTCGCTCGCGAGCGCCATCGCGCGGGGCTTCGTGGGGTCCTTGCGCAGGTACCCCATCCGCTCGAGGTTCGCCAGCTGGGCGTGGACCGACGACGACGAGGTCAGCCCGACGGCGTCGCCGATCTCCCGGACGGTGGGGGGGTAGCCCCGGGCGCGCACCGTCTCGGCGATGAAGTCCAGGATCGTCCGCTGCCGCGCGGTGATGTCAGACACGGTCTCTAGCCTCCTCGGTCATGGGCGCGACGCTAGCACGGCACCCGGGGGGGTTCAAACATATGTTCGACCGCGCGCTTGACTCCGAACACCCGTTCGGACAAGATGTCCACATGTATCGAACGTACGTTCGCCGGTGCCGGACGCTCGCCGCGGGGCTGCTCACCCTCACGCTGGCGCTCGGGCTGCCGGCGGCGGCGAACGCGTTGCACGCGCCCGGGTCCGGGATGCGTGCGGTCGGGGCGCACCGCTACGTCGTTCGCCAGGGCGACACGCTGTGGTCGATCGCCACCCGCGTGGCGGCCGGTCGGGACCCCCGTCAGGTCGTCCAGCGGCTCTCGGCCGCCAACCACCTCGACGGAGCCGCGATCGTCCCCGGGCAGTCGTTGGTCGTCCCCACGGCCTGACCGGCGGCCCCACGTGAGCATCGCGATCGCCGTGGTACCGTGCGCGCGCCACAAGATGTTGTGGCGCCCATCCGATGCGCTGTCCCTGGTGCGACGCCGACGACGACCGCGTGGTCGACTCTCGACCCGCCGACGCCGGCGACGCCATCCGCCGCCGGCGCGAGTGCAACGCCTGCAAGCGCCGGTTCACCACGTACGAGCGGGTGGAGGAGATCGGGATCGTCGTCCGCAAGCGCGACGGCTCCAAGGAGCCGTTCGACCGCGAGAAGGTCGAGGCCGGGATCCGCAAGGCGCTCACCGGCAGGCCGGTCACGAACCTGCAGATCGCACAGATCGTCGACCGGATCGAGCTCCGGGTGCGTCGGCGCGGCCCCGAGGTCACCACCAAGCAGATCGGGGCCGAGGTTCTGGCCGCGCTGCAGCGGACCGACGAGGTCGCCTACCTGCGGTTCGCGAGCGTCTACAAGGACTTCCAGGCGATCGGCGACTTCGAGCGGGAGCTCGGGCTGATGCTCGAGAAGAAGGAGCCCGCCAAGCGCCGGGCACGCTGAGGCCCGGCCGGGCCGCAACCCCTTGGGGTCCGGTCGTTCCCCCGCGGCTCTGGGATACTAGATGTTGTGGTCGACAGGAATTCACCCCACTAGGTGTTGACGTCGGGTGCGGGCGGGTCCATGATGCGCGAGCCCGAATGACACGGCTGTAACTCTTTCAACAGGATCTCCCCACACCTTCCCCAGGTGTTCCACAACCGGCGTTCCACCACCGCAGGGCAGGATCGGAGAGGAGGACACGTGGCCACACGCGAGGACGACGTCGAGGTCATCCGCCAGGGGCTGACGTTCAAGCGCTACTTCACGAGCGCATCTGCGCACCCGTTCGAGGAGATCGAGTGGGAGACGCGCGACGCGGTGATCCCGAACTACAAGGAGGGCGGCAACGCCTTCGAGCAGCGCGACGTCGAGTTCCCCGTGTCCTGGTCGCAGAACGCGACCAACATCGTGGCCCAGAAGTACTTCCGCGGGACGCTCGGCACGCCCCAGCGCGAGTCCTCGGTCCGTCAGCTGGTCTCGCGGGTGGTGGACACGATCACCGGGTGGGGCCGGAAGAACGCGTACTTCGCCACCGATGAGGACGCCCAGGTCTTCGCGGAGGAGCTGACGCACCTCCTCGTCAACCAGAAGGCGGCGTTCAACTCGCCGGTGTGGTTCAACGTCGGGGTCCCCGACACGCCGCAGCAGTGCTCGGCCTGCTTCATCCTCGCCGTGGACGACCATATGTCGTCGATCCTCAACTGGTACGTCGAGGAGGGCACGATCTTCAAGGGCGGCTCGGGCTCCGGGATCAACCTGTCGAAGATCCGCTCGTCGAAGGAGCCGCTCGCGGGTGGCGGCACGGCCTCGGGTCCGGTGAGCTTCATGCGCGGCGCCGACGCGAGCGCCGGCACGATCAAGTCCGGCGGCAAGACCCGCCGCGCCGCGAAGATGGTGATCCTGAACGTCGACCACCCCGACGTCCGCGAGTTCGTCTGGTGCAAGGCGCTCGAGGAGAAGAAGGCCCGGGCGCTGCGCGACGCCGGCTTCGACATGGACCTCGACGGCCGCGACGCCTACTCGATCCAGTACCAGAACGCGAACAACTCGGTCCGCGTGACCGACGAGTTCATGCAGGGCTACGAACATGACGCCGACTGGCGCCTGAAGGCCGTCAAGACCGGCGAGACCGTCGAGACCCTGCGCGCGCGCGACCTGATGCGCGACATCGCGCAGGCCGCCTGGGAGTGCGCCGACCCCGGGATGCAGTACGACACCACGATCAACGCCTGGCACACGTGCCCGGCCTCGGGGCGGATCAACGGCTCGAACCCGTGCTCGGAGTACATGCACCTCGACAACAGCGCGTGCAACCTCGCGAGCCTGAACCTCATGAAGTTCCTGGACGACGAAGGCAACTTCGACGTCGCCGCGTTCAGGCACGCGGTCGAGGTCGTGTTCACGGCCCAGGAGATCGTGGTCGGCGAGTCCGACTACCCGACCGAGAAGATCGGGGAGAACGCGCGGCAGTACCGCCAGCTCGGCCTGGGCTACGCGAACCTCGGGGCGCTGCTGATGGCCCGGGGTCTGCCCTACGACTCGGACCAGGGCCGCGCGTGGGCCGGCGCGATCACCGCGATCATGACCGGCTGGGCCTACCGGACCAGCGCGCGGATCGCCGAGGTCACCGGGCCGTTCGCGGGCTACGCGCCCAACGCCGACGCGATGCTCCGCGTGATGCGCAAGCACCGGGCGGCGGCCGAGGAGATCGACCCCGAACTGGTCCCCGAGGGGATGCTCTCCGCCGCCAAGCAGTCCTGGGACGAGGCGATCGCGCTGGGCGAGCGGCACGGCTACCGCAACGCCCAGGCGAGCGTGCTCGCGCCCACCGGCACGATCGGCCTGATGATGGACTGCGACACCACCGGCATCGAGCCCGAGCTCGCCCTCGTCAAGACGAAGAAGCTCGTCGGCGGCGGCACGATGCAGTTCGTGAACCAGACCGTGCCGCGGGCGCTCGAGCGGCTCGGGTACTCGGCCAACGAGGTCGAGGACATCGTCGGCTACATCGCCGAGCACAACTCGGTGGTCGACGCCCCGCACCTCAAGCAGGAGCACTACGCCGTGTTCGACACGGCGATGGGCTCCGAGCCGATCCACTACATGGGGCACGTGCGGATGATGGCGGCGGCCCAGCCGTTCATCTCCGGCGCGATCTCCAAGACCGTGAACATGCCCGAGCACGCCACGGTCGAGGAGGTCGAGCAGCTCTTCGTCGAGTCGTGGAAGCTCGGGCTGAAGGC
>JBLMXP010000186.1:0-3009 GCA_050257835.1 Planctomycetaceae bacterium | reverse complement strand
GTCAGTCGTGCGGAAGTAGAACTGCGGCCGATATCCGGAGACGAACGGCGTGTGGCGGCCGCCCTCCTCCTTCTTCAGGCAGTAGACCTCCGCCTTGTACTTCGTGTGCGGCGTGATCGAGCCGGGCTTGCAGAGCACCTGCCCGCGTTCGATCTCCTCGCGCTTGGTGCCTCGCAGCAGGGCGCCGATGTTGTCGCCCGCGCGTCCCTCGTCGAGGATCTTGCGGAACATCTCGACCCCGGTCACAACCGTCTTGGTCGTGTCCTTGATGCCGACGATCTCGACCTCGTCGCCGGTGTTGACGACGCCCTGCTCGACGCGGCCGGTCGCGACGGTGCCGCGGCCGGTGATCGAGAAGACGTCCTCGACGGGCATCAGGAACGGCTTGTCGAGGTCGCGCTCGGGCTCCGGGATGTAGTCGTCCAGGGCCTGGGCGAGATCGAGGATGGACTGCCTGGCCTCCTCGTCACCCTCGAGCGCCTTCAGGGCCGAACCCTTGATGATCGGGACGTCGGCGCCCGGGAACTCGTACTCGGTGAGCAGGTCACGGACCTCCTCCTCGACGAGCTCGAGCAGCTCCTCGTCGTCGACCATGTCGACCTTGTTCAGGTAGACGACCACGTAGGGGACGTTCACCTGGCGCGCGAGCAGGATGTGCTCCCGCGTCTGCGGCATCGGGCCGTCCGGTGCCGAGACCACCAGGATCGCGCCGTCCATCTGCGCGGCGCCGGTGATCATGTTCTTGACGTAGTCGGCGTGGCCCGGGCAGTCGACGTGCGCGTAGTGACGGTTGTCCGTCTCGTACTCGACGTGCGAGGTGGCGATCGTGATCCCGCGCTCCTTCTCCTCGGGCGCGTTGTCGATCTCCTCGAAGGACTTCACCTCGGTGCCGCCCTTGTCGGCGAGTGTCTTCGTGATCGCGGCTGTCAGCGTGGTCTTGCCGTGATCGACATGGCCGATGGTGCCGACGTTGACGTGCGGCTTATCGCGATCGAACTTCTCCTTGGACATCTCGCTCCTTTAAGTGGTCTGGTTGGGGTCTTTAAGTAGTTAGTGGTCGAACCGAAGGAATATAGCTACGCACCGGCTCCCACGGGCTCTCCCGAGCGGTGCTCCACGATCTCGTCCTCGATGTTCTTCGGGACTTCCTCGTAGCGCTCGAACTGCATGGTGTAGCTCGCCCGGCCCTGGGTCGAGGACCGAACGTCGGTCGCGTACCCGAACATCTCGCCGAGCGGGACGAAGGCCTGGACGGCGAGGGCGTTGCCACGCTGCTCCTGGCCCTGCACCTTGCCGCGGCGACGGGAGAGGTCGCCGATCACGTCCCCGAGGAACTCCTCGGGCGTGACGACCTCGACCGACATCACGGGCTCGAGCAGGACGGGCTTCGCCCTCCGGGCGGCCTCCTGAACGGCCATCGAGCCGGCGACCTTGAAGGCCATCTCCGAGGAGTCCACGTCGTGGTAGGAGCCGTCGATCAGCTCCACCCTGACGTCGACCATCGGGTAGCCGGCCTTGACGCCCGACTGCAGCGCCTCCTCGATCCCCGCCTCGACGGACGGGATGAACTCGGATGGGATGGTCCCGCCCTTGATCGAGTTGATGAAGTCGAATCCCTCGCCCGGCGCCGGCTCGACGTTGATCACGGCGTGGCCGTACTGGCCGCGGCCACCGGTCTGGCGGACGAAGCGGCCCTCGACCTTCTGAACGGGCTCGCGGATCGTCTCGCGGTAGGCGACCTGGGGCTTGCCGACGTTGGCGTCGACGGAGAACTCGCGCAGGAGCCGGTCCACGATCACCTCGAGGTGGAGCTCGCCCATCCCGTGGATGAGGGTCTGACCGGTCTCGTCGTCGGACTCGACCTGGAAGGTGGGGTCCTCCTCGGCGAGCTTGCCGAGGCTCTCGGAGAGCTTCTCCTGGTCGGCCTTGGTCTTCGGCTCGATCGCGACGGCGATCACCGGCTCCGGGAATTCGATCTGCTCGAGCTCGATCGGAGCGTCCGGGGCGCAGAGCGTGTCACCGGTGGAGGTCTGCTTGAGGCCGACGCCGGCGAGGATGTCGCCCGCGAAGCACTCCTCGATCTCCTCGCGGTGGTTCGCGTGCATCATCAGCAGGCGGCCGATCCGCTCGGTGCGGCCGGTGGAGGCGTTGAGCACGCGGCTGCCGGCCGTGAGCTTGCCGGAGTAGACGCGGAAGTAGGTCAGCTTGCCGACGTAGGGGTCGGCCATCACCTTGAAGGCGAGCGCGGCGAAGGGCGCGGAGTCGTCAGCGGGCCGCTCGGCCTCCGTCTGCCCGCCGTCCTCGCCCTTCTTGGCGGGCTCGAGGCCCTTGACCGGCGGCACCTCGAGGGGCGAGGGCAGGAGCTCGACGATGGCGTCGAGCAGGGGCTGCACGCCCTTGTTCTTGAACGAGGAGCCCAGCAGGACCGGGGTGACCTTGATGTCCAGCGTCGCCCGGTGGAGGGACTTGGCGATCCGCTCGTGCGGGATCTCCTCGTCGTTGAGGTAGGCCTCCATGAGCTCATCGTCGTAGTCGGCGCAGGCCTCGATCAGGTTGGTGCGGTGCTCATGGGCGTCGTCGACCAGGTCCTCGGGGATCTCGGTGTACTCGAACTCCGTGCCCAGCTCGTCCTTCCAGACGAGGGCCTTGTTCTCGATCAGGTCGACGACGCCGGTGAAGTCGGCCTCCTGGCCGATCGGGATCTGGATCGGCAGGGGATTGGCGCCCAGGCGGTCGCGCATGGTCTCGACCGCCTTGAAGAAGTCGGCGCCGGTCCGGTCCATCTTGTTGACGTAGGCGATGCGGGGGACCTGGTACTTGTCGGCCTGGCGCCAGACGGTCTCGGACTGCGGCTCGACTCCGGCTACGGAGTCGAACAGCGCGATCGCGCCGTCGAGGACGCGGAGGCTGCGCTCGACCTCGACCGTGAAGTCGACGTGGCCCGGGGTGTCGAGGATGTTGATGCGGTGGCCGTCCCACTCACACGCGGTCGCGGCCGACGTGATCGTG
>JBLMXP010000185.1:0-4642 GCA_050257835.1 Planctomycetaceae bacterium | reverse complement strand
GAGGTCGTGGTGTTCTCAGGGACCGCCACGGTGAGCGGCGTGGCACTCGGCGACGTCGTGGTCTTGCACGGCCCGGTGCTGATCTCGGGCCAGGTGAGCGGCGACGTGATCGCCCTCGACGGCGCCGTCCGTCTGCTCAAGACCGCCCAGGTGAACGGGGACGTCCGCGGCGGCCGTGCGGTCACGGTGCAACCGGGCGCGCAGGTCGGCGGGAGCGTGCAGCGGGACGTCGCCTACACCCTCGCGGGCCCGCTCGGCGCCCTCGGCCCGCTCCTCGCGCCGGCCGCGATGGCGGTGTCGGTCCTGCTCGTGCTCCTGACGCTGCTGCTCGTGGCCCCGCGGGCCGGGGACGCGATCGCCGCGGCGGCGCAGACCGCCCCGCTCGCGACCGTCGGCTGGGGACTCGCGTCCGCCGTGCTCGTGCCGCTCGTCGCCGCGGCGCTGGCGGCGTCCGTGATCGGGCTCCCGCTCGGGCTCGCCGCGCTGCTGGCGCTCGGTCTCGTGTGGCTGTTCGGGATCGCGTCGGCGACCTGGGCGCTGGGTCGGCTCGTCGTGCGCGAGCCGCGGTCGCGCGTGGGGGCCGTCGGCACCGGGTGGGGGATCGGGGTCGTGCTCGGGCTCGTGCCCGTGGTGAACGCCGTGTGGTGGGGGCTCGCGGGGATCGCCGGGCTGGGCGCGGCGTTCGTCGCGGCCTGGCGGGCGCGCGGCGGGCCGACCCGGCTCCCTCGTGGGCGACACCGCGCTCGGCGGGCACGTCCCCCCGAGGAGCAGCCCTCGGCGGCCCTGCCGGAGACCCCGCTCGGCGAGGACTGAGCGCTACCGTCGGGATGCCATCAGGCGTCCGCACACGAGCCCGGCCACCGCGCCCACCGCCAGGCCGATCGCGGCCCCCCGGGCGGTCGAGCGCGGGACCTGGTGCATCACCGTCGCTCCGGTCTCGACGCTCACGCGGTCGGCGATCACGATCCCGGCGGTCCCGCCGTCGCCGATCGTCGCCGTCTGGGCGCGCACGGGCCCGCAGGCGCCGTCCTCGATGCGCAGGTCGCGCTCGGCCCTGACCAGCCCGAGCACCATCACGTTCTCGAGATCCACGTCCTGGCCACGGACGCTGCACGCCATGACGTCGTCCAGGCGCACCTCGGCGCCCGAGATCTCCTTCGTCACGGTCGTCACGCGATCACCTCCATCCCTATCCTCGCGCATCGGCGGGTCGGTGGGGGCGGTACCCTCGGCCCCCATGACGCGGACCTTCCTGCTGCTCGGGTCGGGCGAGTTCGAGGACTGGACCCACGAGGTCGAGGCCAAGGCCCTGGCCGGCGCGACGGGCGACGGCTCGGTCGTGATCCTGCCCACCGCCTCCTCCACCGAGGGCGACCACGTCTTCGACCGCTGGGGCTCGATGGGGCTCGCGCACTACGCGGCGTCGGGGGTGCCGGCGGAGGTGCTGCCCGTGAAGACGCGCGCGGACGCGAACGACGAGGACGCGGCGGCGCGGGCTGGCGTCGCGTCGATGATCTACTTCTCCGGCGGCAAGCCCCGGCACCTCGCCGACGTGCTCCGGGGCACGCCGCTGCTCGCGGCGATCCTCGGCGCGCTCGACCGTGGCGCCGTCTACGCGGGGTGCAGCGCCGGCGCGATGGTCGCGAGCCGCTCCCGCGAGGAGGGCGGCGGCTCCTCGTGGCTCGCCGGCCTGGGCCTCGTGCCGCACGTGTCGTTCGGCGTGCACTGGGACCGGGTCCGCCGCTTTCCGGGCGCGTCGTGGTTCGCTGCCGCGCGTATGCCCGATGGGTCGACCTTCGTCGGCATCGACGAGCGGACGGCGATCCTCGGCGACGGCATCCGCTGGGAGGTCCACGGCCTCGGCTCGGTCCAGGTGCGTCGCGACGGCGCGGACGACATCTACGGGGCGGGGGAGACGTTCACGACGTGACGGTGTACCGCCTGTTCCTCGAGTCCGGCCCCAAGCGGAAGAAGACGATGGTGCACGTCGACGGCCTGCTCGGCTGCATCGCGCAAGGCCCGACCACCGAGGCGGCGCTCGAGGCGACCCCCGAGGCGATCCGGGCCTTCGCCACGTTCCTGACCCGGCACGGCCTGGGTGGCGCGGAGCCCGACGCCCCGTTCGAGATCCGCGTCGAGCAGCATGTGACCGAAGGGATGTGGCTCGGCAACGGCGACCCGTCGATCCTGTTCGCGAGCGACGAGGTGCCGGTGACCGCGAGGGACGTGAAGGCGTGGGTCGCCCGGTTCGCGGCGATCCGCCGCGCGACGATCGAGCTCGTGGAGCCCCTGGGTCCTGCCGACCTGAGCACGAAGCCGCCGAGCGGGCGCTCCGTCGGAGACATCCTGCGTCACGTGATGGGCGCTTCGCCCGCCTACGTCCGGACGTTCGGTCCGGTGACCGAGCTGAACCGGCTCGCGCGGGAGGCCGAGAAGCGGCCCGAGGCGGTGCTCGCCCTCGCCGCGGAGCAGGGCGAGCGGATCGCCGAGCGGCTCCTCGCGCTCACGCCGGCCGAGCGCAGGACCGTGCAGCGTCGAGGGGAGGCGGGCCAGAACGTGTGGACCCCGCGCAAGACGTTCCGCCGGCTCCTCGAGCACGAGTGGGAGCACCACCGAGAGCTCGTCGACCGCCTCGGGTGAGTCCTCAGGCGAGCAGGTAGCGCCGCGACAGCGGCACCTCGGCGACCGGGTCGCTCGTGAGGAGCCGCCCGTCGATCGTGACGGCGCCGTCGGCCGGCGCCACCCGAACGGGCGGGGCAGCGGTGTTGGCGACGAGGTCCTCCCGCGTGAGGCCCCGCGTGCCGCGCACGGCGGCCACGCGCCGTCGCGTGCCGAGGGCGCGCGCGATCCCCGCGTCGAGCGCTGCCTGCGACACGAACGTCGTGGAGAGCGACGAAGGCGCGTCGCCCAGCCCGCCCCAGTCGGGGCCGTAGCGGGTCGGCTCGGCTCCGTGCACGCTCGCATTGCCTTCGCCCATCGCCGACCACGCGACCACGCCCCCCTTGAACACGAGCAGCGGCTTCACCCCGACGTGGGTCGCCTGCCACAGGACCAGGTCGGCGATCCGCCCGGGCGCGAGCGAGCCGAGGTCCTCGGCGATCCCGTGCACGATCGCCGGCTCGAGGGTGCACTTCGCGAGGTACCGCAGGACACGCTCGTTGTCGTCGGGCTCGCCCTCGGGGGCGGCTGGGGCCGGGCGGAGCCGCTTGACGGCCGGCGCGTCGGGCCAGCCCTCCCCGTGCTCGCTCGCGCGCCAGCGCTTCATCGCGTCGGCGAGCTGGAGCGTGCGACGCAGGACCTCGCCCATCCGTCCCATCCCCTGGGAGTCGGAGTTCACGATCTGGATCGCGCCGAGCTCGTGCAGCGGGCCCTCGGCGGCCATCGTCGGCGGGTGCACCAGCTCGCGCGCGGCCGCGACGTCCTCGGGCAGGCGCGGGTTCCCTTCGTGGACGATCAGCTTCATGTCGAACTGCTCGAGCGCCGTGGCCGGGCCGTACGGGATGGTCGGCGTGGTCGAGGAGCACAGCACGTTCGGCACTGCGGTGAGGCCGAGCGCGTCGGGGATGTGACCCCCGCCCGAGCCCTCCACGTGGTACGCGTGGACCGTCCGCCCGGCGATCGCCTCGATCGTCCCGGCGAGCTCGGTCGACTCGTTCAGCGAGTCGGTGTGCAGGCAGACCGCGACGTCGTGGGCGTCGGCGGCCCGGAGCGTCGCGTCGACGATCTCGGGGTAGGCGCCCCAGTCCTCGTGGATCTTGAGGCCGACGGCCCCGGCCTCGATCACGGGGTCGAGGCCGCCCGGCACGTCGGTCCGCGCGCTCGGCTGCAGCCCGACGTTCACCGGGAGGCGCTCGAACGCCCGCAGCGTGGCGAGCATCCGCGAGGGCGGCTCCTCGAACCCGGCCGTGATCAAGGTGGTCACGCCGGCCGAGAGCGCCACGGGCACGAGCCGCGGTGAGAGCAGATGCACGTGCGAGTCGATCACGGCGGGCGTCGCGATCAACCCGTGGCACGGGATCGGCCACGTGTTCGGACCGATCGTGAGGTCGACGCCGTCGGTGATGTCAGGGTTGCCGGCGCGCCCGATCCCGACGATCCGGCCGTCCTTGATCCCGAGGTCGCACTTCACGACGCCGAGTAGCGGGTCGACCACGATCACGCTGCCGATCACCGTGTCGAGCTCGCTCGTGGTGGTCGCCCGGTCCTGCTGGGTCATCCGCGAGCGCCAGTTCTTCGCGTATCCCCACAGCGCCTGGTCACCGGGCTCGGTCAGGTCCTCCTCGATCCGGATCCACAGGTCGGTGTCGGCCAGGCGGACGCGGTCGCCGGCGGTGGGTCCGTGACGGAGCGCGTGCTCCTCGCGCGAGATCCGGTCGGGCACCGCTCAGGCGCTCCCGGAGCCGCCGTACGCGACCAGCCCCACCTCACGCGTCTGGCCGGGCGCCCAGCGGAGCGAATCGCCGGCCGGCAGGTCCAGCCGGAACCCGCGCGCTGCGTCGCGATCGAAACCGAGCGAGGGGTTCGCCTGCCAGAAGGGGAAGTGGCTCGAGATCCGGACCGGGTGCTCGCCGGTGTTCGTGACGGTGAGCGTCCGACGCTCCCGACCGGGCACGAGCGGGACGTCGCCGGCGCCGAACCGGAC
>JBLMXP010000184.1:0-13049 GCA_050257835.1 Planctomycetaceae bacterium | reverse complement strand
GTTCGTCGGCTCTGCCAGGTGCGACCCGTCGGGGAAGACGATCGTCGGGATGATGTCCTTGCCGTCGTTGCGCGACTGAACCTCATCGAGCACCTCGGGCTCGCGATCGATGTCGTGCCACGCGAAGGCGATCCGCTGGTCCGCCAGGAACTTCTTCGCGCGACGGCAGTCGGGGCACCACGTTGCCCCGTAGACCGCGATCTCCTCCTGCACCGCGAACCTCCTCGTCGTAACGGGCCGGATACCAGTGTGCGCCAACGTGTATCCGTTACGCGCAGTCTCGTCGTTCGCGGCGGAACGTGCGACCCTCCTGTCGTGACGAAGATGCCGACCGTCGCCCTGTTCGACATCGACGGGACCCTGCTGAGCACCGGCGGCGCGGGCGCGCGGGCGTGGGCCCGCGCGTTCCGGGAGCGCTTCGACGTAGACGCCGACATCGAGCGTTTCAGCGAGAGCGGCCAGACCGATCCCGACGTGGCGCGCGAGACGTTCACCGGGGTGCTCGGGCGGCCGCCGACCGAGGCCGAGCTCGGCCAGCTGATCATGGCCTACGTGCGCCACCTGCCGGCCGAGGTCGCGGACTCGCGCGGCTACCGGGTGATGCCCGGCGCCGAGGGCCTGCTCGAACGGCTGGCCGAGCGAGGGTGCCTGTGCGGGCTCGTGACGGGCAACATCGAGGGCGCGGCACGGATCAAGATGGAGCGCGCGCACCTGAACCGCTACTTCCCGATCGGCGGCTACGGGAGCGACGCGGCCGATCGCGCCGAGGTGACGCGCGCCGCGCTCGCCCGGGCGGCGAGGCTCCACGGCCACGACCTCCACGCCTCCGACGTCGCGGTGGTCGGGGACACGCCGCGCGACGTGGAGGCCGCCCGCGCGGTCGGCGCGGTCAGCGTGGCGGTGGCGACCGGCGCCTACTCCGTCGAGCAGCTGCGCGCGACCGGCGCGGACCATGTCCTGGAGACCCTGGAACGCGGGTTCCCGGGCATCGAGTTGTGACGCGAAGGTGAAGGTTCGGCGTCGAGGATGCCAAGGCTTCGCCTGCGTCGATCCACGCGGGCTGCCGGCGTCGTATCACGGGCACGATGGACACACGCACCGACATGCCGACGATGGGACAGGTCCGAGGGCTCGTCCTCCACACGGTCGCACGCCACCCCGAGGAAGGGTTCACGCCGGCGGCGCTCGCGGAGCGGCTGGGCCTGTCTGCCGCGGAGGTGCGGGGCGCGCTTATCGACCTGGCCCGCCTCGAGCTGGTGCTGTGGTCCGAGGACGAGTTCGTGAGCGCCGCCTAGGGACCGGTCACCAGCGCGGCGATCGCAGAGGCCTCCGACTCGAGCGCGTCGCGCTCCGCCAGCACCTCCAGCCACGACGACGCGATCGCGCCGACTCCGTCCCGCGCCCCCAGCAAGCCGCCGGCCACCGCCGCGTTCGTGTCGGTGTCGCCGCCGAGCGAGACGACGTGGCGGAGCCCTTCCTCGAACCCGGCGGCCTCCGCGGCCACCTGCAAGGCGATCCCCGCGGCGTAGAGGCAGAACCCCATGTCCGGACCATCGAGCGGCCGGGAGCGACCCGCCGCATCCACCAGGTGCTCGAGTTCCTCCCCGCCCTCACGCGCCACGACCGCGGCCACCGCCGCCCGCACGGCGTCGGCGGGCCGCTCGCCGCGCACGAGCGCCGCCGCCGCCAGCGTCACGGCCAGGCAGGCGCTCCGGCAGCGCTCGTCCCAGTGCGTGAGCGCCGAGAGCGCCGGCGCCTCGTCGAGGAGACGGTCCGGCTCGCCCGCGCGGACCACCCCGAGCGGCACGCAGTACATCACCGACCCGTTGGCCGCCGAGACCTCCGGCCCGCGCGTCTCCCAGTAGGTGCGCGCGGCGTCCGGGTCGCCGTCCCTGTAGCCGATCAGGACGCGGCGCGTGAGGTTCCCGACGTCGGGTGGCGAGGTCCGGAGCCAGGCGAGGTGACGGGCGAGGACGTCGTCGAGGTCGAGGGCGCCGTCACGGGCGAGCAGCGACGTCCACAGGTTGCGGGCCATCGCCGTGTCGTCGGTCCAGGTTCCCGGCGGGAGCCCCATCCAGGGCAGCGCGAAGGCCGGCAGCGGGTCCGGCACGTCACCGCGGCGCCGGAACTCGAACGGCGCGCCGAGCGCGTCGCCGAGGGCAAGCCCCAGGATCGCTCCGCGCGCCCGTTCCGCCGCCGTCGACACCGCAACGCAGCATAGTCGCAGGTCAGCAAGGAGAAGGGTCTGGTAGCCTGGCCAGCCGCATGGAGAAGAACGGACCCAAGCATCGCACCTGTCGACGCGTCGGCGCCCCCCTGTGTGGGCGTCCGAACTGCCCATCGAACAAGCGACCCTATCCGCCAGGCCAGCACGGCCGCGGTCGCAAGCGCATCTCGGAGTACCAGACCCGTCTGGTCGAGAAGCAGAAGCTCCGCGCGATCTACCGCGTGAACGAGAGCCAGATGCGCAGGTACTACGAGCGCGCGACCAGCCACCACGGCGTCACCGGCGAGGAGATGCTCCGCCAGCTGGAGCGCCGCCTCGACACCGTGTGCCTGCGGCTCGGGTTCGCGCTCACCACGCACCAGGCCCGCCAGCTCGTCTCGCACGGCCACGTGTCGGTCAACGGCAAGCGGATCGACGTCCCCAGCGCCCAGGTGCGCGAGGGCGACGTGATCACGCTCAGCCCCAAGGCCCGCAACTTCGTGTTCGTGCGCGAGGCGCTCGAGATCACGCCGGAGCCGCCCTCCTACCTCTACCGCAACAAGGACGAGGTCTCGGGCACGTTCACCCGCAACCCGGAGCGCGACGAGATCCCGCTGCCGGTGCCGCTCGACGAGCGGCTGATCGTCGAGTTCTACTCCTAGCCCTCACGAGGGCTTCTGCGCCACGAGCTCGAGGAACTTCGCCGCCACCCACGGCTGGATCCCTTGGGGGATCGCTAGGTAATGCCCGTCGACCACATGGCGCACGGCGCTCCATGCCGTGAGCAGCGTCCGTGCGTCGAGCGTGAACCGCGTCGAGAGACCGGCGAGCACCACCACGTCCGGGTTCGCCGCCCGCGCCTGCCGTGCCAGTGCTCGCACCGCCGCCGCGTAGGTGGAGGTGTGCCGCTCGAGGAACTGCGTCTGGATCTCGACGACGTCGGCCTGCTCGGCCGCCGCGCCGATGATCCCGCAGCGCAGGAACGCGGCCTGGATCGTCTCGCCGGGTTGCGCGGAGCACTCAGCCCCGGGGACCTCGACCAGGTTCGGGTGCGGCGTCAGCACCACCCGATATCCGGCGGCGCGCGCGGCCGACGCGAAGGCCCGCATCGCCTCGATCGGGTGCTGCTGCTCGCTCAGCGGGGTCGCGGCCCAGTACTCCGGGTCGTACATCACGGTCGTGATCTCCGGGGCGATCCGGTCGCGGCGCAGGTCACGCTCGAAGGCCGCTTCGCTGGCCCACGAGAACGCCGGCGTGGCCGAGTTCCACCCGCCGTTCAGCCCGTAGGACGTCGATCGGTCGAAGAACAGCCGAGCGATGCTCGGGTCGAACCGTTGGATCCTGCCGATCGTGCCGGGGGTCGCCATCCAGACCTGGTCGCCCGGCGGCGAGGAAGGCAGGCGCAACCCGGCGCCGGGCACGAGCCCGACCGCGAGCAGTGTGGTCAGGACCGGTCGCCAGACCCACTGCGTGCGGAACCCGCCGGGGGTACGCATCACGCTCACCGTTCGCCACGGTAAGCGGGTCGGTCGCCGCTGCCATGGGCCGGTCGTTGGTACTTGCGACGGGGTCCGGCCTCGGCCGGACGGCCGTCAACCGCTCGGCCGCTCGGGGACGGCGCGACGGCGCGGCTTCCACCCTGGGCGCGGCACGCTCGCGCGCAATCGCTTCGTGTAGTCGTCCTGCGGATCGTCGAGCACGCGGGCGGTCGGTCCGCGCTCCACGACGCGGCCGCGCCACATCACGAGTGTCTCCTCCGTGAGCTGTCGGACCACCGCGAGGTCGTGGCTGATCAGCACGTAGGAGATGCGGGTTTCGTCGCGGATGTCGGCGAGGAGGTTGAGCACCTGGGCCTGGATCGACACGTCGAGGGCGGCGACGGACTCGTCGAGGATCAGCACGCGCGGCTCGGCGGCGAGCGCGCGCGCGATCGCGACCCGCTGCCGCTGGCCTCCGGAGAGCCCGCGCGGCAGCGCGCGCGTCTGGCGCGCGTCGAGCCCGACCAGCTCCGCCAGCTCGCGCACCCGCGCCCGCCGGCGCTGCGCGTCCCATCCACCCTTGTGAAGGCGGAGCACCTCGTCGAGCGTCCGCTCGACGGTCTGGCGCGGATCCAGGCTCGTGTAGGGGTCCTGGAACACGATCTGCACCTCCGCGCCGCGGCGGCGCCGGTCGGCGCGGGAGCGAGCCGGTCCGGAGCGGTCCCGCCCGCACGCCTCGATCGTCCCGGCGGTGGGCCGCTCCAGCCCCACGACGAGCTTCGCGACGGTGGTCTTGCCGGAGCCGGACTCCCCGACGATCGCGAGCGACCCGCCCTCGGGTACCGCGAAGCCGACGTCGTCCACGGCGACGAGCTCGCCGAACTCCTTGCGCAGACCGTCGACCGCGAGGATCGGGGCGACCTCAGCCATGGGCGACCCTCAACGTGCCGCGGAGCTCCGGCGCCCGCACGCACCGGCTGAGCCCCCCGTCGAGCTCCACCACGCTGGGATGGGCGGCCGTGCACACGGCGGCGGCGTGCGGACAGCGAGGCGCGAACGCGCACGCGTCGGCGGGCGCCTCGAACGCCGACAGCGGGCGACCCGGGATCGCGACGAGCCGGTGGGCGGTGGAGTCGATGTCGGGCCTGGCGGCCGCGAGCGCCGCCGTGTACGGGTGCAGGGGATCTTCGTGCAGCAGCGTGGACGCGCGCACCTCGACGATCTCTCCCGCGTACATCACGACCGTCCGGTCGCACACGGCGGCCGCGAGCTCGAGGTCGTGCGTGATGAACAGCAGCGCCAAGTTGAACTCCCGACGCAGGTCGTCGAGGATCGCCATCACCTCGGCCTGCGTGGTGACGTCCAGGGCCGTGGTCGGCTCGTCGGCGAGCAGCAGGCGTGGCTCGGTCAGCAAGGCCGTCGCGATCATCACGCGCTGCAGCAGCCCGCCGGAGAGCTCGTGCGGGTACTGGCGGAGCCGGCGACGGCCGTCCTCGATCCCCACCGCGTCGAGCAGCTCGACCGCGCGGCGCTCGGCCTCGGCGGTCGCGACCCCGGCGTTGGTGCGCAGCGCCTCGGTCATGAAGTCGCCGATCCGCCGGACGGGGTTGATGTGGGCGCGGGGGTCCTGGAAGATCATCGCGACCTCGGCCCGGTAGCGACGCAGGTCGCCCCCCGCGAAGACCGAGAGGTCGGCTCCGTCGTAACGGAGCGCGCCGTCCACCACGGCGCCCGGCGGCAGCAGCCGGTCGATCGCCCGCGCCGTCATCGACTTGCCGGAACCGGACTCGCCGACCAGGCCGAGGGCCTCGCCCGGGCGGATCGCGAGCGACACCCCGTGCAGGACCGTGCGGAGCTCGCCCTCCACCGGCAGCCGCACCACGAGGTCCTCGACCTCGAGCAGGGGGACCGCGGGATCCGTCACCGGCGCTCCGCCTGCGCCTGATCGTAGAGGCGCTCGCCGAGGACGTTGAAGGCGACCACCACGACCACGATGCACAGCCCGGCTGCGAGCGCGGGCAGGGGGTAGCCCTGCACCACGCCCGACTGGTTCTCGGAGACCATCACGCCCCAGTCCGGGTTCGGCGGTTGGACCCCGAGACCCAGGAACGAGATCGCCGCCAGATCCACCATCGCGTAGCCGAACAGGATCGTGGCCTGCGCCACGATCAGCGGCGCCATGTTCGGGATCAGGTGCTTCAGGCAGATCGTGAGACCGCTCGCTCCCTGCACCTCGAGCGCGGCCACGTACTGCTGGTTGCGTTCGCGCAGGGCGGAGCCGCGCAGGACCCTCGCGACGTAGGGCGTGTATGCCACCGCAAGCGCGAGGGAGGCCGCGATCAGACCGGCGCCGAACACGGTCGCCGCCAAGATAGCGAGCAAGATGCCCGGGAACGCGAACAGGATGTCGAGGCCCGCGCTCACGACAGCGTCGGAGGTCCCGCGGCGCCACGCGGCGAACACCGCGAGGAACGTCCCGACGCCCATGCAGATCACGACGACGGCGAGCGGACCGAGCATCGAGGTTCGCGCGCCGACCAACAGCCGGTCCAGCAGGTCGCGACCCTGGCCGTCGAAGCCGAGGAGGTGGCCCGCCACCTGCCCCGGGCCGACGTACGCGTAGCGCAGCTGCCCGATGTTGGGGTCGGCCCGAGCCAGGACCGACCCGAAGATCGCCACGAAGGTCGCGATCGCGATGATCGCGGCGCAGAGCATGCCCGGCCACCCGGTGCGGCGGAGCAGGTCCCATGCCGAGCGCTTCGCGACCCCCTCGTCGGCCACCGCGACGGCGCTCACTCGGCCCTGCCCCCCAGCTGCACCCGCGGGTCGAGCACCGCGTACAGCACGTCGACGAGCACGTTGACCACGACGAACGCGGTGACGAGGACCAGCGAGATCCCCTGCACCACCGCGAAGTCCTTCGACGAGGCCGCCGAGACGAGGTAGGCGCCGAGCCCGTTCAACGCGAAGGCCTGCTCGACCACCGCGGCGATCGCGATCAACGAGGCCACGGTGATCCCGCTGATCGTGGTGATGGGGATCGCGGCGTTGCGGAGCACGTGACGGCGCACGAGCTGCGGGTAGGGGATCCCACGGCTGACCGCCGTCTGGACGTGCTCACGTCCCAGCTCCTCGCGCACCGAGGCCCGCGTGACGCGCGCCACGATCGCGAGCGAGGAGATCGCCAGCGCGAACGCCGGCAGCGTCAGGTGGTGGACCGTGCCGAAGAAGCCCTCCCCGTCGCCCAAGGTCGGGAACCACTGGAGCTTCACCGCGAACAGGAGGATCAGGGCGATCGCGGCGACGAACGCGGGGATCGCGGCGGAGACCGCGGTCACGACGAGGATCCCGGTGTCGCTGAGCCCTCGCCGCAGCCCGCTCACCAACCCGAGCCCGATACCGAGCAGCAGGATGATGACCGAGGCGTACAGCACGAGTGAGGCCGTGACCCAGATCCGCTGCGAGATCAGCGTCGAGACGTCCTCCCGGTGCGCGATCGAGTAGCCGAAGTCGCCGTGGAGCACCCCGGTGAGCCACGCCCAGTACCGCGTGAAGAACGGGTCGTTCAGATGGAACCGTCGCTCCAGCACCGCCACGCTCTCCGGCGGCAGCGTGCGGCCGCCGGAGAGCACGGCGATCGGATTGCCCGGCGCCAGGAACAGCGCCGAGAAGATCACGAAGCTCGAGACCAGCAGCGTGGCGACGAGCATCGCCGAGCGGCGCAGGAGGAATCGCACGCTAGCCGGTGCCCCCCAGATCGTTGGCCCAGGGCGCGAACATGTACGCGAACGACGCCGTCGCTCCGGTCAGGTTCGAGCTCGTGATGACGTTGTTGTACGGGAAGGCGTTCGGGATCCACGGCAGGTCCTTCATGATCTGGGCCTGCGCCTGCGCCACGTCCTCGGCCCGCTTCGTCGGGTCCGCCTCGGACCTCGCGGCCAGCAGCAGCTGCTGGACCTGCGGGTTGTTGTACCCGGTCTTGGGATCGGTGAAGTACGAGTAGTTCTGCGACCCGTCCGTCAGGGCGAGCGTGGACAGGAGCGCCGCGGGGTCCGCGTAGTCCCCGTAGTTCGTGGTGAAGAACCCGTCGACGCTCTTCCAGTACGAGGGGTCGATGAAGAAGTTGATGTAGTTCGCCGCGGAGACCGACTTCAGCTTCACCTTCAGCCCGATCGACTCGGCCGCCGACTGGTAGGCGCTCGCCTCGCTCGCGAGGTTCGCGAGCTCGCTCGACATGCCGATCGTGATCGTCTTGCCCGTCGCGCCCGCCTCCTGGACGAGCTTCTTGGCCTCGGCGACGTTCTGCGTCATGTCGGGCAGCTGCGCGTAGGCGTTGGCGAACACGTCGCCGCCGTACCCCCACGTGCCGGGCGCCGAGAGCGACTTGGGCATCAGGGCCGCGCCCTTGTACACGGTGTCGATGATCCCCTGGCGATCCAGGGCCATCGAGAGCGCTTGCCGCACCCGGACGTCGCCGAGCGCGCCGTCGAAGCTCGAGATGATGAACGCGTCCGTGTTCCACCCGTTCCCGGCGGTGACGGTGACGCTGCTGCTCGACTTCAGCTGATCGAGCGTCGAGATCGAGAAGGCGAACGAGCCGTTGATGTCACCCGAGATCATCGAGGACGTGAGCGCGGCCTCGCTCGGCGCGCCGACGAAGTCGATCTCCTGTACGAGCGGCTTCACGTCGGGGTTCCAGTAGTTGTCGTTGCGGACGACGACGAGCTTGTCGCCCACCTTCCAGCTCTGGAACTTGTACGGCCCGGTGCACATCGTGCCGCCGGAAGCGGTGCCGAAGTCCTTGCCCTCCTTCTCGACGTAGGACTTCTCGACGATCCACCCCGGGGTCGACGCGAGCTCGCCGGCGAGCCAGTAGTCGGGCTCCTTCAGCGTGATCGTGACCTGGTCGGAGCCCGTCGCCTCGATCGACTTCACGCGGCTGAACGTCGCGCCGTAGAAGCCGCCCAGGTTCGGGTCCGTGTTGCGCTCGAGGCTGTAGACGACGTCCTCAGGCGTGAGCGGGTTCCCGTCCCAGAACGTGATCCCCGGCTTGAGCGTGAAGACCATCGTGGTCGGGTCGGGGTAGGAGAGGTCCGCCAGCCCGGAGGTGATCGAGCCGTCCGGGTTCTGGTGCAGCAGCTGCTCGCAGAGCACCGACAAGACGGTGTTCTCCGGGTAGTCGAACGCGTAGATCGGGTCGAGCGAGTTCGTCTCCCGGTACAGCGCCCAGGTGATCTTGTCGACCGGTTGGGTCCCCGCCGTCGTCGTGTTCGCGAGCTGCGGGCCGCTGGAGCCCGACGGCGTCGACGAGCTCGACGACACGGACTTCCCGCAGGCCACGCTCACCATCGCGATCACGGCGAGCGTGGCGCCGATCCTGCGAGCTTGCGATGCCTTCATGCCCTTCCCCCTTCCCGTGTCGACCCCTGCGGGCCTGACCGTTCGGTCGTTCCTCCTCGTGGTACGTGTGTTCCCTCTCGCGCGGTCGTCGTGCGGTCCAGCGCGTCGAGCATCAGCCGCAGCCCGTGCGCGAACGCGGCGTCGGGGTCGCGGTACAGCGAACGGGCGGCGGCGCTGAGGTGCGGGTACTCCTCCCGGGGGAGCCCCCCGTAGACGCGACGCCATCCCTCGAGGCTCTCTTCTGTCGCCGCCGCATCGAACAGCGCGGCCCCGATCGTGTAGCTCTCGAGCGTGTCGTAGGTGAGGACCGCGTCCTCCCCGTCCAGGCCCGCCTCGCTCAGCAGCCGGAGCGCGTACTCGGACAGCGCGCTCGCGCTCGGCATCGCCGAGGGCGACAGCTGCAGCGCCTCCATCGTCCGCGGGTGCGAGAGGTAGGCCCTGCGCACGCTGAGCTGGAGGGCCTCCATCCGCTCGCGCCAGGACCCCTCGTCGTCGAGGTCCGCGGTCGCCTCGGCCAGGATCCTGTCGGAGACGACCGCGAGCAGCTCGTCCTTGTCGCGGAAATGGCGATAGACGGCGGTGGGATCGACCCCGAGCTCCGAGCCGAGTCGCCGCAGCGTGATCGCGTCGGAGCCCTCCGCGTCGGCGAGTCGCAGGTAGGCCTCGACGATCACATCCCGAGAGAGGCGAACCGGTTCCCCGTCGTCCGGCATCGGCGCATCCTGCGCCCCCTCGGCGGCGTTGTCAACTTCGTGGTCAGCGGTGTTGACGCTGGTAGATGCCCCCTGAAGGGAGATCGAGCATCCGCGCCTCGATCCGCCTGAGCTGTCCGGGGTGCCCCTTGGCTTCCGCCACCCGCGTCGCTTCGGCGAGCACGGAGCGCGCTTCGTCGGGTTGGCCCGCCTTCCCGAGCACCCAGGCCAGGTCGACCAGGGACTCGATCCTCGCGCTGGGGCGTTGCGTCTCAGCGAGCATCTCTACCGCCCGACGGGCCTGAGCCTTCGCTTCGTCGCACCTACCGATCTGCACGAGTGCGAGGGAGCGCGCGAGCGCGACCTCCGCGCGCGTGGCGATGTCGTCCGCGCCCCCCATCCTCTCGGCTCGATCCGCCAGGCGCAGCGCGCCTTGGGCGTCCCCGAGGTACGCGCGGACCCGACCGAGCGACGCGAGGTAGGTGCTGGCGTGTCCGAGATCATCGGCGCCGAGCATCTCGTCGACCAACCGTTGGAGTTCCGTCGCAGCGGCCTCCCACCGGTCGGCGGCGAGGAGGATCTCGGCGTTCCCCGCAGCCCACCCCTGCCCGTACTCCACGTTGCCCAGATCCCGGTTGCGCCGCTCCCCTTCTCGGCCGAGCTCGAGACACCGCTCGATCTCCCCCGCGACCTCCGCACGGTCTCGTTCGAAGGACAGGACCGCCAGCTGCGTCCACGGCGATCCGGGATCGCTACGATCGAGGAGCTCGGCCAACCGACGCTCACCTTCCGCGATCGAGGAGGACCCTCGGACGGCAGCGTCGATCCAGTGGGTCAGCGCCTCCACCTCGCTCACCCGGTCGCCCGCCTTCCGCGCATGGTCGGCCACGATCCGCAGATCGTCTCCCCAGTCATCGACCCGCATCGCTTGGGACGAGCGCTCTGCCCGCAGGGCGACCGCGGCCACGATGCCGAGATCGTCGCCGTGGCGTTCGAACTCGGGCAACCAGCGTTCGACCGCCTCACGGGACTCTCTTTCGAACATCTCGGGCCGGAGCACGTCCGTCAGGATCGCGCGGTGACAGGCGGCACGCCCCTCGAGATCCGGTCGATCGGCACGACGCGCTGCTTCGATCGCCTCGGCCAGGAGCTCGTCGGCGCGCCGGTACTCCAAGCGCTCGATGAGCACCCTCGCCAGGCCGACGAGGAGTTCGCCTCGCCTCGCGTCGTCCTCGCCGACCGCCTCGAGCGCCTGTGCGAGGAGCCCCTCGGCGGCAGCCGTGTCGCCCCGTGCCTGCGCGCGCTGTCCGGCGCGTTGCAGGGCGCGTGCGGCGCGCGTCCGCAACGCCGATACCGACTCGCCGAGCGGGCCCAGGTCGCGGCGGTGGGCCACCGCGCGTTCCAGGTGGTACGCGACGAGGTCAGAGAGCGCGTCGTCGCCGGTCGTCTTCGTGCCGAGCCACGTCGCGAAGCGTTCGTGGAGCGTCGCTCGGCGGTCCTTCGGGACGGCGGCGTAGGTCGCCTCGCGGAGGAGGAGGTGGGGGAACCGATACGCGACCTCGCCCGGGAGGTCGGTCGTGGCGCGCACGGCGAGATCCTTCCGCTCGAGCGCGGCGAGCCTCGGCCCCACGTCCACCTCGTCGCCCATCGCCTCCACCGCCGGCGGGTACCAGACCTTCCCGATCACGGATGCCCGGGCCAGGATCTCCCGTTCCCCGGCGGGGAGCGCGTCGAGCCGCGCGGCGAGGAGCGCCTGGAGCCTAGCCGGCGCCGCGGGCGGCTCCTCCGTAGCCTCGATCCCTTCCGCGTTGCCCTCCGACAGCATCGCGTGGAGCTCCTCGACGAACAGCGGGTTTCCCTCGGCGCGGGCGACGATCCGCTCGCACGTCGTGTCGCTCAGCGCCTCGCCTCCGAGGTGCCGGGCGAGTTCGCGCGCGTGCTCTGCTTGAAGCGGCTCGAGCGTGACCGTGACCGCGTTCGCCTGTCCCCCGCCCCACGACGGCCGCACGTCGAGCAACTCCGGGCGCGAGATCGCGACGACCAACACCGGCGCGTGGCGAACGCGGTCCCCGAGTCGCTCGAGCATGTCGAGCAGGGCCGGCTGTGCCCACTGGAGGTCGTCGAACACCAGGACGAGCGGCCCCTCGGAGGCCATCTCCTCGAAGAGCCGCCCGAGGGCCCAGGGGCCTTCCCCCCTCGAGAGGACGGGGTCCTCCGATGCTACGCCCACGATGGCGGCGACATCGAGCGCGACCCGATGAGCGTCGGGGGCTCCCGTGAGGAGGACCTGGATCGATCCCTCGTCGGCCAGGCCGACCCCGCGTTCGTCGGTCGCCGACCGGACGAGAGCGAGGAGCGGCCACGACGCCGACGCCTGTCCGTAGGGAAGGCAGCGGGTCCGTAGGACCCACGCGCCGTCCCCGAGGCCGGCGAGCACCTCATCGACGACCCGCGTCTTGCCGATCCCGGGCGGCCCGAGGATCGTGTACAGCACGCACGTCCGATCCTCGACGACCCGTGCGAACGACTCGGCCAGCAGGCGCCGCTCCCGATCGCGGCCGACGAAGGGCACGGCGGCCGATCGAGGCTGGGCGGAACCCGCGACGAGCCCGCCGAGCCGATAGGCCTCCACGGCTTCCCGCCTTCCCTTCAGCGGCCGCGTGCCCGCCGGCTCCACCGAGACGTGGTCGCGCACCAGCTCGAACGTCGCCGCCGACAGCAGGATCTCGTCGGGGTCCGCGAGCTGCTCCAGCCGAGCCGCGACGTTGCCGGTGTCGCCGCTCACCATCGCTTGACGTTGGGTCCCGTCGCCCGCGACGACCTCCCCGGTGTGGATCCCGATCCGGGTCCGCAACGTCACCCCGTGCTCGCGCGCCAGCTCGGCGTTCAGCGACTCCTGTCCACGCCGGAGCTCCCACGCCGCCTGCACGGCCCGCAGCGCGTCGTCCTCGTGGACCAGCGGGATACCGAAGATCGCCATCACCGCGTCGCCGATGTACTTCTCGACGGTCCCTCCGTAGCGTTCGACCACGGTCCTCGCCGCGTCGAAGAACCGCCGGAGGACGCGACGGAGCGCTTCCGGGTCGAGCCGTTCGCCGAGCGCCGTCGACTCGGTGACGTCGCAGAACAGGATCGTGACGACCTTCCGCGTCTCCTGGGACCGCGGGGCGAGCCTCGCGCCGCAGGCGTCGCAGAAGGCAGCGCCCTCCCGGCTCACACGACCCCACGAGGTGCAGGTGGACCCTCCCACGGCCGGAGCGTCGCACGAGGCGG
>JBLMXP010000183.1:0-3323 GCA_050257835.1 Planctomycetaceae bacterium | reverse complement strand
CGGTGACGAGGACGGCCCGCGACGTCTCGAGCGGCACCCCCTCGAGATCCGCGGGCTCCAGGGCGCTCGCCGCCGAGCCCGCGCGCCAGTAGGCGACGCTCCCGTGCCGATCGCGGAGCATCAGACCGGTCGGCCGGGTCGGATCCGTCCGCGCCCAGCTGAGGTCGACGCCCGCCGACGTCAGGCCGGCGCGCACGCGGTCGCCCGCGACGTCCGCTCCGAGCCGGCTCACCCACGCGGCACGCAGCCCACGACGCGCGAACGCGGCGCAGGCGTTGCTCTCGGCGCCGCCGTGGGTCGCGTGGAACGTCGTGGCGACGGCCAGGTCGCCGTCGGCCGCGACGAGCGAGAGCATCGTCTCGCCGAGCGCGATCAGGTCGAACGCCTCCGTCGTCATCTCCTCGACGTCATCGTGCGGTGGTGGGCCAGTATGCGATGCGGGGAACCGAACAGGTGTCCCGGCACGTCCGAGGGCGATGATCACGACCTCGAAGCGCCTGCTGCTCCTCCTGCTCCTCGGGACCCTGACCGCCGGCTGCGCCGCCTCCAGCGCGCGGGGCGCCTCGTCGTCCGTCGCCTCCTGCGGCCCACCGCACGTGGTCGACGAGCGGGCGAACGGCACGACCGTGCAGCTCTGCGTGGGCCAGACCCTCCGGATCGAGCTGCACAGCACCTACTGGCAGGACGTCGTGAGCTCCGACCCCTCGGTGCTGGCGGGCGGCTCGACCCAGGCGATCGCGCCCTCGTCCCCGTGCGTGCCCGGCGCCGGCTGCGGCACGCTCGTGACGTCGTTGCGGGCGGCGGCGGCGGGCACGGCGACCGTCTCGGCGCACCGCACGACCTGCGGCGAGGCCCTCCTGTGCCGGCCGGGCCAGCGGTCCTACACGCTCACGGTGACGGTGCGCTGAGCGCCGAGCGCTGATCGCGCCCTCAGCCCGACGGCGGCGGCGACAGGTACTCGAAGTGCATCCCGTCGGGCACGAGGAAGTCGCCGCCCCAGTTGAAGCCCCACCGGCGCATCACCTTGACGAGCCTCGGGTCCTGGGTGGGCGCCGACCCGAAGGGGTTCTCCGGCGCGTTGATGTCGATCGCGGCGCCGTAGGCGTGGAACGACGGCGGCGCGGTCGCGGTAGCGGCGAGCAGCTCGGGGTTGTAGCACCCGGCGTTGCTCTTGACGAGCGAGCCGAGCCCCTCACGCTGCAGCTGCTGCATCGCGCCGATCAGCGCGGGGAACAACGCCGTGTTGCACGTCTCGGACCCGAGCAGGGGAACCGTCTTCGTCTGGAGGTGCGACGAGATCCAGGCCGGGTCGATCCGGAGCGTGATCGGGTCGGAGGGGTCGGGATAGGCGGAGAACTCGCCGAACACGTCCTTCAGCACGATCGGCGGCGCGCTCCCCGACGCGACCCGCACGTACCGCACCTCGCCGGGGGCCGCCACGCGCACCGGGACGCCTGGGGTCAGCAGCGGCTGGATCAGCGCGAGGAAGGCCGCGTCGCTCGGTGCGCCCTCCATGTCGGCGAGCAGGTAGCGATCGTCGACGATCCCGAGCCCGGCGCCCGCCTTCCTCGACACCATCAGCTCGCTCCAGCCGACGACGGGATCGGGGACGACGGCGCCCACGGTCACGCTCGTGGAGCCGAACACGAGGCGCCCGCCCACGCCGAACCCGCGCAGTTCAGCGCTCGTCGTGCCGAGCACCGCCTCGCCGGCGGCCAAGGCCTTCGTGACCCGCTCGCGGTAGGCATCGGGCAGGAACGGCGCGTACGCCTTCGGATCCACGGCGAACGCGTCGATCGGCACCTCGTACGGCGGTGTGGGCTGCGTCACCACCGCGCCGTTGGCATCGAGCGCGCGGGTCATCCACAGCGTGTCGCCGGCGACGACCACAGCCGCCCGCACGCCCGGGAGCCCGCCGACCTGGGTGCGGAACGCCCGCGGGAAGCCGCCGGGCATCCACGCGAGGTAGGCGGGCGGCATCGCCGTCGAGGCGGCTGACGACGGGGACGACGCGGAAGCGCCCGGGCGCCCCCGAGACGACGCCGCCGACGCGGGCGAAGGCGACGTCCGACCCCGGGTGAGCGCGAAGACCGTCGCCCCCACCAGCACGACGACGAGCGCGGCGAAGGTGCGCCGCCGCCGGACCGCGGCACGGCGACGAGGTCCCGGCGGAGGCGAGGAGCGGCGTGACACGGCCATCACCGTACGCGGCGAGCCGCGAACGTGCGGCTCACGCGGGGCCGAGCCGACCGAGCGCGTCGTAGGCCGCGTACTTGTAGGTCTCCGTCAGCGTCGGGTAGTTGAAGACCATCTCGATCAGCGTCTCGACCGTGCCCTCGAGCGTCATCACGGCGTGCCCGACGTGCACCAGCTCCGACGCGCGCTCGCCGAGGCAGTGACACCCGATCAGGCGCCGCGTCCCGCGTTCGAACAGCAGCTTCGTCATCCCCTGGGTGTCCCCGACGATCTGACCGCGCGCGTTGTCGACGAACGCCGCGCGGCCCACGACCACGTCGAGGCCCCGCTCCACGGCCTGCTCCTCGGTCAGCCCGACCGAGCTCACCTCCGGGATCGTGTACACCCCAAGGGGCAGGAGCGAGGACACGTGCTCCTTGTAGGAGAAGCCGAACGCGTGGCACACGGCGACGCGTCCCTGTTCCATCGAGACCGAGGCGAGCGCGGGGAACCCCACGACGTCGCCGGCCGCGTACACCGCCGGCGCCGAGGTGCGGAACTCGCCGTCCACGATCACGCGACCGCGCGCGTCGGCCTCCACGCCGGCCGCGTCGAGGTCGAGCGTGTCGACGTTGCCCTGACGTCCCATCGAGACCAGGACGGCGTCGCTCGTGAGCGCGTCGCCGTCCGCGAGGGTGCATCGCAGGCCGTCGACGTCACGGCCGACGTCGGCGACCGCCTCGCCGAGCCGTAACCTCACGCCGAGCTCGGTCATCGCCGCCTGCAGCCGCTCGACGATCTCGCGGTCCAGGAACGGCAGCAGCGGCGGCCGCGGTTCGACCAGGTCGACGCGCACGCCGAGCGCCGCGAACACCGAGGCGTACTCGCAGCCGATCACGCCGCCGCCGAGCACCGTCATCGAGCCCGGGAGCCGGTCGATCGCGAGGATCGAGTCGGAGTCGAAGACACCCGGGTCGTCGAACGGGATCGCCGGGGGACGGTGAGGCCGCGAGCCGGTCGCGATCAGGACCGCCTCGCCCTCGAGGCGCCGGGTGGCGCCGTCGGGACCGCGGACCTCGACCGTGCGGGGACCGACGAAACGGGCTTCGCCGCGGATTAGCGTCACGCGGTGCCGGTCCAGGTTGGCG
>JBLMXP010000182.1:0-12669 GCA_050257835.1 Planctomycetaceae bacterium | reverse complement strand
AGGGGGAGATGTGCACCTATCTCCTCCTGTGGCCGCTCGGCGGTTAGGCGCGCTCGAGCGCGAAGCGCTCGTGCACGACGCGAAGGGCCTCCTCGCCCTGGTCGCGGCGGACCACGCAGGAGATCCGGATCGGCGAGGTCGAGATCATCTCGATGTTGATGCCCGCCGCGGCGAGCGCGTCGAACATGTCGGCCGCCACCCCGGGGTGGGACTTCATCCCCGCCCCCACGAGCGAGACCTTCGCGATGCCGTCGTCGACCACGTAGTCCTTCACGTCCAGGTCCGCGGCGATCCCGTCGAGCGCCTCCCGCAGCCGCGTCAGCTCGGCGCTCGGCGCGGTGAACGACAGGTCCGTCACGCCCGCGTGCGACACGTTCTGCACGATCATGTCGACGCTGATCCCGGCGGCGGCCACGGCCTTGAAGATCGCGGCGGCGATCCCCGGCCGGTCCGGCACCTCGTTGATCGTGATCTTCGCCTCCTCGTCGTCGAGGGCGGCGCCGGTGATCAGCACGCCTTCCATCACGTCGTCATCCACCTCCTGCACCCAGGTTCCGTCGACGTCCTCGAAGGAGGACCGGACGTGGATCCGCACGCCGTGGCGGCGCGCCATCTCGACCGAGCGCGACTGCAGCACGTTGGCCCCGACCGCCGCGAGCTCGAGCATCTCGTCGTAGCCGATCAGGTCGACCTTGCGCGCGTCGGCCACGACCCGCGGATCGGCCGTGAAGATGCCCTCGACGTCCGTGTAGATCTCGCACACGTCGGCCCCGACCGCGCCGGCCATCGCGACGGCGGTGAGGTCCGAGCCGCCGCGCCCGAGCGTCGTGATCTCGTAGGAGCTCGACGACAGCCCCTGGAACCCCGCGAGCACCACGACGTAGCCGGCCTGCAGCGCCTCGACGATCCGCTTGGGCCGGATCTCGACGATCTTCGCGGCGCCGTGCTGGGTGTCGGTCATGATCCCGGCCTGCGAGCCCGTGTACGACGCCGCCTTGCAGCCGCGCGCGTTGATCGCGATCCCGAGCAGCGACATCGCGATCCGCTCCCCGGCCGTCAGCAGCATGTCCAGCTCGCGCGGGTCGGGCAGCTCGGTGATGGTGGCCGCCATCGCGAGCAGGTCGTCGGTGGTGTCGCCCATCGCGGACACGACGACGATCACGTCGTTGCCCGCCTCGCGCGTGCGCACGACGCGATCGGCCACGGCCTGGATCCGCTCGACGGACCCGACGGACGTGCCGCCGTACTTCTGGACGACGATGGGCATGGGGCTCCGGTTGCTCGCTCGGCGGAGGTTCGAGTGTAGCGAGGGAAGGCTCGCCGGCCGGGATGCTGGACCCCGATCAGGGCTCGGCGGTCACCGGCAGCAAGGCTTCCGCCCGCGACAGCCACGGGGTCGCACCGAGCTCACGGAAGGTCTCGGCCGCCTGCGCGGCCCGCGCTCGCCCGTCGTCGACACGGCCGACCGAGGCGAGCCACTCGGCGTGGAAGAGCTCGAACCGCGCCCGCCGGAACGGGCCGTTCTGTTCGCGCAGGCGCTCGATCGCGTCGGCGAACCCCGCGTCGATCAGGTCCTCGTCGCCATCGCCGAGGAGCGCCGCCACGCGCGCGCCATAGCCGGCGAGCATGAGGTCGATCATCGGGGACCGCCCGCCGCGCGGGATCGCGCGCATCACCTCGAGGGTCGCCTGCGCTCGACCCGCGTCCTTCAGCGCGAGCGCGGCCTCCAGGCTGACCTCGCACGCCGTCTTGAACATCCAGTGGCGCACACCCAGGGCGGTGTGCGAGCCCAACACCCGATCGGTCCGTTCCAGCGCCTGGGCGTGGTCCCCGGCCGCCGACGCGCACTCGGCGAGGATGACCTCGCTGAGGGCGCGGGCCTGGAAGTCGTCCGAACCGACCAGGGCCTCGAATCGAGCCTTCACGTCCTCGAGGCTCTCGAGGTCGGCTCGTCCGACGGCCTGCACCTCCGCGTAGCAGGCCTCGATCGTCAGCCTGCCGGACTCGGAGGCCGGATCTGCCCTCGCATCCCAGAACTCACGCACGAGGGAGGACAGCTCGTCCCATCGGCCGACCCACATGAGATACGAAGCCTCGTGGCCCCGCAGGAACCACCAGGGGGCCCAGTAGCCGGTGCGTTCGGCGAGCGCGAGCCCGGCGCCCACATACGCGCGCGCCCGCTCCCGCTCGTCGCGCTGCCATGTCTCGTTGGACAGGTTGATGTACGCGCGGATCGCCGGCCACGTCTCGTCGTTCGCGAGGGCGATCTCCAGCGCCACGCGCAGGAGCGCGAAGCCCTCCTCCCAGCGGTCGAGGGAGCCCAGGATCAGGCCCTTCGTGTTCATGGCGTCGGATAGGACACCCGCGATCGCCTCCTGCTCGGCGATCTCGAGGGCACGCTCCGTCGCGGCCATCGACGCGAGCAGGTCGTCCCGGTCGCGCGCGTGGAAGTAGCGCATCCGGCCGAGCTGCGCCGCCAGGACCGCGACGTCCCGACCGGACTCGTCGGACAGGGCCTCGTAGGCGCCCTCCATCTGCGCGAGCGCCTCGTCGAGACGATCGAGCAGCCAGAGCGACTCGGCCACGCGCGCCCGAACCCGCGCGGCGTCGAGCGGGCGTTGCAGCGCGTCGTAGGAGGCGACGACCTCGCCGCCCCGGCGCACGGTGTCGTCGAGGTCGCCGCGGAGCCAGACGGCATGCGCCGCCTGCTCCTCCAGTCGCGCTCGGTCGAGCTCATCGAGAGCGAGCGCGGCGGCGCGATCGAAATACGCGGCAGCCTCGGTCGCCGCCGCGAGCGACAACGCCCGTTTCCCCGCGAGCTCGAGCGCGCTCGCCGCTGCCGCGCGGATCTCGGGCGCGTCCGGGTCGGTCGGCGCACTCTCGTAGGCCTCCAGGTAGTGCGCCGCAACGAGCTCCGCAACGTCGTCTTCCTCGCCCTGCCACGCGTCCTGGAGGTGGCGAGCCACCGCGAGGTGCCGGGTCTTGCGGTCGCGCCGGCTCACCGTGTCGTAGACGACGCGCTGGACGATCGACTGCAGGAACCCGTACTGCCCCCGATCGGGAGAGGTGACGTCCGTGACCACCGTCAGGAGCTCCTTGCCCACGAGGTCGTCGACGAGCGGCTGCAGCTCCTCGACGCCGATGCGGGTGACCGCGGCGAGCGCGGGCAACCCGAACGTTTTGCCGAGGATGCTCGCGTGCTGCAGGAGCGAGCGCTCGTCGTCGGGCAGGCCGTCCAATCGTGCGCCGATCAGCGCCTGCAGCGTCTCGGGCACGGCGAGGTCGACCATGTCGGCGTCGGGCGAGAGCTCCACCCCGTCCGGGGTCCGGCGGACGACGCCCTTGTCGAGGAGCATCCGCACGGTCTCGACGGCGTACAGCGGCACGCCCTCGGCACGTTCCCGGATCCGAGCGAGCAGGTCGTCGGAGATGCCGGGCACCATCCCGCGGAGCATCCGGTCGATGTCGGCGTCGCGGAGCGGCCCGAGCGCGATCGACGTCCAGCCCGCGCGGGCGAGGCCCCACCCTGGCCGTCGCTCCGCGATCTCCGGGCGGGCGAGCGCCACGACGTAGAGCGGGCGCTCGCTCGCGCGGACCAAGAGCTCGTCGATGAAGTCGAGCAGCCCGGTGTCGGCCCACTGCAGGTCCTCGAACACGAGGACGACCGGCCCCCGCTGCGTGAGGAGCTCGAAGAACCGGCGCCAGGCGCCGAACAGCTCCTCGCGCGGCGGCGTCTCACGGCCCCCGAACCCGAGCAACTGCGCCAGTTGCCCCTCGAGCCAGCGGCGCTCGTCGACGTCGGCGCACCATGCGTCGAGCCACGCGCGCAGCTTCGCGAGCGTCGCGGGCTGCTCCTCCTCCTCGCCCGCCCCCAGGCGGCTGCGCACCATCTCGGCCAGGGCCCAGTAGGCGACGCCGTCCCCGTAGGAGATGCAGCGCCCGCGGTGCCAGTACACGGTGTCGACCAGGCCGTCGAGGTACTTCTCGAACTCCCAGGCCAGGCGCGTCTTGCCGATCCCGCCGGCCCCGGAGACCGACACGAGATGCGCGGCGCCCTCGTCGGCGGTCGCGTGGAACAGGTCCTTCAACAGGCGCAGCTCGCGGTCGCGACCGACGAACGGCGCCTCGAGGCCCGCCTGGCGGATCGCGCCGCCGCGACCGGCCACCACCCGAAGCGCACGGTGCAGGTGGATCGGCTCGGCCTTGCCCTTCAGGTCGTGCGAGCCGGCGTCGTCGTAGGCGATCGCGGCGTCGGAGGCGCGCCTGGTGCTCTCGGTGACGAAGACGGCGCCGGGCGGGGCGGCGGACTGGACGCGGGCGGCGGTGTTGACGAGGTCGCCGATCACCATCCCCTCGCCCTCGGCCACACGGTTGACCGCCGCCTCGCCGGTCGCGACGCCGCCTCGTGCCGCGAGCTCCGGGATCGCCTCGTCGGCCCCGAGCGCGGCCACGGCCGCGACCAGGTCGAGCCCCGCTCGGACGGCGCGCTCGGCGTCGTCCTCGCGCGCGACCGGCGAGCCCCACACGGCCATCACCGCGTCGCCGATGAACTTCTCGATCGCGCCGCCGTAGCGCTCGACGATCCGACGAGCGGCGTCGAAGTACCGCGACAGCAGGTCGCGCACCTCCTCGGCGTCACGCGCCTCCGAGAGCGGGGTGAACCCGACGAGGTCGGTGAACAGGACCGAGACGAGCCGGCGCTCCGACGGGGCCGACGCGAGCACCGCGGCGGGGGGCACAGGGGCCGTCTCGACCGCCGAGAGCGGCGACCCGCAGTCCCCGCAGAACCGATCCTCGGGCTCGTTCGGCGCGCCGCACGCCGGACAGGCGAGCGCCAACGCGGCGCCGCAGTTCGCGCAGAACTTGCGACCGGGCCGGTTCTCCGCGCCGCAGGAGGAGCAGGTCATGGAGCCGGAGCGTACTCCTCGGTCACACCCTCGCGCGCCCACGGCATGAGGGGGTGAGGATGGGGAACCACGCGACGGCGACGCGCCGTCGGAGAAGGGACCGTGCAGGACACACGCACCGACGCCGAGCTGCTCACGGCCTCGCGGGACGAACCCGCGGCGTTCGTGGAGCTGTACCGCCGCCATGCGGAGGATCTGTTGCGCTACTTCGCGAGGCGGACGCTCGACCCCGAGACGGCGGCGGAGCTCACGGCCGAGACCTTCGCCGAGGCGTTCGCGTCGCGCGGGAACTACAAGGACACGGGGGCGAACGGCGTGGCGTGGTTGTACGGGATCGCGAGGCACCAGCTCTCCCGGTTCTTCCGGGCGGGGCGCGTGGCGCGCAACGCGCGGATGCGCCTGGGCCTGCCCGCCCGCGAGGTGTCCCCCGACGACTTCGAGCGGATCGAGGACCTCGTCGACTTCGCCCCGCTGCGCGCGGCCCTCGTCGAGGCGCTCGAGACGCTCGCCGACGACCAGCGCGAGGCCCTGCGCCTGCGCGTGATCGACGGGCTTTCGTACACGGAGGTCGCGGCCCGGCTGCAGTGCGCCGAGTCGGCGGCCCGCCAGCGGGTGAGCCGAGGGCTCCGACGCATGGCGATGGTCCTGCAGGAGCGCGGGCTCACGCTCGCCACGGAGGTGGAGTGATGGACACCGAGATCGGATTCCTTCGGCAGCTGGAGACCGACCTCGAAGACGCCGCCGACCGCGAGTCGGCGCGCCCGCCGACGCGGTACGAACCGCCGCGACGTCGGCGCGGCGCGTCCTGGGTCAAAGGCATCGCCGCCGCAGCGGCTGTGCTCGTGTTGGCGTTCGGGATCGGCTCGTTCGCGACGCTGAATCACGGGAGCCTGCGGAGCGGATCTGCTTCCTCTGCAGCGGGTGAGGCGATCTACGGTGGCTCGGGCACTGCCAGCCAGGCCGTGCCTCGGGCCCTCGCCCCGGGCACGGCGGATCTTCAACAGCAGCAACAGGTCGCGTTCGGCGCCGCATCGGCGAGCCCCGGTGCCGCTACGGCCCCAGGGAAGGCGACGCACGGCGCCGCGAACGGCACGGACCTCACGAAGATCGTTCGTGACGGGTCGGTCTCGCTCACGATCGAGAACGGGACCTTCGATGAGAAGTTCGCGCGGGTCACGCAGATCGCGCGGGCGAGCGGCGGGTTCGTGCTGTCGACGCAGACGGTCGGGTCGGGCAGCGGCTCGCTCGTCCTTCGGATCCCGGCCAAGCACTTCGACGCGGCCGTGCTGGCGGTCCGGAAGCTCGGCACGGTGACGGCGTCGCAGACCACCGGCAAGGACGTCACCGCGCAGTACATCGACAACCAGGCGCGCCTGCAGATCCTCGAGTCGCAGAAGGCCGTGCTGCTGACGCTGATGTCGCGGGCCACCACGATCGGCCAGACGATCGCCGTCGAGAACCGCCTGAACGACGTGCAGTACAAGATCGAGCAGATCCAAGGCCAGCTCCGCTACCTCGACAACCAGGTGGCCGAGTCCACCCTCACGGTGGACCTTCGCGAGAAGGACGCGCACCCGGCCGTCGTCCGGTCGAACGACGTGCGCAACCCGAGCCTCGGCCACGCGCTCGACCGGGCGGTCCAGGGGTTCTTGAACGTGCTCGCCACCGTGATCGTCGGTCTCGGCTACCTGATCCCGATCGGGATCCTCGCGCTGCTGACGTTCCTCGTGGTCGTGCTCGTCCGTCGCTCCCGGCGCGTCACGTCCCCTTCGTGACCGGCCGGTTCCTCGTCCGCGCACCCGCCACCTAGGATGACGCGATGCGAGGCCGCGCCGCGATGCTCGGGATGCTCCTGCTGGTCGCCTCGTGCTCGCGCTCGTCGGACAGCGCCCCGACCGTGAGTCCCCCCGCCACGGGCGCCGCTGCCTCGGTCACGGCCGTCCCGACCTCGTCGGCCACCGCCCCGCCCGCGACCCCGGGGACCCCCGCGGGTCCCCCTGCCACGGGCCCCCCGGCGGGTCAGGGTCCCGCCCTGCTCGCGGGGCGCGCCGACATCGGCGGCTACTCGCTCGCCTACCGGTGCATGGGCAAGGGCAGCCCGACGGTGCTCCTGGAGGCCGGCTACGCGACCTCGGGGATCGCCACGTACGGCACCGCGATCCAGCCCGCGCTCGCGCGCACGACGCGCGTGTGCACGTACGACCGGGCCGGCATCGGCACGAGCGACGCGCGCCCGGCGAACGTGACGCCGGTGACCGCCGGCACCCAGGCCGAGGAGCTCCACGCGCTCCTGGCCGCGATCCACGTCGGACACCCGTACGTGGTCGTGGGCCACGCCTACGGCGGGCTCGTCACTCGCGCGTTCGCGGCCCGCTACCCGAAGGAGGTCGTCGGGATGGTCCTGCTCGATGCCTTGGGCGGGCCGGAGTTCGCCGTGTACGACCGGCTGAACGCGGGCGCGTGGGTCGACGGGTCCGTCGCGTCGGCTCCGAACCAGACGGTCGACACCGAGGCGACGGTGCGCGAGCTCCGCCGCGCGCCAGGACTGGGGGCGACGCCGCTGATCGTGGTCACCGCCGGGGTCCTGGAGGACCGGTGGCTCGCCACCGAGCCGGTGGTCGCGGCCCGCGCTCAGACCCGGCTCGCGAAGCTCTCGACCGATTCGATCCACGTGCTCGACCGCAACCAGGGGCGCTTCCTGCCCCAGACCGACCCCACGACCGTGGTCGTCGCCGTGCGCGCCGTCCTCGACGCGGTGAAGGCCCGGACGTCGCTGCCGCCGTGCGAGCAGGTCTTCGCCGCGGTGAAGACCGCCAAGTGCCTCGAGCGCGGACAGCTCGGGGTTCAGCAGCTCAAACCGGCCGCGTAGACCCACAGGCTGGCGCCACGGACCCTCACGGGCTACCGTCCCGCCGTCCGCTCACGTAAGGAGGGGCTCCGTGGAGGTGCTCGATCGTCCGCCCGCGCCCACACGCACGGGTTTCACGTTCCGCCAACTCGTCACGCTCGTGCTCGTGATGACCGCCGTGGCGCTGCTCGCGCCCGTCGGGGCGCGCGCGGCCGGCACGCTCGTCTCGATCGTCGACCCGTCCACCGGGAACAAGGCGCGGGTCGACGCCCAGGGGCGCCTGAGCGTGGGCACGCTGCCGGTGGGCAGCAAGAGCTGGCAGTGGGTGAACGGGATCGGCGGCGGTCTCACGGTCACCGTGTTCAACTCGCCGACGTCGACGTCGCAGCTGCGCCTGACCAGCGTGACCGTCACGAACGTGTCCGGCTCCGACGGCTTCCTCGACCTCTGGCGCGAGAACGGCCACGACTGCAACACGCAGACCGAGGTCGACATCGCCCAGGTCGCGGTCAGGAACGGCGAGACCCAGCACGTGACCTTCCCGGAGCCGCTCGTCGTGCACTCGCCGGGGGTGAGATGGAGCCTGTGCGCCGGGACCAGCGGTCCGACGATGTACCTCATCGCGATCGGCGGCGCGAAGGGCTGAGGTCCGCCCGAGATCAGGCGGGCACGGCGCCCGGGTCGCCCCGGAGCCATCGCAGCGCACGCAACCGCTCGGCGCTGATCGACGCGAGCGTCGCGTCCTCGCCCGTGCGACCCTCTGTCGCGGCGAACCAGGCGTCGGCCTCGCCCCATGCGCCCGCGAGCTCCTCGGCCGGCCGCAGGCGGGCGTTCGCGCGGAACGACGAGACGCTGCCGGGGGCGGTGACGGCTGCGTCGAGCGCGGTCTGGTCGGCCTCCTCGCCGAAGGGCGGCAGCGCGTCGAGCGCGCCGATCGCCCACAGGAGGACCGCCAGCGACTCCTTGCGCCACATCCCGTCGGCGATCGCCTCACGCGGCCAGGAGCCGGACGGCGCGGCGAACAGCCGGCGCTCGACGTCGGCAAGCGCGTCCACGAGCGACTCGCGGTCGAGCCAGCGGTCGGTCTCGGCGCGCGCCGCCTCGGCCTGCGCGTGACGCCGCGGATCGTCGCCGAACTCTCCGAGGGCGTACTCGATCGCGGCGCGACGGGTGAACGCGTACAGGACCAGGGCTCGGTCGGCGACCTCGTCGGCAGACGGTCCCCGCCGCTCGAGCAGGCTCACGGCCGCTCGCCGACGAGGTGGCGGCGGAAGAAGTCGAGCTCGGCGATCGTGCGGGCGACCACCACGTCGTCGCTGCCGCCCATGTGCGAGGCCTTCGGGATCAGCAGCAGCTCGTGCCGGCACCCCAGGCCCATCAGCGCGCCCGAGAGCTGCAGCGTGTTCGCGGCGAACACGTTGTCGTCGGACAGGCCGTGGATCAGCAGCAACGGCCGCGTGAGGCCGCGCTCGCGCGCGTGCCACACGGGCGAGCTCCGGTCGTACACGTCGGGCTCGACGTTCGGGTCGCCGAGGTAGCGCTCGGTGTAGTGGGTGTCGTAGAGACGCTGGTCGCCAACCGGCGCGCCGGCGACGGCGCAGCCGAACACGTCGGGCCTGAGCAGCACGGCGAAGGCCGCGAGCTCCCCGCCGAACGACCACCCGTGGATCCCGACGCGGTCGAGGTCGAGGAACCCCAGCTGCTCGGCGGCCGCGTGCAGGCCGTCGACCTGGTCCTCGAGCGTGACCGTGAAGTCACGCCAGACCTCCCGTTCCCACGCGAGCCCGCGCCCGGGCGTGCCCCGGCCGTCGACGATCAGCACGGCCGCCCCGAGCCGGTCGGCGAACCACTGGTCCTCCCGGTACCAGCCACGGAACGCGACCGCCTGCTGGAAGTGGGGACCGCCGTAGGGGCTCATCAGGACCGGCAGCGGATGGTCGGGCTCGACCCCTCCCGGCAGCAGGAGCGCCGCGCGAAGCCCTCGCTCGCCGAGCGTGAGGTAGCGGGGCCGCGGGTCGACGACCGGCTCCTCGGCGAGGTTCTCGAGCGTCGCCACGACCTCCTCGCCGCGGACCACGTCCCAGCGGGGGAACCGGGCGTCGACCTCGGCGAGGCGGAGGACGTGAAGACCGTTCCCGCCGACCGCGGCGGTATGCAGACCCGGTGCGGGCGTCACGAGCACCGGGTCTGCGCCGGGCGCGACCCGCCACACCTGCTCGCAGGTGGGGTCGTCGGCCGATGCCGCGAACCAGATCTCCTCGCCCGCCTCCAGGACCGAGCGCACCTGCAAGCCCTCTGGCGTGACCGGCTCGCCCTCGACCGCCAGGCGGCGCGTGTCGCCTCGCTGCACGTCGGTGACCAGCCGGCCGTCGGAAAGGCGCAGCGGCGTGTCCTCGACCAGCTCGACCCAGCGCTCGTCGGTCTCGACCCGCACGGCCGTGGTCGCGCCGGTCGCGTGGTCGACCTCGAGGACGCGCGTCTCGCGTTGGTCGCGCGACTGCACCAGCAGCGTGAGCGGAGCGCCCTCGCTCCACACGACCCGGGCCAGGTACTCGAACCGCTCGGGCTCGTCCCAGGCGACGTCGACACGCTCGCCGGTCGCGACGTCGAGCACGTGCAGCGTCACGACCGCGTTGGGGGTGCCTGCCCGCGGGTAGCGCATCGGGACCGGCGCCTCCTCGGGATCGGTCGGGTTGGAGAGCCACCAGATCTGGACCGGCCTCTCGTCGACGCGGGTCGCGGCGATCCGCGCGCCGTCGGGCGACCACCAGAACCCGCGCATCCGCCGCATCTCCTCGGCCGCGGCGAAATCCGGCAGGCCCCACCTCACGTCGGGGTCGTCGTCGCGGGCGAGGAGCCGCTCGGGACCTCCCTCCAGGTCCTGCACGTACAGGGCGCCGTCGACCACGTAGGCGACCTTCGCGCCGGCGGGGTCCAGGCGCGGGTCGTCGGGCACGCCGGACGTCTCGACCGACCGGGACTCGCAGGTGAGCAGGTCCGCGATCAGCAACCGGCCTCCCTCGACGAACGCCGCCTTCTCGACCGCTCGGTCGGTCGCATACCCGACGACGCCGGTGGCCCGCTCGCGCATCCGCTCGCGGCGCGCGCGCTCGGCCGGCGTCGGCGACACCTCGTCGTGCGCGGTCGCGAGCGGGTCGTACGCGCAGCGGGTCTGGCCGGTCTCGACGTCGAGGACCCACAGCCGATGGACCGGGTCGTCGCCGGCGTTGGAGCGAAGGAACACGACCCTTCGACCGTCGGGCGCGGCGGTCACGGTCCGGGGCTGACCGCAGGAGAACGAGCGCGTCCGCGCGAGCTGGCGCGGGAAGACGAGATCGTCGGGGTCGCGGCCGTCGTCGATCCTCGCGGTCACATCTCCCTCCTGCCCTCGAGGGCTTGGGAGAGCGTGACCTCGTCGGCGTACTCGAGGTCGCCCCCGACCGGCAGCCCGCTCGCCAGGCGGGTCACGTGCACCCCGAGCGGCTTCAAGAGCGCAGCGACGTACATCGCGGTCGCGTTGCCCTCGAGGTTGGGGTTCGTGGCGAGGATGCACTCGGTCACGTGGTCGCGCTCGACGCGATCGAGCAGCTCCTGCACGCGCAGGTCCTCGGGGCCGACGCCGTCGAGCGGGCTGATCGCGCCGCCGAGCACGTGGTAGCGGCCCTTGTGCAGCGCCGCCTTCTCGATCGTGGCGGCGTCCTTCGGCTCCTCCACGACGCAGAGCAGCGTGCGGTCGCGCCCCTCGTCGCGGCAGATCCGACAGAGATCGCCCTCGGCGACGTTGCCGCACTCCCGGCAGAAGGAGATCCGGTCCTTCGCGGTGACGATCGCCTGCGCGAGTCGCTTCGCGTCCTCGACCGGCGCCTTCACGAGCCAGAACGCGAGGCGCTGCGCCGACTTCGGCCCGACCCCCGGGAGCCGCGCCAGCTGGTCGATCAGGTCCTGGATCGGCCCCTCGTACACCCGCTACTCCCCGGCTCCGTCGACCGGCGTCGCGCCGAGCATCTCCTGGACGCGGCGGAGCGCCTCGGCCTCGTCGGGCGCGTCCTCCTCGTCGACGACCTCCACGGCCGGCGCGCCGCCTTCGGGCTCGCGCGACTCGCGGACCACGCACACGATCTGAGGCCGGATCCCGAACAGGTCGTGCAGCGCGCCCTGCAGCTCGGTCTGGCGCTCCTGGACCTTCGCGACCCCGACCACCTGCTTGCCGGGCGGGAACGCGACCTCGAGGGTCTGGCCGTCGAACGACGAGACGGTGGCGCTCTCCAAGATCGCGCGAAGGATCGGCTGGCGGAGCGTGCCGAGGTGCTCGATCAGGCTGGGCCAGGAGCGGCGGAGCATCGCGACGTCGACGCTGCCTGCGCTCGCGGCGTGCGGCACGGGCATCTGGACGACGTCGTCGGTTGGGGTCGGTTCGGGCTTGGAGCTGCGCGAAGTCTCTGCTCCGCTGCGCTCCGCAGAGGCTTCGCTCCGCTTCACGGCTGGCGCGTCGCCCGACGGTTCCGGCTCCGCGGTCGGTTCCTCCGTGGCGTCAGGGATCGTCACCGCGGACTCCGGTGTGGTGGGCTCGGGCGTGGTGGGCTCGGGCATCACCGTGGTGGGTTGGAGGTTGGCGAGGCGTTCCAAACGTTCGAGACGGGCGGTGAGGCCGGCGGGGGTGGGGTCGGTGTCGGGGAGGCAGGCACGGACCAGGGCCAGCTCGAGGGAGAGGCGGGGGCTCGTGGTCCAGCGCATGTCGTTCTGGGCCGCGAGGAGGAGGGCGATCACGCGGGCGAGCTCGCCCGGCGTGTACTTCTCGGTCTGGACGCGGAGGGTCTCGTAGCCGTCGGCCGGGATGTCGAGGAGGTCCTCCTGGCCCGGGGCGGTCTTGACCAGCAGCAGGTTGCGGAAGTGCGCGAGGGCCTCGGCGGTGAC
>JBLMXP010000181.1:0-3523 GCA_050257835.1 Planctomycetaceae bacterium | reverse complement strand
TCGGCCTTGCGCGCGATGTTGCGCGGGTCGCGACTGTAGTCCTCGCCGGTGATCGGGTCCTTCACGAAGCACGTGATGTTGAGCGTCGGGTGCTTCGTGAACGGGTCGATGTAGGCGGTGTTCGGGTCGAGCTCCAGGAGCATGTCGGACTCCTGGATCTCCTGGAACCCGCGGATCGAGGAGCCGTCGAAGGGCTGGCCCTCCGCGAACTTCTCCTCGGTCAGCTCGTGCAACGGCACCGACAGGTGCTGGACCTGGCCCGGCAGGTCCGTGAACCGGAGATCGGCGATCTCGACCCCGTGCTCCTTGGCCATCGCGATGACGTCTTTGGGCGTCGCCACGTGCTTCCTCCCCCTGCGCTCGACGATGCCACCGAGCCTAGGCCGGGAAGGCCGCCGCGGTGTTTCCGCGGCGTTACATCTCGGTTACGGATGCCGGCACGAGCGGGTCAGTGCGCGAACCAGCCGACGTCGGGCGCCTGGTCGTACCTCGTGTCCCCGAACCGGGTGATCACCCGCCATCGGATGTGCCTCGTGCGATGCAACGCCCCCATCTCGAACCATACCGGCAGCTTCAGCACGGCCTTCCCGCTCGGGTGCAGCGTGACGTCCACGGTGCTGTGGTCGGACAGGCGCACCAGGCTCATCGCGTGGATGCCGCCGCTGGCGCGGTCCCACGCCACGCGCAGCTTGAAGTCGGCTCGCCAGCCTCCTCGGCTGTCGAAGAGGAACGCCACGTGGTAATCGGCTTTGGGGTCGGCGAAGTCCGCCTTGGCCCGCAGCATCTTCGCGCCCGCGTGTCGGAAGGTGGACAGCCGCACGTCGACGAGGTCGCCCGCCAGATCCGGGGTCGGGGTGTCGTGCCTGGCGTCGGGGTGCCACAGGAAGTGCGCCTCGGCCGACGGGGCCAGCAGGACGATCGCGAGGAGGACGGCGATCGTGACGAGCGCTCGGCGCATACGGACCTTCGTTCCGCCGGGTGATGCACCTCAAGACTACCTCCGGGCTCGACCCGGCGGCCGGCTAGGGCTCCGAGGACCTCGGCGTCCAGAACCGCTGGTCGAAGTCCACCCGGACCTCCTGGAGGGTGCGGCCGCCGTCGTGCTTCCGCGGGTCCGCCGCTGCCCGGCGCGCCAGGCCCTCGCGATCGTCGGCGCCGACGAGGGAGAAGCACGTCGAGCAGGCGAGCCACGCGCCGGCTGCGCGCACCGTGTCGGCGGATCGGACGGCGGTCCTGTAGTCGGGGCCCTCGAACCACACGGCGACGGGACTCTCGCCGCAGAAGCTGCACACGGGAACCGTCGCCTGAGCCCCGCCAGGTGTGGTCGGCATCCTCGAAGTGTAGGGCGGGGCTCGGCTACGGGTAGCCCTGACGCGGACGCGCGCTGGGGAAGTCGACGTGCAGCGGGATCACCCCGCCGGGCAGGAGCAGGTCCAGCCCGTCGGGGGTGTTGAGGTAGCCCGGGCCGGTGCCGGCGACGTCGGTGTGCCCGTACTGGAACACGATCTTGTCGGTCTTGGGGTCGATCAGCACGACGCGGTGCCGGTAGTCGTCGGTGACCGCGACCAGGCCGTTGGGGAGCGGCGCCGCGAGGCTCGGATGGTCCAGCACCCCCGGGCCGCTGGTCGGGTGGTAGTACCAGAGCACCTTGCCGGTGGGGCTGAACCGGATCACGGCGCCGGGGTGGTTGTAGTCGACCACGAGGATCGACCCGTTCGGGAGCACCTGCGGGTCGGAGGGGGTGCTGAGGCCAGGCACCGTGGTCGACCAGACCACCTTGCCGCTCGAGGTGACGCGGCTCACCCGCGAGCCGTTGATCTCGGAGATCAGCAGGTCGCCGTTCGGCAGCGGCGTGCCGCCGTTCGGGTAGCCGACCGTGGTGGGCAGGCCCGGCGTGCAGTCGCCGGTCCGGCCGATCTGGCGGGTCGGGTGCCCGCTCGGGCCGAAGAACAAGATCCGGCAGTTCATCGCGTCGGCGACGACGAGCCCCCCGCCGGGGTAGGGGTAGAGGTCGTCGGGCTGGTGGACGTAGCCGTTCGCCGAGCCCGGCGCACCGGGGTGGCCGTAGGTCCAGAGCGTCCGCCCGCTCGGGTAGGCGATCTCGGCCAGGACGTCGTTCTCCTCCTCGTTCAGCAAGATCGCGTGGCCGCCGTGGACCCAGAAGGCGTCGTCGGGGAAGTAGAAGCGGAACGGCGGGGCCGGCAGCGACGGCGAGGGGTACTGCCACACGATGTGGCCCTTGGGGGTGACCACGAGCAGCCGGTCGTTCCCGCGGTCGGCGATCAGGAGCAGCCCGCCGAACGGCCGGGCGGCGCCGGCCTTGCCGAGGTCCTGCGCGTACGGCGTCGAGGGGCCCGAGGCGGGAGGCGCCGCGGCGTCGGTCGAGCCGGCCGCCGCCGGGGTCGGCGCGACGGTCGCGCTCACCAGGCGGGTGTCGAGAACGGCGTCGGTCGTCTGCGTGATGAACCCGCCGACGATCGTGGCGGTGCCGTCGGGGACCTGGGCCACCGCGGCGTCGGAGAGCGGGATCGGCAGGGACGCGGCCTTCGCGATCGTCCCGGCGGCGGGGTCGATCGCCCACACGCTGGACTGCGGGTTGCCCAGGTCGTCCTGGCCGCCCGCGACGTAGACGATCCCGTTCATCGCGAACGCCATCGCGTGGCCGACCGGGTGCGGGAGCATCCCGAGCTTCGCGACCTTCCCGGTGGCCGTGTCGACGGTCTCGACCGCGGCGGTCTCCCCGCCGTTGGCGAGCAGCCCGCCCGCGATCACGAGCGTCGAGCCGACCGCGGCCACGGCCGGGTAGCGCACGCCCACCGGGAGCATCGCGACCTTCTTGAAGGACCGCCCGTCCTTCTTCGACCACACCGTGGCCTGCGGGGTCGTGCCGTCCCAGCCGCCTACCAGGTACGCCTTGCCGTCCACGGTGACCGCTGCGAGGTCCGACAGCGGCGTCGGCAGATGCCCGGCCACGCGCCCCCGGCCGGTGGACAGGTCGAAGGCCTGCACGGCGTCGCTCGTCGTGGTGACCCCGCCGCCGAACACGAACAGGTTCCGGCCGAGCAGCGCGCCCGCCGCGTCGTGGAAGACCTGCGGGACGGTCCCGAGCGAGCGCAGGTGGCCGTTCGAGGGGGTGAGCGCGAACACGCCGCCCGTGGAGGACCCGGCGGCGTCGAGGCCGCCCGCGATCACGATCCGCGCGCCGTCGGTGACCGCGACCGCTCGTTGGACCGGCGCGGGCAGGTGGTACGGAGCGCGGACGACCTTCAGGACCGTGGCGGCCGCCGGCGAGGAGGACGGGCCCGAGGAGGAAGACGAGGTCGTGCCGGTCCCCGTCGCGCTGCCGTCGGCGCTCGGCGCCGAGGTGCAGGCGGCCAAGGTCAGGACCGCGGCGACGAGCACGGGCGTCCGCGAGCGCGCGAGCCTGCGACGAACCATCGCGGGCAAGGGTACGTGGCACGCCCGGGGCCGAAGGCCCCGGGCGGGTGGGATCGGTGTGGCATCGGCCCCGCACGGCAGCGGG
>JBLMXP010000180.1:0-2998 GCA_050257835.1 Planctomycetaceae bacterium | reverse complement strand
TACCGGTGGTGCCGATCTCCTTCTCCACCTCGAGCTCGACGGGCAGGCCGTGACAGTCCCAGCCGGCCTTCAGTGGGACGAGGTGTCCGGTCATCGTCTTGAAGCGTGGGTAGACGTCCTTGAAGGTCCGCGACTCCACGTGGTGGATCCCGGGCCGGCCGTTCGCGGTGGGCGGCCCTTCGTAGAAGGTCCAGCGCGGATCCTCCGCGTGCTGGGCCAGCGAGCGCGCGAAGACATCGGAGCTCTTCCAGCGGGCAAGGATCCGTTCCTCGAGCTCCGGGAAGCGGACCCTGGGGTCCACCGACTCGAACGCGGTCATCGACTACCTCCTCCTCGTGGCCCGGACCCGGCCTGCCGGCCCGGACACACGAACGCGCCTCGTCCTGCTGCGAGGACGAGGCGCCTCGGAGGCTCCCCGCGGTACCACCCCGCTTGCCGCGGACCTCGCGGTCCGCGGCCGCTCCTCGGCCGCCAGCACGGCCTCCCGCTGTCACGGGCGGACCCGCCTGCGCCTACTTCGCCGCGACCGGGCGCCGCGGCGGTTCGGACAGGGGCTCGGGGAGGATGTCCGTCGGGGGCTCGGCGCCGGCTCCCACCGTCCCGGCTCGCTTGGGCCTCGCTGGTCCCGTCGGCGTCGTTCCCGTCGTCGCCGGTCGTTCGATGGTACACGTGGGCCGTGGTCACGTACAGCGTGCGGGTCGTCCCGCGGTCGGGCCGGACCCGGGTCGAGGCCGGCGATGGCGGCGTGCTCACGATCAGGGTCCGCGCCGCGCCGCAGGGCGGACTCGCCACCGAGGAGGCGCGTCGCGCCCTCGCGGCGCACCTGGGGGTCCCGCAGGCGAGCGTGCGGCTGCGGACCGGCGTACGGTCCCGTCTCAAGGTCTTCGAGGTCCGCGGAAACCCGTCCTGACCTGCGAGAACGGCTGCGAGATGCGCCGTTCTGCTACCCTCCGGCCCCGATGGCCGAAGCCAAGCTCACGAAGAAGGAGATCGCCGACCTGCGCACGCGCCTGCTCGAGGAGCGCACGGAGCTCGGCGATCAGTTGACGACGATCGAGGACGAGGCGTTCTCCGCCACGCAATCCGACCTGACCGGCGAGGTCGGCCTGGACGACGAGTCCGCCGACGCCGGGACCGCGACGTTCGAGCGAGAGAAGGACCTCTCGATCGAGAACAACGTCCGCGACCTGCTCGACAAGATCGACCGGGCGCTCAAGCGCATCGACGAGGGGACCTACGGGCTGTGTTCGGTGTGTGGGCGACCGATCGAGAAGGCGCGGATCAAAGCGCTTCCCTACGTCGACCTGTGTATCAAGGACGCGAAGGCGCAGACGCGCCGGTAGCGAGGACCTGAGCGTGGACCGCCCCGCGCGGCGCGCCGCCCTGCTGTTCGGCACCGCGCTCGTCGTCTACGTGCTCGACCGCCTCACCAAGCTCTGGGCCGAGGACGCGCTCGTCGCGCACCCGATCGAGGTGATCCGCGGCGTGCTCACCCTGCGGTTCGCGACCAACTCGGGCGGCGCGTTCAGCATGGGCACCTCGGCGCCGTGGTTCTTCGCGACCGCCACGATCGTGGTCTCGGCGCTGATCGCGGCCACCGCGTTCCGTGCCCGGCCGCCGTTGCAGGCCGTCGCGCTCGGGCTGATCCTCGGCGGCGCGCTCGGCAACCTCACCGACCGCGTCGTGCGCGGCTCCGGGCTGCTCTCCTTCGATGGGCGGGTCGTGGACTGGGTCGACCTCCACCTGTGGCCCGTGTTCAACGTCGCCGACAGCGCGGTCGTGATCGGGGCGATCCTGCTCGGCTGGACCTCGTTCCTCGAAGCGCGGCGCCACGCCTCCGACGGGAACGCCGGTCCGCGGACCCGCGAGCCGGCCTCGGGCGATGACTGAGTGCGATGGCTGAGCTCGTCGCCGAGCCCGGCCGCCTCGACGCGGTGGTCGCGCGCCTGACGGGGGCTCCGCGCGCCGACGTCCAGCGCGCGATCGCGGCGGGCACGGTCACCGTCGAGGGCGCCCTGCGCCCCAAGTCCTTCCGCCTGCTGGGCGGCGAGCGGCTCGTGGTGGAGCTCCCGGGCGAGGAGCCGCTCGCGGCGGAGACCGACGCCGAGCCGGTCCCGATCCGCTTCCGCGACGAGCACCTGCTCGTGGTCGCGAAGCCCGCGGGTCTCGTGACCCACCCGACGGCGCGGCGACGGAGCGGGACCCTCGTCAACCGTCTGCTCGGGATGGGGATCACGCTCGCCCCGGCCGGCGGCCCGCTCCGCCCGGGGATCGTCCACCGCCTCGACGCGGGGACGAGTGGCCTGATGCTCGTGGCGGAGACCGACGAGGCGTACGCGGCGCTGCAGGCGATGCTCCGCCGCCACGCGGTGCAGCGCCGGTACCTCGCGCTCGTGCGCGGCGCGCCGGCCAACGACGCGTTCGGCGTGGAGGCGCCGCTCGGGCGTCGCGCCGACCGGATCGTCGTGGACCACGTCGAGGGACGGGCGGCCGCGACGGGCTTCCAGGTGCGCGAACGGTTGCCGCGCGCCACGCTCCTGGAGGCCTCCCCGCGCACCGGGCGGACCCACCAGATCCGCGTGCACCTCGCGGCCGTCGGCCATCCGATCCTCGGCGACCGTGCCTACGGGGGCGCCGGGGACGAGGCCCGCCGGCTCGGCCTCGGGCGCCCGTTCCTGCACTCGTGGCGCCTCGCCTTCGAGCACCCGGTCACGGGGGAGCGCGTCGCCCTGGAGGACCCGCTCCCGCCCGACCTCGCGAACGCGCTCGAGCGCGCCCGGCACGACCTGCGCCCTTGACGCCCCCCGGGGCCGGGCGTACGTTCCGAGGACCGCAGAATCACAACCGTGTAAGTTCTCCACAGGTTGTCCACCGCCCGCGGCCCGGGTGTGGAGAACCCTCGTAGAGGGGTGTCGAGCAGCGCAGATGTCCGACCGCTTCGTCCACCTGCACGTCCACTCCGAGTACTCGCTGCTCGACGGCGCCGCGCGGCTGGAGG
>JBLMXP010000179.1:0-5707 GCA_050257835.1 Planctomycetaceae bacterium | reverse complement strand
CGATCGCCGCGTTGTTCAGGTAGCAGAACCCGCCGAACGCCGCGCGCGCGGGGTGATGGCCGGGCGGGCGGCACAGGCCGTACGCGGCCGTGTCGCCGCCCCGGACGAGGTCGGCGGGCGGGCGCGCGACGTCGACGGCGGCCCGGGCCGCGGCGTAGGTGCCCGCCACCACCGGGGTCGACGCGTCGAAGGTCCACACGGCCTGGCGCCCGAACACCGAGGGCTGCGGCGGCGGGGCGTCCATGCCTTCGATCACCGCGGGGTGCAGGAACATCTCGGGGATGATCCGTGGGATCTCCCGCGCCGCGGGGTCGGCCCGCCAGTCGCTCCATGCCTGTTCGAGGAACGCGACGAGCTCGGGGTCGTGCACCGCGGCGATCGGCTCGGTCCCGTGCTCGGCCGGACCGACGAAGGAGAACGCGTCGTCGGCCGCGAGCGCGTCGTGGATCGACGCGGCGCGCGCAGGCACCTCGACGACCGGCGCCAGGCGCCCGTAGAACGACGCGAGGTCGGGGTCGTGCGCCCGATGCGCATCGGTGAAGACGACCCGCATCGCCTCAGGCGCGGAGCACCGCGGCGTCCTCGCGGGCCCAGGTGAGCGTCACCGCGTCGCCCTCGCGCGCGTTCGTGACCGACGCGTCCGACAGCTCGTGCACGATCAGCCGCTTGCCCAGACCGGTCTCCACGTGGAACTGCGTGAGGGTCCCCAGGTACACGATCTGCGCGATCGTGCCCGTGATCCTGCTCGGGTGCTGCTCGAACGTGGCGTCGGCCGGCCGCAGCCAGATCCGCTCCGGGCGCACGGCCACGAGCAGGTTCGCGCCGACGTCGGCCTGCAGGCCCTCGACGGGCACGACGACGTGCTCGCGGTCGTTCACCCGCATGATCGCGTCGCCGCCCCGCCGCTCGTCGACCCGGAAGTCGAGCGCGTTCAGCACCCCGACGAAATCCGCCACGAACGGCGTCTGGGGACGCTCGTAGATCTCGCGTGGCTCGCCGAGCTGCTCGATCAGGCCGGCACTCATCACCGCGATCCGGTCCGACATCGACAGCGCCTCTTCCTGGTCGTGCGTGACGTAGACGAACGTCGTGCCGAGCTCGTGCTGGATCCGCTTCAGCTCGAGCTGCATCTGCTTGCGGAGCTTGACGTCCAGGGCGCCGAGTGGCTCGTCGAGCAGGAGCGCGGCCGGACGGTTCACGAGCGCGCGCGCGAGCGCCACCCGCTGCTGCTGGCCACCCGAGAGCTGTGCCGGCTTGCGCTTCTCGTAGCCCTCGAGCCGGACGATCTCGAGCATCTCGCGCACGCGCCTGGCACGCTCGTCCTTCGGCACCTTCTTCAGCTTCAGCCCGTAGGCGATGTTGTCGCCGACCGACATGTGCGGGAACAGCGCGTAGTGCTGGAAGCACATGTTGACCTCGCGCTTGTTCGGCGGGGTGCCGACGACGTCGCGACCGCGGAGCAAGATCGTCCCGGCGCTCGGCTCCTCGAAGCCCGCGATCATCCGCATCGTCGTGGTCTTGCCGCAGCCCGAGGGCCCCAGCAACGTGAGGAACTCGCCCTCCGCGATGTCCAGCGTCACGCCCCCGACCGCCACGACGTTCCCGAACGCCTTGCGCACGTCCTGCAGCGAGATCGCGACGGATCCGTCCGTCATGCCACGACCACCTCTTCCTCGACCTCTTCGGTGAGCTTCATCTGCCGCTCCAGACGCCGGTCGCCGACCCGGCGGGCGACCTCCGACGCGATCACGACCGTCAGCGAGACCGCCATCACCACCACCGCGACCGCGATCACCTGCGGCAGGCGCTGCGGCAGCCGCAGCTGCGAGTACAGGTACAGCGGGAACGTCGGCTGGTCACCGACCACGAACGACGCGACGACGATCTCGTCGAAGGACAGCGTGAACGTGATGATGAACGCCGACAGCACCGCGGGCATCAGCAGCGGGAACGTGATGCTCCAGAATGTCCGGAGCCATCCCCCACCGAGGTCGCGCGACGCCTCCTCGAGCGACTCGGGGATCCGCTCGAGGCGCGGCACCATCGTGAGGATCGCGAACGGCATCGCGAGCACCACGTGCCCGATCATCACGGTGAGCGGCGACAGTGGGATCCCGACGGCCTTGAACAGGACGAGCAGCGCGATCCCGAACACCACGAGCGGGATCACGAGCGGCGCGAACAGCACCCCCGAGATCACGCCCTTGGCGAAGAAGCGACGTCGCACCAGCGCGATCGACGCGGGGATCGCGAGCGCGACCGTGGCGATGCTCGAGATCGTCGCGATCTCGAAGCTCGTGCGGATCGCGCCGAGCAGCTCGCTGTTCGCGAGGAACTCGTGGTACCAGCGCAGCGTGAACCCCTGCCAGGGGAACGACACCAGCGTCGAGTCGTTGAAGGAGAAGATGATCAAGATCACGATCGGCGCGTACAGGAAGACGACGAGCGCCCAGAAGAACAGGGACAGGCCCCGCCGCCCCCCCGTCGAATACGCGGGCGAGCTCACTCCGCCACCGCCGAGGGGTTCAGGTAGCGACCGAAGATCACGATCAGCACGCCGACCACCAGGACGAGGAACATCGCCATCGCCGAACCGAACTGCCAGTCGAAGCCCTGGACGAACTGGCTCTGGATCGCGTTGCCGAACATGTAGCCGCTCTTGCCGCCCACGAGCAGCGGCGTCACGTACTCGCCGAGCGTGGGGATGAACACGAAGATGAACGCGGCGATGACGCCGGGGATCGACAGCGGGAACGTGACCTTCCAGAAGGTCCGCCATCGCGAGGCGCCCAGGTCGTTGGAGGCCTCGAGCAGCCGTAGGTCGAGGTTCTCGAGCGAGACGAAGATCGGCAGGGCGACGAACGGCACCCACACGTACACGAGCACGAGGTACACGGCGAATCGCGAGTTGTAGAGCCATGAGATCGTCGAGTTCTCGCCGAGCAGCCCGACCCCCCGCAGGGCCGATTGGATCACGCCCTGCGGGTTCAGCAGGACGCGCCACGCGAACACGCGCAGCAGGTAGCTGGTGAGGAAGGGCGCGAGGATCACGAGCAGGAACGTGTACTTGCGCGCGCCCGCGACGTGCGCCAGGAAGTACGCGATCGGGTAGGAGAGCAGCAGGCACGTGATCGACACACCGAGCGAGGTCCATACGGCCTTCCAGAACAGGCCCATGTACACGCTGCTCGAGAGGAACTCGCGCCAGAGCTTCGTCGTCCAGTAGGGGATGTCGATCGGGACGAGCCCCGAGATCCCTCCGAAGCTGTAGATCCCGATCATGATCACCGGGATCAGGAAGAACACGATCAGGTAGCCGACCGGCGCCGAGACCAGACCGAGTGTCGCGAAACTCCGCCCGCGACGCCCCGTCGGCGTGACGCGCCCCGGCGGCGACTCCGCCGCCGCCGGGGGCAGGATCTCTTCGACGGCCATCGGAGCGCCCCGGCCGCTACCGAAGGCGGCCCTTCAGGCCGCCTTCACCTCGTCCCACGCGCGGTTGTACGCGTCGCGGTTGGGCTGGAAGCGGTCCATGTGGCTGTACGGCTCCGACAGCCACTTCTCGGGGTCGTCCAGGCCGAAGACCTTCACGACGTCCGCCGGCACCTGCGTGAGGTCGACCTTCAGGTTCGAGTGGCCGTACGCGTAGTTGTTGATGATCCACAGGCCGGTCGCCGGCGTCGTCCACGCCTGCGCGAACTCGTGGGCGTGGTAGTAGTTCTCCGTGTTGGCGTTGAGGATCAGGCCCTCGCCCCAGGACAGCACGCCTTCCTTCGGCTTGATGTACTGCGTCGGCGCCTTGTCCTTCGTGTTCAGCCAGGCGTCGGGCCACGCGTAGGCGGCCCACACGTTGCCCTTGATCACGTCGTCCCACATCGCCGTGAAGTCGACCCAGATGTTGTACAGGTTCTTCTTCTTCTCGATGCAGTAGTTCTTCGCGTCCTGCAGCTGCTGGTCGGTCATGTCGAACGTGTCCTGTCCCGGGACGCCGTTGACCATCGCGGCCTGCTGCAGGATCCACGGCGTGTCGAACCACGAGATGTGGCCGTTGAGGTTGTCGTCGAACAGGTAGGAGTAGGAGTTGATCGACGGGTCGACCTTGTCGGTGCGGATGATCACGCCCGAGTAGCCCCAGTCGGTCACGATCTCGTACTGCACGCCGTTCAGCTGTCCCGCCTTCTCCAGGACCGGGTTCAGGTCCGGGAAGTTGCCGATCAGCGACGTGTCCCACGGTTGGATCGCGTTGAGGTTGTAGTAGTCCTGCACGTAGCCGACCTCGGGGTGGGCCGTGTCCCACGTGTAGCCGGCCGCGGTCTTCGCTAGGGCCTGCTCGGTGTTCGTGTAGAAGGAGAACTTCGGCGCCGGGTAGCCCTTGGCCGCGTAGTCCTTCCAGATCGCCTTGACCTCGAAGCCCGCCCACTCGTACGGGTGCAGCACCCCCGGCTCCTGGTCGATCGACGGGCGCGGGGACCCGGACGAACCCGACGACGACGCCGCCGAGGGTCCGGTGCTCTTGCGGCACGCGGCGAGGATGCCCGCGCTGCCCGTGACCATCGCCGCCTGCATGAACTTCCGGCGCGACATCGGGTTGCGCAGGACCGCGTTCAACTCGTTCCGCATCTGGGTGCCCCTCCTCCTACGGTCGTGACGCGCGCATCATGGGCCTGTTCGGGCCGACGCGCAACGCGACGTGTTGCGCGTTGGGGCGACGTACGGTGCCTCAGACGTCCCAGCCCGCGTCGACCGGGATGTCGTGGCCCGTGATGTTCTTCGCGCCCGCCGACACGAGGAAGTCGATCGCGCAGGCGATGTCCTCCTCCTCGACGAACCGGCCGAGCGCGGTCTGGCGCGCGAAGTCCTCGTAGACCTCCTGCGGGGTCTTCCCGAGCTTGGCGGCCTTCGTCGCGACGATCTTGTCCATCCGCTCGCCGTGGGTGACGTTCGGGCAGACCGTGTTCACCGTGATGTCGTGCGGTCCGAGCTCGAGCGCGAGCGTGCGCGTCAGCCCGCGGACCGCCCATTTCGAGGCCGAGTAGCCGCTGCGGTTGCGGTAGCCGCGCAGGCCCGACGTGCCGGCGAGGTTCACGATCCGACCGCCGCCGCGCGCGATCAGATGCGGGATCGCGTGCTTGCAGGGCAGGAACGTCCCCACCACGTTGAGGTCGACGATCGCGCGGAACTCCTCGACCGGGTAGTCCTGCGCGGGCGTCTCGATCGGGCCGGTGCCGCCGGCGGTGTTCACGAGGATGTCGAGCCCGCCGAACCGCGCCACCACCGCGTCGACCATGGCGCGGACCCGGTCCTCGTCGGTGACGTCGCAGGTGAGCGCGAGGCTCTCGCGCCCGGCGAACTTCTCGTCGAGGAGGGCGGCGTGCGCCTCGAGCGCCGCGGTGTCGCGACCGACGAGCGCGACGTGGGCCCCGTCGCGGGCGAGGTGCTCGCTCACGAGCCCGCCGATCCCCTTCGCGGCGCCGGTGACGATCGCGACCTTCCCCTCGAGCGGTCGTGCCTCGCTCATGCTCGCTTCCTTCCTCCTCCTTGGCCTCTTCCTTGGCCTCTTCCTTGGCCCGTGTCGTGGCCTCTGCCGTTCCCGTGGCCCGTGTTCCTGCTCCTGCGCGGCGCGATCGAGGACTTCGTGGCCGAGACCGACGGCACGGTCAGGCCGAGCGCCCGCGCGATCTGGCCCGCGGCCTCGTGGACGCGCTCG
>JBLMXP010000178.1:0-12238 GCA_050257835.1 Planctomycetaceae bacterium | reverse complement strand
CGTCCTCGTGGGCGACGGGCATCCCGAACACGCCGATCACGCCGTCGCCGAGGAACTTCTCCACGGTTCCGCCGTACCCCTCCACGAGCTCCTTCACGGCGGTGTGGTAGGCGCGGAGCGTCGCCTTCACGTCCTCGGGGTCCATCCGCTCGGCCTGGGCCGTGAACGCGACCAGGTCGCAGAAGAGCGCGGTGATGACCTTGCGCTCCTCGGGGCCGACGCGCGCCGTCAACGCCGCGCCGCACCGCATGCAGAAGTTGGCCTCGGCCGGGTTCTGCGTGCCGCAACGGGGGCAGACGTGCACGAGCCCAGCATAGGGACGCGACCGATGCCCTGGCCTTCAGTCGGCGTTCGCGGGTTCGGCGTTCGCGGGTTCGGCGTTCGCGGGTTCGGCCGTCGCGGGCTCGGTCGTCGTCCCGGTCGTCGCCGCCCAGCCGAAGTAGGCGCCCGCCAGGAGCAGGGCCACCCCCTCCGCGAAGTAGATCGTGCGGAACCCGACCACGGACACGACGACGGCCCCGAGCGCGAAGGAGAAGGCGTAGGGGATCGTCGTCGCGGCGTCGGCCGCGCTCATCACGCGACCCTGCATCTCGAGCGCCGTCTTGCGCTGCATCAACGTGACGAACGCGACGTTGAACAGCGTGATCGCGACGCCGAGGATCACCGACCCGGCGAACACGGGCACGAGCGCGGCGGTGCCGAACAGCGCGAGGCCGATCCCGGCCGCGACCGCGCCCGCGGCGACCGTCCACACCTCGCCGACGCGACGGATCGCGAGCCCCACGACCAGCCCCGCGGCCACGGAGCCCGCGCCCTCGACCGAGGAGATCACGCCCAAGAACTCCGGCGGGCGGTGCATCCCCTGGTCGATCACGGCGAACACGGCGACCTCGGTGACCCCGACCGCGAGGGTCACGAACGCGGTCCCGATCGTGAGCCGGCGCAGGTCCGTCGTGTGGACGATGTGCAACAGTCCCGCCTTGAGCTCGGGCAAGAAGGCCTCGGGCTCGGTCCGCTCGAGGTCGGTCGCGTGGACCGCGAGCAGGAACAGCGCGGAGATCACGAAGGTCGCGGCGTCCAGGCCGGCGACGAAGGTGCCGCCCGCGACCGCGAACAGCGCGGCGCCCGCGAGCGGCGCCAGCAGGCGCATCGCCTGGCTCGTGGATTGCAGCAGCCCGTTCGCGTCGCCGAGCTCCTCTTCGGGAAGCATCCCCACGAGCAGCCCGGACCGCGCCGCCTGGTAGACCACGACGCACACGCCGTAGAGGAACGCCACGACGTAGATCAGCCAGATGTCGCCGGCGTCGTGCACGCCGAACAGCGCCAGCATCACGGCGGCCGCGGCGAGGTCCGTCCAGATCATCAGCCGCCGCCGTGACACGCGGTCGACGAAGACCCCGAGCGCGGGACCGAACAGCGACGGGATCGCGAACGGCAGGAACGTGAGCCCCGCGGCCGCGTTGGACCCCGTGAGGTCCTTCACCCACACGGCGAGTGCGAGGAACATCGCGTAGTCGCCGAACGCCGAGAGCGTCTGACCGATCGCGAGGAGCCGGAAGTCGCGACGTCGCAGCAGCGCGCGCATCTCACGCACCCGCCGAGCGTGCCGCGCAACGGCGGACGCGGACGTCGCCGGACACGGTGGAGGCCGTGAGCTCGAGCTCCGGGCCGGCCTCGGCGGGGACGGCGCCGGTATCGAGGTCCGAGCTGACGTCGCCCGAGGTCGAGGCGAGGTCGAGGTAGACGCCCGTGCCGCTCGCGACGCCGATCTCGAGGTCGCCGGAGATCGAGCGGACGTTCGCCACCCCGCCGATCAGCGAGGCGAGCTCCACGTCGCCCGACACGCTCGCGGTCTGGACCCGTCCGTCGACCTTGCCGATCCGGATGTCGCCCGAGGCCGTGCGGACGGTCGCGCTCCCGCGGATCACCCCGACGGCGACATCGCCCGAGGCGGTGTGCGCGCTGAGGTCGCCCCCGACGCCTTGCCCCTGGAGGTCGCCACTGCCGGACTTCGCGGTCACGTCGCCGGTGACGGAGACGAACCGCAGGTCCCCCGAACCGGTCCGGTAGGCGACCGAGCCCAGGGTGCCCACGCAGTCGAGGTCCGCCGATCCCGTGTCGCACGTGAGGCGGGTGCCCGTGGGGACCTCGAGCCGCACGTCGTGCTCGCGCCCCACCGACAGGAACCCGAACGACCGCTTGCCGCGGAACTCCACGAGCAGCCGGTGGCCGCCGGCGGCCAGAGGCGTGAGCGTGACGTCCACGTCGGAGGGCTCGCGGAAGCCCTCGACCACGACGTGGGCCGTGGTCCGGTCCGACGCGCGGACGTGGACCATGCCGGAGGGGATCCGGACCTCGGCCTCGAGGCCGTCGGGGGTGTCGAAGGTGCGTTCCATCGTCGTCTCCTAGCTGCGGGCGTAGCCGGTGATCCGGTTGCCGACCTTGCGCGGGCCCGAGGGCCTGCGCTCCAGCGCGTTGGCGACCGCGCGCACGAGCCACGCGTTCACCGAGAGCCCCTCGGCGTCGGCCGCCTTCTCGACGCGCGTCTTGAGCGTGTCCGGCATCCGCAGGGTGAGCCGGGCCGTGCCGCCCTCGTCCTCCGTCGCCGATGCGGGCGGGGCAGGGGGAGGCTCGAGCGCGCCCACGTAGACGAACCGCGCGTCGCGGCCCGCGAGGCGCACCTCGACGTGGCCCGCCGGCAGCTGCTCGGACAGCTCCAGCGACGCCTCGCTGAGCGCGTCGAGCAGCCGCAGCTGCAGCGACGGATCGAGCGCGCGACCGAGCCGCTCGGCGACGGCGGCCGCCTGCTCGTCGCCTTCGACGACCGCGGACAGGTCGCCGCGGACCGCCTCGATGTGGGGGGTGAGCTCCATCTGACCTCTCCTTGGCTCAGGACTCCTTGCGGCGTCCGATCCGGATCCGCCGCTCGGTCCGGTGGCCTCGGCGCCACCGGTCGGCCTGCTCGATCCGCTCGTTCACCTGCTGCTGCGCCGTTTCCGCCCGACCTGTCTGGAACATGCCGCCCTCCTTGGCGTCGTGCGGCCGTCTCGCCGCTGTCGTTATGACGTCATATTGACGTCATCCGCGCCGTCTGTCAACCTCTCGACGCTCGTGCGGTCGCTGCTAGGGTCGGACGCAGCCGAACAGGAGGGGCGCGCGGGATGGAACTGCTGGTCATCGGGGGTGCGAGGTTCTCGGGTCGGGCGCTCACGGGGTTGGCGCTCGAGCATGGGCACGACGTCACGATGTTCCACCGGGGATCGGGCCCGGACGATCCGTGGCCGGCCGCCACCCACGTGCACGGCGACCGTAACGACGGGTTCGGCGAGCTCGCGGGCAGACGCTTCGACGCGGTCGTCGACACGTGCGGGTACGTTCCGAGGGCACTCGCGGCGAGCGCCGACGCGTTCCCCGACGCCGGTCGCTACCTCTTCGTCTCGTCGCTGTCGGCCCATCGCGACGACGTCCGCGTGGGCGCCACCGAGGAGGACGACGTGCACGAGGGGCCCTTTCCCGACACCGAGGAGATCACCGAGGAGACCTACGGTCCGCTGAAGGTCGCCTGCGAGGAGGTCGTGCGGGAGCGCTTCGGCGACCGCGCGACGATCGTGCGCCCCGGGTTCATCGTGGGGCCGTGGGACCCGACCGACCGGTTCACGTACTGGCTGGTCCGGCCCACGCGCGGCGGCGAGATGCTCGCCGCCGGGCCGCCGTCCTACGCGATGCAGTGGGTGGACGCGCGCGACCTCGCCGCGTTCGTGCTGCGCGTGTGCGAGGAGGGGGTCGCCGGGACGTTCGGCGTCGTCACCCGTCCCGGCGAGGCGACGATCGAGGACGTGCTCACCACCGCGAGCGCGGAGGCGGGCGCGGACACGGCCTTCACCTGGATCGACGAGGCGTTCGCCACGGCGCAGGGCCTGACCGAGGATCCCTCCGACCCGTTGCCGATGTGGGTGCCCTCCCTACCGGGGTTCCATGCGTTCGACCCGTCACGGGCCTTCGCGGCGGGCCTTCGGACCCGTCGGCTCGCCGAGACGGTCGCCGACACGCTCGCGTGGCACGCCCAACGGGGGTCGCCCTGGCCGCTCGAGGCGGGCCTGAGCGACGAGCGGGAGGCCGAGCTGCTCGCGGCCTGGCACGCGACGTCTTGAACGGCCGTTCAACCCTTTGACCGGGGGTCTTTGCACGTCATCGGGGTGGGGCGTATCATCCATCGTCTATTTCCTGAACGGAGGTTCAAGGCGTCATGACCGGCCGGACCGCTGCCCCGCTCGACCTGGGCGCCGTCGAGAAGGTGCTGGATCGCTACGACCGGGCCCTCACGCTGCCCGGTGAGGCCTACGCGTCGCAGGCGGTCTTCGACTGGGAGGTCGAGCACTTCTTCGAGGGGTCGTGGGCCTGCATCGGGCGCGCTGCCGACCTCGGCGTCACGAAGCCCGGCGACCAGCGCGCCGTCGGGGTCGGCCGGCAGAGCTTCGTCCTGGTCCGCGGCGACGACGGCGTGCTCCGCGCCTTCCACAACATCTGCCGCCACCGCGGGCACGAGCTGCTCGCCGTCGACGAGCAGCGGAACCAACGCGGGATCCGGTGCCCCTACCACGCATGGGTCTACGGCCTCGCCGGCGACCTCCGCGCCGCGCCGCGCTTCGACATGCCGGGGTTCGACAGGTCGTCCTTCCCGCTGGTGGACGCCCGTGTCGAGGAATGGCACGGCTGGGTCTTCCTCAACGCCTCCGGCGACGCGCCGGCGTTCGCCGAGCACATCGGCAACCTCGAGATGGTGGTCGACGGGTACGCGCCGGAGACGCTCCGCCTGGGGGCGAGCCACGAGTACGAGCTCGCCGCGAACTGGAAGATCGTGATCGAGAACTACTGCGAGTGCTACCACTGCGACGAGATCCACCCCGAGCTCTGCCGCGTGACCCCGCCCGAGTCCGACGTCGCCTACGGCGACCGCTCGACCGGGGTCTGGGTGGGCGGGCCGATGGAGCTCCGCGAGCACGCGGTGACGATGTCGCTCACCGGCGAGTCGCTCGGCGCCTTCATCCCCTCGCTGCCCGTGGAGCAGCGCCGGTTCGTCGGCTACGCGGCGGTGCTGCCGAACCTGCTGATCAGTCCGCACCCCGACTACGTGATGACCCACCGGATCGTCCCGCTCGCGCCCGATCGCACCTGGATCGAGTGCGCGTGGTTCTTCCCCGAGGAGGCCTTCGCGAAGGAGGGCTTCTCGCCCGACTACGCCTCGGAGTTCTGGGACATCACGAACCGCGAGGACTGGGGGGCGTGCGAGTCCGTGCAGCGCAACGTGTCCTCCCCCGGCTACCGGCAGGGGCCGTTCTCGTACTGGGAGATCGACGTGTTCCGTGCCCAGGCGATGCTCGCGCGCGGCTACCTCGAGGGGACGCTCTCGCCCCCCCAGCACACGTTCGTCGACGGCGTGGGCCGCGGGCTCGCCGGGTTCTGACGCCGCGTCACTGCAGGCGCCGGGGGACCGCGCGGTCCCACCGGCGGCTGCGGAGCAGCTCGCCGCCCTCGTAGACGTCGAGCTCCAGCTCGAGGCGCCAGGTGTCGGGGTCGGTCCGCAGCGTGCCGCGGGACTCGGTCCGCACGAGCGCCTCGGGCCAGTCGAGCTGGAACATCACCTCGCCGCTCGCCCGGGTCCGGCCCGGGTCGTCGCGAGGCACGACGATCTCCCCGCGGTAGGCGTCTTGCATGCCACGGCCCGCGGCGCGGTCCCCGCCGTGGTCGATCGCCACGGCGCGCGTGCGGGCGATCACGTCGTCGCGGACCTCCCACGTCACGCGCTCGGGACGGTGCGCCTGCGCCGCGCCCGGCTCGAAGACCGGCGCCGGCAACGCCGCGGGGCCGACCGCCGGGAGCTCCAGGCGCGAGCCCGCCGGGTCCACCGTCAGCCTGCCGTTGCGGGGGGGCGGCCAGCTCGACGGGAAGTCGCTGCCGGCCAGGTCGAGGCGGACGCGGGCGCCCGCCGGGAACGCGAACGCGGTCGCGTCGAGGTCGAAGGCGACGCGGACGGGCTCGCCCGGCACGAGCGGTGCGACGGCGTCGTGGCCGTCGCGGTGCGTGAGGTTGAGGATCGCGCGCGTGATGAGCTCCGAGGCGCCGTCGGCATGCACGCAGCAGAGCTTCGCCGAGACGAACGCCACCTCGGCCGACGAGGTGAGCGTGAGGTCGACGCGCGGGTGCCCGACGATCTCGAGCGGGCCGTCCAGGCCCCACTCGAACACGAGCGAGCGCGCCTCGTCCTCGCGCTGGTCCCACGCGATCCCGAAGGGCAGGTCGGCGGCGCACCAGATCGATCCGCTCGCCCCCACGTCGCCCTCCACGGCGAGGTCGGTCCCGTTGCGCGCGTGGGCCTCGGCGAGGCCCAGCATGCGGGGCGCCGACCCCGCGGGTGGCCAGGCCGCGTCCGCTCGCCAGCGCCCCTCGAACGCGTCGAGGTCGGCGCGCGGCGGTGAGGGCTCGCGCACGAAGATCCGCAGCGCGGGGTCGCGCTCGGCGCCGTTGGGCTCCCCGGCGAGCCACCGGCGCCACCACCGGATCATCAGCGGCACGTGGTCGATCCGCGGCCCGGGCATCGACAACCGCGGGCTCATGTGGCTCCACGGCCCGAACAGCACCTGCACGGGGGCGCCGGTGATCCGCTCGAGCGCGCGCAACGCCATGTTGCGATAGCCGTCGGCGTGCCCCGCGATCACGAGCGTCGCGGCGCGGATCCGTTCGTAGCCCTCGAAGAACACCGATCCGTGCCGCCAGTAGGGCTCGTCCTGCTGCTCCAGCCAGTTGAGCTCCCACGGCTCGTTCGCGTCGATCCGTCGCAGCCACTCCTCGCGCCACCCCTCGCCGAAGACCGCAGGCGCCGGCGGCAAGGCGTTCATCGCGACCATCATCAGCGGGTAGTCGAGGAAGTCGATCCCGCGCCGCACGCCCCCGCCGAAGTGGACGTCGTCGGTGTAGCGGCGGTCGGTGGCGTAGATCGGGATGATCGCCTTCAGCGCCGGCGGAGCGAGCGCCGCCACCTGCAGCGAGTTGAACCCGCTGTAGGAGGTGCCGAACATCCCCACGCTGCCGTTGGACCAGTCCTGCTCGGCGAGCCACGCGATCGTCGCGACGTGGTCGCGCCACTCTCGTTCGGTGTACTCGTCGACGGCGACGCCTTCGGAGGACCCGGTCCCGCGGACGTCGGAGCGGCACACGGCGAGGCCGCCCTCGTCGCACAGGCGGCGGTAGATCGGCGTCGCGTCGGAGACGTCGTCCTTGCGGTAGGGGCGGGCCTCGAACACGACCGGCCACGGCGGGGGCACGTGGTCGGGGAAGTGCAGCGTCACGGCGATCCGGACGCCGTCGTCCATCGTGAGGAACCGGCGCTCGTCGGTCATCGGGCCGAGCCCCCGCCGATCTCGAAGGTCGCGACCTCGCCGGCGCCTCGCGCGCCGAGGCCCTGCTTGCGGGCGAGCGCCCGCATCCCGGCGACCGCGATCCCGATCGCGCTGAGCGAGATCACGAGCATGAACGTGGCGGTGGCGTTGAGCGCGGGGTTCGGCGCGGACCGCCCCGTCGTGTAGATCAGCATCGGCACCGTCTGCGTGTTCTCTCCGCGGGACAGGAATTGGCTGGTCACGAAGTCGTCGATCGAGAGCGCGAACACGATCATGAACGCCGCGAAGATCGCGGGGGAGAGCACCGGCAGCAGGACGCGCCGCAGCGCCTGCGTGGGCGACGCGCCGAGGTCCATCGCCGCCTCCTCCAGCTCGGGTCCCACGCCGAAGATCCGCCCGCGCAGGACCACCACGACGTAGGGGATCGACCAGGTCACGTGGCCCAGGATCTGCGCGACGGTGCCGGGCTCCGGCCAGGGGTAGAGGTAGACGAACACGAGGAACATCCCGGTGGCGAGCACGATCTCCGGCGTGACGAGCGGCAGGAGCATCAGGAAGTTCGCGGCGCCCGAGCCTCGCCCACGCCAGCGCGCCAGCCCGAGCGCGAGCGCGATGCCGATCGGCGTGGCGATCAGCATCGTCCCGGCGGCCAGGATCAGGCTCTGACGGATCGCCGAGGTCAGCATCTCGTTGTGCAGGAGCGACAGGTCCGGGTCGCCGGTCCACCACCGCAGCGAGAACCCCTGCCAGACGCTCCGCGACCGGCCCGCGTTGAACGAGAAGGCGATCGCGATCACGACCGGCGCGATCGCCCACACGATGTAGATCCACGTCCACGCGGTGAGCGCGCGGTGCTGGCGCCACGGGTTGGTCCAGAGGCTCCGCACGTTCACCGCGTCATCGCCTCCCGGGTGCTGCGCGCGGTCGACAAGATGTAGTACAGCGTGAGCAGCGACACGATCAGCGCCAGCACGGTGACGAGCGCGGCGCCCCTGGCTTGGGCGTAGCCGTAGGTCGATCCGAGCAGCAGATCCTGGATCTGGTTGCCGATCATCGACGTCTCGGGCCTGCCGTTGGACAGGAGGTAGGCGGTGTAGAAGTCGCCGAACATCGGCAGCATGATGATCGCGACCCCGGCGAGGATCCCCTGCTTGGACAGCGGCAGCGTCACGCGTGTGAACGTCGACACCGAGCTGCCGCCCAGATCCCAGGCGGCCTCCAGCATCGAGTCCTGGATCCGGTCCAGCGCCGCGTACAGGGGCAGGATCAGGAACGGCACGTAGCCGTAGACGAGCCCGAAGATCACCGTGACGCTCTTGCCTTCGAGCCAAGGGTACGGGTGCTGGAGCAGCCCCACCGTGACCAACACGCGGTTCACGAGCCCGTTGTCCTGCAGGAGCCCGATCCAGGCGAGCATCCTCATCAGGTAGGAGATCCAGAACGGCAGCACGATCAGCGCGAGCATCACGCCGCGCATCCGGCCGCGGATCCTCGAGACGTGATAGGCGACCGGATAGCCGATCACCAGGCAGAGCGCCACCGCGATGAAGACGTAGCGGAACGTCCGCAGGAACACGACCCAGTAGATCCCGCCGGGCTGCAGCTGCTGGAACACGTAGTGGAACGACGCGCGATCCCACATCGCGGGGTTCCATTGCGGTTGCGCGTTGCCGAGGATCGGGTCGATCGTGCCGCCCGCCATCGACAAGATCGTGTAGAAGGGGACGACGAACAGCAGGACCAGCCACAGGAGCCCGGGCAGCGACGCCTGCTGCCAGAAGCCCCTCGGGTACAGCTGGGTCAGCGACGACGCTTCCCCGCCCCGCCTGTTCCGCCGCGCCATGTGGCGCGGACGGTAGCACCCGACCCCGATGGCGTGCCCGCTACCGCGGGTCACCGGGGTTGCGCCCGCGTTGGCTTGACAGCGACCCCGGTCCTCTGTACGTACATCCCGTCGCGAAGCCCGCGAGACGAGGGGAGTTTCGGTATGCCGCACCCGAAGGAACGTCCGTCGCTGTCCCGCCGTGAGTTCCTGCTGCGCTCCGCGGCGGCCGGGGCGGCGCTGCCCACGCTCGGCGCGATCCTCGCCGCGTGCCAGGACAGCACCACGGGCACCGCGAGCTCGAACGCGTCCGGCCAGCCCCTCGGACCCGGCGGGATCCCGCTGGCCTCCCCGGACAACCCGGTCAAGCTCCCCACCTACGCGGACATCGAGCCGATCCCCGAGGGCCAGTCCCAGGAGGCCGGGCCGCTGCTCGTCTACAACTGGGACGACTACGTCTACAAGAAGGTCCTGAACGAGTTCCAGTCGCAGTTCAACGTGGAGATCCAGTACACCCAGTTCATGGGCATGTCCGAGGCGATGTCGAAGATCCAGAACGGCACCGTCGACTGGGACGTGTTCTTCCCCACGATCGAGAACGTCGCCAAGCTCGTAGCCGGCAAGTTCGTGCGGCCCTGGACGAAGTCCTACGTGCCCAACCTCACCGCGAACATCTGGCCCTACTTCTCCGACCCGTGGTACGACCAGGGCGCGCAGTACACGCTCCCGTACCTCACGTGGAAGACGGGCATCGGCTACCGCCAGGACCACGTCACGAAGTCCCCCGACCAGTACGCCATGCCCTTCGACATCTTCTGGGACAGCCAGTGGAAGGGGAAGGTCGGCGTCCTCGACGAGTACCGCGAGACGATGGGCATGGCCCTGCTGAAGAACGGCGGCACCAACATGAACTCCACGGATCCCGCGGAGATCTCGGCCGCCGGCGACGCGCTCGTGTCGCTGATCGACGCGGTGAACGTCGAGGTCGGCCCGGGCGACTACCAGAAGCTCGCCGAGGGGACGAGCTGGGTCCGCTACTCGTGGTCGGGCAACATGAACTACGCGCGCTGGTACCTGCCCAAGGGCGTGTCGACCGACGTGCTCGCGTTCTACTACCCGCCCGGCGGCGGGTGGGAGGTCGCGAACGACACCGTGGTCCTCAACAAGGACGCGAAGAACCCGGTGCTCGCCCACCTGTTCATGAACTTCCTGATGGACAAGCAGGTGGCGCTCACCAACTTCGGCTACGAGGGGTTCCAGCCGCCGCTCGTGAACACCACCGACCAGGAGCTGTACAAGGCCGGCTACATCGCGCCGACGCTGCGCAACACGCTGATCCACGAGGAGGACTTCAAGCAGGGCCAGCCGGTCCTGCCGATCACCGCCGACGTCGACCAGCTCTACCAGGACGCCTGGTCCTCCTTCAAGGCGGGCGTCTAGCGGCGCCGTCTCGGGCGGCGTGTCGAGCGAGCGCCGATGAGCCACGACGCGGCGGCGCTGCTCGAGCTCGGCGGCGTCGTCCTGGCGCTCGCGTTGCTGACCCGCGTCGCCGGTCGGGCGGGGATCCCGGCCGTCCCGTTCTACCTGCTGGCCGGGCTCGCCGTCGGCAAGGGCGGGGTGCTGCCCCTCGAGACGAGCCGCGGGTTCGTCGAGACGGGCGCGGCGATCGGGTTGATCCTCCTGCTGTTCATGCTCGGTCTCGAGTACAGCGCGTCCGAGCTGCTCGGGGGCGTCCGGTCCTCGCCGCTCGTCGGCATGGTCGACCTCGCGAACGGCGTGCCGGGCTTCGTCGTCGCGCTCGTGCTCGGATGGGGGCTCGTGCCCGCGTTCCTGCTCGGCGCCGTCGCCTACATCTCGTCCTCCGGCGTGATCGCGAAGCTGCTGCGCGACCTCGGCGGGCAGCGGTCGCCGGAGAGCCGTCCCCTCCTGCCGCTCCTGCTCGTGGAGGACCTGCTGATGGCGCTGTTCCTCCCGGTCGCGAGCGCGATGGTGGTCGGGGGCCTCACCGCCTCGGCCGTCGCATGGGCGGTCGTGGCCGTGATCGCCGTGGGCGTCGTCCTCGCGGTCGCCGTCCGCCTCGAGGCGCCGTTGTCGCGGCTTCTGCGGGGCAGGACCGACGAGGCCCTCCTGTTGTCGATCCTCGGGTTCGTCCTGGTCGTCGCGGGGCTCGCGGAGTCCTTGCGGGTCTCCGCGGCCGTCGGCGCGCTGCTCGCCGGCATCGTCCTGTCGGGCCCGGTGGCGTCGAACGCGCGCGTCCTCCTCGCGCCGCTGCGGGATCTGTTCGCGGCGATGTTCTTCTTCTTCGAGGGGCTGGTGGTGAGCCCTTCGGGCCTGCTGCCGATGCTGCCCGCGGCGCTCGCGCTCGCGGCCGCGGGAGCGATCACGAAGTTCGCCACCGGTTGGTGGGCGGGCAGGCGCGCCGGTCTGGGGCGCGACGAGGCGATCGGCAGCGGGATCCTGCTGATCCCACGCGGCGAGTTCTCCGTCGCGATCGCGGCGCTGGGGGCGGCGGTCGAGCCACGGCTGGTGCCGCTCGCCGTGTCCTACGTGATCGTCCTGGCCGTCGTCGTGCCCGTGCTGTATCGCCTGCACCGCCCGCGCGAGCGCGGGCAGAGGTCGCGGCTCGCCCCCGACTGAGGGGCCTCTGCCGCCGGACCGAGAGGCTCCGCGTGTAGCCTCGTCGTTCGTGCCCACCCGCGAGGACCTCCGCAACGTGGCCATCGTGGCCCACGTCGACCACGGCAAGACCACGCTCGTCGACGCGATGCTCTGGCAGTCCGGCGCGTTCCGGGCCAACCAGGACGTCGCCGAGCGCGTGATGGACTCGATGGACCTCGAGCGCGAGAAGGGCATCACGATCCTGGCGAAGAACACCGCCGTCCGCCACGGCGGCGTGAAGGTCAACATCGTCGACACGCCGGGGCACGCGGACTTCGGCGGCGAGGTCGAGCGGGCGCTCACGATGGTGGACGGGGTCCTGCTCCTCGTCGACGCATCCGAGGGACCGCTGCCGCAGACG
>JBLMXP010000177.1:0-5562 GCA_050257835.1 Planctomycetaceae bacterium | reverse complement strand
GTCGCGCGGCGAGCGCGCGCCGATCGACGTCGCGCTCCGTTCGCGCGGCCTCACGCGCGTGAACCTCGACGAGGTGGCCCGCAAGGCCGCGCGGACCCCGGCCGCGATGCGGTCGTCCGCGGCCGCGACCCACGCGGCGCTGCTCGACGCGCTCGCGGCGATCCCCCCGTCCCGGTGGTCGGTGCCGCCGGCGCCCCGTATCAGGTCGTCGCTCGGCCTCAAGGTCGGACGGATCCTCGCCGGCCCGGGGCTGTTCGACCACGACGCGGCGCACCTGAAGGACCTGCGTGCCTTCGTCGCCGAGCACGGCCGCTGACCGGCCGGGCCCCTACGGCCGGATCACGACGGGCGTGCCGAGCCGCAAGATCGGCTCGAACCGCGCGAGCGCCCACTCGGAGAGGTGGACGCAGCCCGCCGACGTGCTCCGTCCGATCGTCCACGGCTCGTTCGTCCCGTGCAGCGCGAGCTGGTTCCCGCCCGTCCAGCCGGCCGGCAGGCGCGGCTGGATCCCGCTGATCCCGAACGCGAACGTGCCGAGCGCCGATCCGGCCGGGAACGGCACGCGGTCGGTCACGAAGTAGCCGCCCGGGGGCGTGGGCGAGGCCGGCGCTCCGGTGCCGCCCGAGACCCGGTACAGCACCCTGCCGCGCTTCGTCACGACGACGCGGTGCGCCGACAGGTCGACCTCGACCTCGATCCACGTCGTCTCCCGGGCGAGGCCCGCGAGCGGGATCCACCCCTCGCGGTGCGGCCACGCGTAGGGGAGCGGCACGAGCCCCCAGGTGCCCCGCCGGTTCGTGCGCTCGACCCACGCGACCAACGGCACGCCGTAGTACTTGGACGCGGCGGCGACGACCCCGACGGAGGGTGAGGACGACCACGGGTTTCGATGGGCGACGATGCCGCCGGCGGGGACGTGGACGAGCAGGTGCGGCGTGGGGCGTGGGCGCGACGCCGGCGCGGGCGACGACGCCCGGCGCACCGCGGCCCGGGTGGGATGAGGACCGTCGCGGACGACGGCCGGCGCGTCGCGGACGGCGGCCGGCGCCGCGAGGGCGACGGCCGGATCCGCGCTGCCCGTGGCGCGCTCGCCGACCAGGCGTGCCGCGACCGGCGTCGTGACCGCAAGCAGCGCGCCGAGCAGCGTGGCCACCGCGGATGCGCGCAGCGACGAGCCCTGCATCCCCCGCATGGGTCCGGTATCGGCGGTCGGCTCCCCGACCCTGAGCGGTGGGCCACGGGGGGCCGGTCGGCCCCTCCCGCGGTTGCGCGCGAGCGATTAGGCTCAGGAGCCTCCGGTCGGCCAGGCCGGCCGGAGCGCCCGAGCACGAGAGGGAGGACGCACGACATGAGCGACGCGATCCGCACGACGGCACGTGAGCTGGTGGCGCCCGGCAAGGGGATCCTCGCCGCCGACGAGTCCACCGGCACGATCAAGAAGCGCTTCGACTCGATCGGCGTCGAGTCGACCGAGGAGACCCGCCGCCACTACCGGCAGATGCTGTTCACGGCGCCCGGCCTCGGCGACCACATCAGCGGCGTGATCCTCTACGACGAGACGATCCGTCAGTCCACCGACGACGGCGTTCCCTTCGTCAAGGTGCTCGAGGCGGCCGGCTCGATCCCCGGCATCAAGGTCGACACGGGAGCCAAGCCCCTCGCGCTGTTCCCGAACGAGACCGTGACCGAGGGCCTCGACGGGCTGCGCGAGCGCCTCGCCGAGTACCGCGGGCTCGGCGCTCGGTTCGCGAAGTGGCGCGCCACGATCGTGATCAACGAGGGCACGCCGACCGACTACGCGATCGTCGCGAACGCGGCCGCGATGGCGCGCTACGCCGCGCTGTGTCAGGAGGCCGACATCGTGCCGATCGTGGAGCCCGAGATCTTGATGGACGGCGACCACGACCTCGAGGCGTGCGAGGCGGCCACCGGCCGCACGCTCGACGCGCTCTACGCGGAGATGGCGGCGGCGCGGGTCGAGCTGCCCGGCTCGCTGCTCAAGGTCAACATGATCGTGCCCGGCAAGGGCTCGCCGAACCAGGTGAGCGACGAGGAGGTCGCGAGCGCGACGATCCGGTGCCTCACCGCGCACGTGCCCGCCGAGGTCCCCGGCGTGGTGTTCCTCTCGGGCGGGATGTCCGACGAGGAGGCCACGAGCCGCCTGAACGAGATGAACAAGCTCGGTGGCGTGCCGTGGCAGCTCTCGTTCAGCTACGGGCGGGCGCTGCAGGCGCCGTCGCTGAAGGCATGGGCCGGCGACGACGCGAACGTCGAGGCCGGCCAGCGTGCGCTCGCGCACCGGGCGAAGATGAACGGCCTCGCGCGCAACGGCGCCTACGACCCCTCGATGGAGTCCGCCGCGTAGGCCAGGCGAGCCTCCACCTCCTCGAGCAGCGGACGGGCGCCGAGCGGAGCCAAGGCGTCCCGCGCGCGCGCGAGGGCGGCCAGCGCCTCGCCCGGACGACCCGAGGCGAGCAGGCAGCGGCCCTCGCCGAGCAGGCACTGGCCGGTCTCCAGGCGAAGGCCGAACGCCTCCCAGGCCCCGGCGAGGCGCCGATAGCCCTCGAGCGCGATGCCGGTCCGGCCGTGCGCCTCGTCGAGCACGGCCGTCGCCGTCTCGAACGACAGGCGGCGGCGCTCGATCGGCGGTCCGGGGTCCTCGGGGAACAGGCGCGCGGCCGCATCGAGGTCGCCGGCGGCCACCGCGACCCGCACGACCACCGGCAGGAACGTGAGCCTCACCTCCGGGACCTCGCGGACCGCCTTGTCGAAGTCCTCCACCCGCGCCAACGCCGCGGCATGGTCGGCGAGCCCCGCCGCGATCGCCGCGCCGATCGCCGCCGCGGTCGCGCGGAACTCGGGATACTCGAGCAGCTGCTCGCGCTCCTCCACGGCCGCCAGGGCCTCGGCGGCCGGCTCGAGCTCGCCGCGATGCACGTGGACCCACGCGGTCGCGAACCGCCCCCACATCCCGATCTGCGAGGAGCCGCGCCCTTCGTCCCACGCGATCAGCTCGCCGGCGAGTGCGAGGACGCGATCCCAGTCGCCCAGGTCCAGCCGAGACTCGATCTCGGCGGCCTTGCCCCACATCTCCGAGACGACGAAGCCCCGGGCGGCCGCGAAGGACTGGAGCTCTCGAGCCGGCTCCAGCGCGGCGGCGGGACCCTCCCGGAACCAGGTGAGGTACGCGAGGTTGCCGAGCGCGGCGCCGAGCACCTCGGTCAGCTCGCGTGCGCGCGCGAGCCGGATCGCCTCCCGCAGGTCGTCCAGCCCTTCGCGCTCTCCGCGCTCGGCACGGACGCTGCCCCGGTACTGCAGGGCGAGGGCCACCGCGTCGGCCGGCTCGCCGTCCGCGGCGACCTCCAACGTCCGTTCCGCCCACACGAGCGAGCGGTCGTAGTCGCCGGCCACGAACGCCTGACCCGAGATCCGCGCGGCGACGCGGGCGAGCTCGGGGCCGGCGGGGAGCGTCTCGAGGGTCCGCACGGCGTCGTCGAACAGCGGGTCGGCCTCGGCCAGACGGCCCTGGATCACGAAGGAGCGCGCCAGCTTCGCCATCAGCTCGCCGGCGCGCCGCCGGTCGTCGGCCGCGAGCGAGGCGTCGATCGCCTCGCGGTACCAGCGCTCCGCGTCGGCGAACCCGCCCGTCGACCAGGCGGCGGAGGCGGCGCTCGCGAGGGCGTGCGCTCGCCGTGCGTCGCCGGGCGGCAGCAGCGAGAGGGCGCGCGCGTAGTAGCGCGCGGCCGCCCGGGCGTCGAGCGCGTCGACCCGGTCGCCGGCGAGCAGCATCGCCTCGGCGGCCTCCAGCTCGAGCGCGGGGTCGCGCTGGGGCGACAGCGCCAGGGCGAGGTCGAGGTGGTAGGCGATCTCCTCGGCCAGGTCGGCGGGGCGCTCGCCGCCGATCGCGCGCACCCACGCCGCGGCGTTGCGATGCTTGCGGGCCCGCTCGGCCTTGAGGATCTGACCGTAGGCGACCTCCCGCGTGACGTCGTGGCGGAAGCTGAACTCGGGCTCGCCCTCGACCGAGGAGGGCTCGTGGCGCGTGATCAGCTCGCGCCGCAGCAGGAACGGCAGACGCGCCTCGACCTCGTCGCGGTCCGCGTCGCCCACGGCGGCGACGGCCCCGGGCCAGAAGACCTTCCCGATCACGGAGGCGTCGTGCACCACGGCTTTGAGGTCGGGCGGGAGCGTGTCCAGGCGCGCCACCACGAGCGCCTGCAGCGATCCCGGCACCGGGATCGTGCTCCCCGGACGCTCGGCCGCCCCCGTGTCGCGGAGCATCCGCACGAACTCCTCGGCGAACAGCGGGTTGCCGCCGGCACGGGCCAGCAGCGCCCCCCTGGTCGCCGGCGGGAGGGGAAGGTCGCTCAGCAACGCGTCGAGCAGCTCGTCGCTCTCGGTCGCGTCCAGCGGCTCGAGGGCCACGTCGATACGGTGCGACAGGCTCGCGGCCCACCCGGGGAAGCGGTCTTCGAGCTCGTTCCGCGCCACGCACACGAGCTGCAGCGGCACGCCCCGGAGCTCGTCGGCCGCCGAGCGGATGAAGTCCAGCAGCGCCTCGTCGGCCCAGTGCAGGTCCTCGAAGATCACGACGGCAGGCCGGTCGGCGGCGAGCGAGCCCAGGAACAACCGCCACGCCGCGAACAGCTCCTCGCGCGGCGGCGCGTCGACCGGGCCGGGCAACCCGACGAGGGGCTCGAGCAACTGCCGCACCCACGCGCGCTCGGTGTCGGGGATCGGCAGCGCCTGCACCGCGACGTCGAGCTTGGCGGCGGTCTCGGCGGGCGGGTCGGTGTCGAGGATCCCCGACTCGGCCTTGACGACCTCGCCGAGCGCCCAGAACCGGACCCCCTCGCCGTAGGGGAGGCACCGCCCGCGCCGGAAACGGAGCAGGATCGGGAGGCGTTCGAGGTAGCCCGCGAACTCCCGCACGAGCCGGGTCTTGCCCACGCCGGGCTCTCCCGTGACGATCGTGACCACCGGTTCGTGCTGCCCTTCGCCCCCCAGGCGCGCCGCGTGCTCGAAGGCCACCTGCAGCGTCGCGAGCTCGCTTCGACGGCCGACGAAGGGGGTGGAGGACCCCTCCCGGTCCACGACCACCCGGGAGCGTGCTCGGAGCGGCCGCCACACGAGCAGCGGCTCGGACTTGCCCTTCGCGGTGACCGGCGTGACCGGTTCGTAGACGAAGACCGAGGAGGTGGCGCGGTGGGTCGCCTCGCCGACGAGGATCCCGTCCGTCGGCGCGGCTGCCTGCAGCCGCGCACACGTGTTCACGATATCGCCGGCGATCGACCCCCCGATCTGCTCGCCGGGCACGGTCGAGACCAGCGCCTCGCCGGTGTTCACGCCGATCCGCACGTGGAGGTCGAACCCGAGCGAGGCGTTCAGCGCCGCGATCGCGTCGATGGTCTGCAGCGACACGCGCACCGCGCGCTCGGGGTCGTCCTCGTGGGCGACGGGCATCCCGAACACGCCGATCACGCCGTCGCCGAGGAACTTCTCCACGGTTCCGCCGTACCCCTCCACGAGCTCCTTCACGGCGGTGTGGTAGGCGCGGAGCGT
>JBLMXP010000176.1:0-10466 GCA_050257835.1 Planctomycetaceae bacterium | reverse complement strand
CCGGTCAGCTCGCCGGAGCCCGCGAGGGCGAGGTATGCCGCCTGCTCGACGGGCGTCACCCAGGCGTCCTGCCAGTTCGTGATGCCCAGCGAGTGCAGATAGCGCTGCCCCTCGAGGATCGCGGCGCGCATGTCGTCGGCGGTGGGCGGCGGGACCAGGCGCTCCACCGCCAGCATCGCGCCCTCGTGCACCGTGCCGAGCGGCGTGCGGTCGGGGTCGCGCGCGATGCGGCCGTGGGCGGGGTCAGGCGCGTCCCGGGTCATGCCCGCGAGCTCGAGCGCCTTCGAGTTCACCCACGCGTCGTGGCCGTCGCGGTTGGGCAGGAAGACGGGCCGGTCGGGCACGATCGCGTCGAGGTCGTCGCGGTCGGGGCACCCCCGCGGGAACGCGTCCTGCGCCCACCCACCGCCGAGGATCCATCCCTCGTCGGGATGCGACGACGCGTACCCGGCGATCGCGGCGAGGTACTCGTCCTTCGTCCCGAGGTCGTGCAGGTCGCACTGGAGCATGTCGACGCCGCCCGCGACCGGGTGGACGTGGGCGTCCTGGAAGCCGGGCAGCAGCATCGCGCCGGCGAGGTCGACCACCTCGGTGCCCGCGCCGACGAGCTCGCGGATCTCGCCGTCGGTGCCGACGGCGACGATCCGGCCCTCGCGCACCGCCACCGCCTGCGCCCAGCGGCGAGCGGCGTCCACGGTGTAGACGGCACCGGAGAGGAAGACCAGGTCGGCGGTTCCGTTCTCGCTCACGGCTGCTCCTTGGGCTCGGCTGCGACTCGGCTGGGCGAAGGATAGGCGCCGCGGAGGCCCTCAGGCGAGCGCGACGAGGTCGAGGTAGCCGTCGTCCCAGTGGTCGAGCGTGCCGTCGGGCATCATGAGCACCCGCTTAGGAGCGAGCGCCTCGACGAACCCCGCGTCGTGGGTGACCAGCACCATCGCGCCCGGCCATCCCTGCAACGCCTCCGCGATCGCCGTGCGCGAGGGCGGGTCGAGGTTGTTCGTGGGCTCGTCCAGCAGCAGGAGGTTCTTCCGACCTGCGACGAGCTGAGCGAGCGCGAGCTTCGTCTTCTCCCCGCCCGAGAGCGTGCCGGCGTCCTGGAACGCCACGTCGCCGTGGAGCGCGAACATCCCGAGCAGGGTGCGCAGGGCTTGGTCGTCGGCGGGCGAGGCCTCGCGCATGTGCGTGAGCACGTCCACGCCGTCGCGCAAGCCCTCGTGCTCCTGCGCGTAGTAGCCGACCTCCACGCCGTGACCGAAGCGGAACTCCCCCGCGTCGGGAGCGGTCTGGCCCGTGAGGATCCGCAGCAGGCTGGTCTTGCCGGCCCCGTTCAACCCGAGCACCAGCAGGCGCTCGCCGCGGCCCAGGTCGAAGGTCACGTCCTCGAACACGAGGGGGCCGCCGTAGGATTTCGCGAGGCCCTCGGCGACGAGCACCGTCCGGCCGCAGTGCGGGGGCGGCGGGAAGCGGAACCGGACCGTGCGTTCGCGGGCCGGTCCCTCGACCTTGCGCTCCTCGAGCTTGGCCACCCGGGTATCCAGCGACTTCGCGATCCGCGCGCGTTTGGCCGTTTGGTGGCGCATCGAGTCCGCGAGCGTCTTCAGGCGCTTGATCTCCTGCGATTGTCGCGTGGCGAGCTTGCTCAGGCGCTCCTCGTCGCGCCGGCGCGCCTCCCGGTACTGGGAGTACGTCCCCCGGTACTCGACGACGCCATCCTCGGCGAGGTGCAGGATCCGCGTGATCGACGCGTCGAGCAGCGCAAGGTCGTGGCTGACGACGAGCAGGGCGCCCCGGTAGGACGCGAGGAACTTCATCAGCCACACCTTGGCGTCGACGTCGAGGTGGTTCGTCGGCTCGTCGAGCAGGAGGAGGTCCGAACCGCCGAACAGGATCCTCGTGAGCTCGAGGCGGCGACGCTCGCCGCCCGAGAGCACCTTGACGGGCAAGGAGAGACGATCCTGAGCGAGACCGAGCCCCGCAGCGATCGCCCGGGCCTCGGACTCGGCCTGGTAACCCCCGAGGCCGTTGTACTCGTCCTCCAGACGCGCGAACCGGGCCACGTTGCGCTCGCTGTGCGACTCCTCGAGCTGGATCCGCGCCTTCTCCAGCCTGCGCGCGAGGTCCACGACGCCGCGGGCGGACAGCACGTGCTCCAAGCCGGTGTGCTCGTCGTCGGCACGATGCTGACGGGGATCTTGACGCAGGTAGCCGACCGCCCCCCGGAGCACGACGCTGCCGGTCGCAGGCTCGTCCTCCCCCGCCAACACCTTCAGGGTGCTCGTCTTGCCCGCGCCGTTGCGCCCAACGACCCCGACCTTGTCGCCCGGACGCAGGAGCAGCTCCAGGTCCTCGACGACCGGGCGGCCGGCGACCTCGACGGTGAGGCCGTGCACCTCGAGCGTGCTCATGCGGCGGCTCCGGGTGGACGGACGACGACTCGTGAGCGGAACGGCGGCAACGCAGGAACCTCCTCGACGGGGGCAACACAGGCCCGGCAGATCGGCGGGCCACGAGGACGGTTCGCTAGCTCACGGGACAGATAGTACGACGGCAGGAGAGGTGGGCGTCGGAACGCTGCGGGCCGCTTCCTCGAGCCACACGGGCAGGTACCCACGGAGCAGCGAGCGCTCCTGCGACGTCCCGTTGGGCCGCAAGCGCGTGGCGCCGCCGCGTGCGAGCAGGCACTCGAGCAGCGGCGTCAGCTGCGCGCCGTAGAGCTCCATGCACTCGCGGGGACGCACGCCCGGCCAGGAGTAGCAGGTCGTGGTGAGCCGGCGGTGCGCCGTGGGGACGCCCGGCGGGATCGTGTCGCACCAGTCGCGGTCGGTGGGCGCGAAGACGTACTTGTCGAGGTTGCCCCGCGGGATCCCCTCGATGCTCCGGACGGTCGGCGGGACCGCGTCGGGCAGGTAGGGATCGACGACGAGGTCGCATACGACGGCGTGGCGCGGCAGGTCCTCGATCCATGCGTTGGGGATGAGGGGTCGCCACGTGTCGTCGCGCTGGGTCGCGTCGATCAACACGTCGGTCGTGCGAAGGAGCGCGCGCATCAGCCGAGCGTCGGCGGTGACGTTGCGACCGACGCAGCGGACCATCACGCCGGGGTAGCCCATCGCCATGTAGCTGTCGCGGCGTGCCCGGCTGCCGAGCTTGGTCGCGGCGTCCACGGCGTGGCGTCCGATCGCGCCGGCGCCGAGCACGAGCACCTCGACCAGGCCACGCTCGGGGGACTGCAGCGCAGGCCATGTGGCCTCCAGGGCGTCGAACGCTGCTTCGACCCCGTTCCAGGCGACCGCCGAGGCGTTCACCACGAGCCGGGTCCCGCTCTCGTCACGGATGCAGTCCAGCGCGATCGCCTCGATCCCCAGCCGCGTCAGCTCTGCCACCCGCGCGGGGCGGGTCGGGAAGTGCAACATCGACACCAAGGTGGCGCCGCGGCGGAGCTTCGTGAATCCCTCGGTCTCCGGGGAGCGCAGGGTCACGACGATGTCGCACCCGAACGCCTCGGCGTTCGTGCCGGCGCGGATCTTCGGCGACAGCACCGTGTAGTCGGCGTCGCGCAGACCCATCCCCGACCCGATCCCGGTCTCGATCACGACGTCCAAACCCAGGGCGGCGGCGGCGCCGACGAGCGGCGGCAGGTAATCGCGGCGCTCGCCCGCCTCCTTGTGCATCCGTGGGAACCCGACGCTCAACATCCGTGCCCCTCCTTCCACCGTCGCCATTCAGCGCGCGCCACCGAGCGCTCGCGCTCGTGCGGGCTCCGCCGATCCCACGCGTCGACCGGCACGCCGAGGACGACCTCCATCACGCCTTCGAGCTGCTCCCCGTAGCGCTCCATGCTGTCCTTCGGCCGCAGGCCGGGCCAGGCGTCACACGAGAGCGCGGTGCGTCGGTTCGTCGTGTCCACGAGGTCCGACACGTCGTCCCAGGCAGGGTCCTCCACCCCGAACACGTGCTGGTCGAGGGACCCATGCGGGATCCCCTCCAAGCCCTTGACGCTGGGGGGGGAGGTCGAGCGGTCGTAGGGATCGGCCGCCAGGTCCAGCAGCACGGCGTGGGGCGGGAGCGCCTCGAGCCAGGCGTTGGGCACGACCGGGATCGACGGATCGGCGCGGAACGTGGCGTCGACGAGGATGTCGGTGGCTCGCAGACGCCCCAGCATGTACCCCTCGTGCCAGGACAGGTCGTGGTCGGCGACCGCGACCTCGACGCCCGGGACCCCCGCGCGATGCAGGGCGTCGCGGACCTCGTGGTCCCCGTAACGGGTCGCCGCGTGCATCGCGTGGCCGCCCAGCGCGCCCGAGCCGAGGATCGTGACGCGCACCGGCTGGCGCGATGGGACCGCGAACATCCCCCAGCCGAGCGAGAGCTGGCGGAACGCCTGGGCGACGCCGGTCCAGGCGGTGAGCTCGAGGTTCTCCACCAAGCGCCGGCCGTGGTCGTCCACGACCGAGTCGAGGCTCACCATCCGAACCTTCCGGTCCTCGAGGAAGTCGGTGCGTGCCGGGCGCGTCGCGTAGTGCAGCATCGTCACGAGGATCGACCCCGGGCGCAGCAGATCGAGCCGCTCACGGGTCGGGCACCGAAGCGCGAGGACGACGTCCTGCGTGAGCACCTCGTCCGGTCCGGCGGCGCGGACCTGGGGCTGCTCGTGGAGGTAGGCGTCGGGCCCGATCCCGAGGTCGCCGCCGTAGCCCTCCTCGACCACGACCTCGTCGGCGCCGAGCTGTACCAGCCGATGCACGAAGCGGGGCAGGAGGTCGCGGCGTTCGCCGGGGTGCTCGACCATGCGCGGCAAACCGACGGTGAGCCCCACGGTCCACGCCTCCTCGGGTCGTTCGCCTGCGAGCCTGCGACCGCGAGAACGGTCGCTCCGGGGTCCGACGACCCGTAACCTCCGGGTCGCCTGGCCGCACCCGATCCGAGGCTCCGCGGCCTAGGAGGGGTTCGGGCAGTGCTCCCGCTCGGCGATCCAGGCGACGAAGCAGTCGACGCAACCCGAGCTCTCCGAAACCAGGTACGCCTTCGCCCACGCGAGGACCTGTTCCTGGGTGAACCCGCAGGCCTCGAGCTGGGGGGTCGCCTCCTCCGCGAGCAGGTGCGCGCTCTCGATGTGCGCGGTGTCGGGATCGACCTCGGCGATGTGCGCCTGGGCCGGCCTCTCCGGGATGAGCTTCGTATCCATCGGCTCGCCTCCACCTCGAAGCCTAGCCCCCAGGTCCGGCCCCGGCCGCGGACGAAGGTCCCGGCCTCACCGTGCCCTACGCGGGACATCGGTCCGGCCTTGCCGCATCGGTGGCGCGGACGCAGGATGACGGCGATGCCTCACGATCTCCTGCCCTCCGGACGCGCCGACGAGCCGATCGAAGGCTGGCGGATCTGGAACCTCGCGGACGAGCTCTCGGCGCCCCGGCTGCTTCCCGCCGGCTCCGGGGGCGACGTGTGGGAGCCGATGCGGGCCGTCCAGGCGGTCTGCACCGTGCCCTCGATCGTCCGCCTGGGATCACGCCGTCATCGGGCCCCCGGGCCGGCGTGCTCGTGCGGCATCCATGCGGGCATGTCCCTCGCGGGCTTCCCACGGCCGCGGCCGGCGTGGCCACCCCCCACGATCGTCGGCACGGTGTCGTTGTGGGGCACCGTGGTGGAACACGAACAGGGTTGGCGTGCGGAGCACGCCTACCCGTCGCGCCTGGCGGTCGTGTGCGCGATGTGCGCATGGTTCGAACCCGGCTCCGGCGTGGCGATGGCGATCCACGTCTTCGGAGGGTGCGCGTACGCCCTGTGCTCGGAGCATCGCGGAGGGATCCAACTCCAGGACGGCCGCCGCACGCACCCCACGGACGCAGATCCGGTCCGGGTCCAGGCGGCGCTGCTGAACGCCTACGCGGTGGACCCGCTACCGCTGAGTGCGGCCGATGTGCTGTTCGCCCAGCCGCCGACGCCGGAGCCGGACTCCTACGTCCCGAGCATCCGTGTGGTCCCGGTCGAGGAAGAAGGACGACGCGCGCCGAGCCTTGGCGTCCGGCGCCGCCGGGAGCGGTAGCCTGTGCGTCGATGCCTCGACCCGACCGGATCCCCGAGCTGCGCAGCGCGCGCGAGATGGCCGCGATCTTCCGGATGAAGGAACGCCGCTGGCGCAAGGTCGCCCGCAAGCAACGCTTCCCCCACTACAAGGTGGGGACCTCGACGCGCTGGGACGTGAACGAGGTGCTGTGGATCTGCCGCCGCGAGAGCGGCGGGAACGACCCGAACTAGCCGGCCTCACTCGGGGCGAAGACCCGCACGGACCCGGAACTCCCTCGTCGGCTCCAGCCTCGCCAGGTCTCGCGCCGCGTGGTCGGCCTCACGCCGCGACCGGAACCAGCCCTCCGGGTCCCAGCGATCGACGCCGGCCCGCTGACGCTCCACGAGGTAGACCTCGTCGCTACGCGTCGACCGCCAGGCGTTGAAGAAGGGCCACCTTCGCGGGCCGGCACCCGAAGGTGAGATCGCCATACCCAGGATGGTACGCCCGGCGGCCATCCCGGCTGGCGCATGCGGCCCTCGTTCACCGCTTCCAGAACCGCCACCACGGCCGTCGCGGAGCAGCATCCGGCCCGTCTGCGCGAGCGTCGCGTAGCCTCCGTTGGATCTCGGCTTCCTCGCGCTGACGCTCCATGTCCTGCTCGACGGCGACCTCCGGTGCGAGGTTCGGGTCCTGCCGACCCGCTCCCTTCGCGGCGCCTTCGATCTCCGACATCTGCACCACCGTCCGATCCACCAGCCAGGCTACGCCTGCCGGCGCCAGGTCGGATCACTCCACCGGATCCAAGAGCTCGAAGGAGCGATCACGGTCGATGCTCGTTCCCGATCACGGAGTACGGCCGCCTCTTCTCTCGACGCGGAGGGAACGTCACGACCGCGGAGGATCTACGGCGCCACGTGGGTCACGAACGACCGCGACTGGTGTCGGAGGGGGGATTTGAACCCCCACGCCCCGCAAGGGGCACTAGGCCCTCAACCTAGCGCGTCTACCAAGTTCCGCCACTCCGACGTGGGCGCCGCACATGCTACCAACGGCGCGGGTGCCCCCTTAGGGGTTCCACTTCCAGGCGAGCCAGAACGTGCAGATCCCGAAGACGATGCCGCACACGACCGTGAGCCGGTCGAGGGTGCGCTCCAGCGCGGTGCCGCCCGACAAGGTGCTCGTCCCGCCGAACATGTCGGACAGGCCGCTGCCCCGTCCCGAGTGCATCAGGATGAACACGATCATGAACAGCGACGACAGGATGAGCAGGACGATGGCGATGTCGTTGATGATCCGCACGGCGTACTCCGGCTCTAGGCTTCGGGGACGGGCCCGATGGTACGGGTCTCGAGCGGGAAGTGACACGCGGCGACCTGGCCCTCGGGCTGCGGGCTGAGGAGCGGCTCCTCGTCGCGACAGCGCGGCACGAAGCTCTGCGAGAGGCCCTGCTCCTTGGCCAGCGCCCGTGTCTTGGGGCAGCGGGGGTGGAACCGGCATCCCGCGGGTGGGTCGATCGGCGAGGGGACGTCGCCCTCGAGGATCAGCCGGCGCTTGGCGCGGGCGATGTTCGGGTCGGGCACCGGCACCGCCGACAGGAGGGCGCCGGTGTACGGGTGGCGGGGGTGTTCGTACAGCGTCTCCCCCTTCGCCAGCTCGACGACCTTGCCCAGGTACATCACGGCGACGCGGTCCGACACGTGCTTGACGACCGACAGGTCGTGGGCGATGAACAGGTAGGTCAGGTTGAACTCGGTCTGCAGGTCCTCGAGCAGGTTCAGGATCTGCGCCTGGACCGAGACGTCCAGGGCCGACACCGGCTCGTCACACACGATCAGCTTCGGACGGAGCGCCAGCGAGCGGGCCACACCGATCCGCTGCCGCTGCCCGCCCGAGAACTCGTGCGGGTAGCGGTTGTAGTGCTCCGGGTTGAGCCCCACCAGCTCCATCAGCTGCTGGACCTCGCCCTTGACCTTGTCCTTGGGCACGGTCTTGTGCAGCCGGTAGGGCTCCCCGATGATCGAGCCGATCGTCTTGCGCGGGTTCAGGGAGGCGTAGGGGTCCTGGAAGATCATCTGCATGTCGCGCCGGAGCGCGCGCAGCTCCTCGCCCTTCACGGCCGTGATGTCTTTGCCCTGGAACCAGATGTGCCCGTCGGTGGCATCGTAGAGGCGCATCACGACCCGCGCCAGGGTCGACTTACCGCAGCCGGTCTCCCCCACCAGCCCGAGCGTCTCGCCCGGGTAGACCTCCAGATCCACGCCGTCAACCGCGTGGACGTCACCGATGTGCTTCTGGAACAGGATCCCTCGGGTGATCGGGAAGTACTTCTTGATCCCCTCGATCCGCACGAGCGGCTCCGCCTTGGGGGCGGTGGGCTCGGTCGGGCGCTCGTTCACCTCGACGCTCATCGGGCGGCCAACACCTCCTCGTGGAGGATCCGTTCCTTGTCCTGCAACGACAGATGGCAGGCGGTGGCGTGGTGCCCGTCCTCGGGCAGCAGCTCCGGCACCTCGGCCTGGCACCGGTTGAAGGAGTAGGGGCACCGCGGGCTGAACGCGCACCCCGGCGGCAAGGTGATGAGGGAGGGCGGACGTCCGGTGATCGGGTGCAGCCGCTCCAGCTCCTCCCCCAGGCGGGGGATGGACTGGAGCAACCCCCACGTGTAGGGCATGTGCGCCTTGTAGTAGATGTCGTCGGTCCACCCGAACTCGACGATCTTGCCCGCGTACATCACGGCGATGTTGTCGCAGTGCTCGGCGACGACGCCGAGGTCGTGCGTGATGATGATCACCGCGGCGTTGAACTCCTGCTTGAGCTTGTCGATCAGGTCGAGGATCTGGGCCTGGACGGTCACGTCGAGCGCGGTGGTCGGCTCGTCGGCGATCAGCAGGTCCGGGTTGAGCGACAGCGCCATCGCGATCATCGCGCGCTGTCGCATGCCGCCGGAGAACTCGTGCGGGTACTGCCTCGCCCGGTCCTTCGGCTGAGGGATGTTCACCTTCGCGAGCATGTCGACGGCTTGGTCGAAGGCTTCCTTCTTCGACACGTCGCGGTGCTGACGGATCGCCTCGGCGATCTGGTCGCCCACCCGGTAGAAGGGGTGCAGCGAGGTCATCGGGTCCTGGAAGATCATCGAGATCTTCGCGCCCCGGATCCCCCGCATCTCGTCCTGGGGCAGCTGGAGCAGGTCCTGGCCCTGGAAGATGACCTCCCCGGAGATGTCGGCCTGCTTGCGCGTGACGAGACCCATCACGGTGAGCGAGCTGACCGACTTGCCCGAGCCGGACTCGCCCACAATCCCGAGGGTCTCGCCGGGGGCGATCGAGTAGGAGATCCCGTCGACCGCCTTGACCAGGCCGTCGTCGGTGGGGAAATGCACGTGCAGGTCACGAACGTCGAGCAGCGGCTCAGGCATCGGCGGCGATCCTTACGTGAAGCGGACTCGGGGGTCCAAAGCAGCGTACATGATGTCCACCACGAGGTTCGCGACGACGATGAAGATCGCCGCGACGATCGTCACGCCCATGACCGCGGGGAAGTCCGTCAGGGCCAGGGAGTCGAGCGCGTAGACCCCGAGGCCGGGCAACGAGAACACGCGCTCGGTGATCACCGCGCCGCCCAGCAGCGTCGCCACGTCGAGCCCCAGCATCGTGACGACCGGGGTGAGAGAGGCACGCAACGCGTGCTTGTAGGTCACCGTCCGCTCCGGCAAGCCCTTGGCGCGCGCGGTCCGGATGTAGTCCTCCGACATCACCTCGAGCATGTTGCCGCGGACGATCCGCGTGTAGTACGCGGCCGACGTCACGGCGAGCGTGATCCACGCGAGGAGGAACTTGCCGTCGAGGACGGCGCCGACCAGCGACTGGCCGATGTTGATGCCGGTCGGGGGCGCCCATCGAAGCTTGTAGTAGAAGAAGTAGATCAGCAGCATCCCGAGCCAGAACGTCGGCATCGAGACGCCGAACAGGGCGAACAGCATCGAGCCCCGGTCCGCCCACGACCGCCGCCTGATCGCGGACAGGATGCCGATCGGGATACCGATCAGGAGCCACAGCACCGTGGCCCCGAGCGTCAGGGTCGCCGTCACCGGGAACCGGTCGCGGATCTCCGCCCGGACCTCGACCCGGTTCGACCACGAGTAATAGACCTGCGGGTTCAGCCACAGACCGGGCAGGGGGATGAGGCCTTCGGCGAACCGCCCGTACTGCACCCAGATCGGCTTATCCAGGCCGACGTTGTGCCGCACCTGCGCCAGGATCTGGGGGGTGGCGCCCTTGCCCGCCAGCCGGCGCGCCGGGTCGCCAGGGGGCAGCTTCACGAAGATCAGGAACGTGACGATCGAGATGATCCAGAGGACCAAGATCATGAACAAGCTGCGCCTGATCAGGTACCTGCCCATAGGTCCTCGCCCTCGTCACGCTTCCCGTCGTGGTGACGGGGGGGCCGGGTCGGGGCCCCC
>JBLMXP010000175.1:0-3566 GCA_050257835.1 Planctomycetaceae bacterium | reverse complement strand
CCGTGACCTGCACGAAGAACGGGGGGCTGAAGTACTGGACCAACTGATAGACGAACACGTAGAACATCCCGATCAGTAGATAGACGACGAGCACGCCCATCGCGATCTGGAGGTTCACCTCTTTCTCGCGCCGGAGGTCCCGGACGACGACCACCGGAGCAACCACTGCCATCAGGATGCCGACGCCGGAGAGCGCGTTCTTCCCGGCGTCCCCATGACCGAAGATGGCTGCCGTCGCCACACCGAGGACGCCGAGCCCGACGACGAGTCGCGCGACCAGGATCACCCCTCGACCGGCGTTGGCGGTCTGGACGAGGAACAGCAGGGCCCCTCCCTCGAAGACCAGCACGAGGACCTTCGCCCACGCGCCTTGGTCGACGAAGGCGGTCGCGACGATCGCGAGGACGAGGAGCATCAGCGCCATGCCGTAGCGCTTCGCCCCAGCCCGATCTGCCGCCCGCGCACGGGCACGTTCCTTCGCCCCCGACATGCGTCGGAGCATAGCCAGGTAGCGTGGACGAGTGAGTGAGGGGACGATGCTGGAGGACGCCTTCGCCCACCACGTGTGGGCGACGCTGCAGCTGATCGACGCGTGCGCCTCGCTCAGCCCCACGCAGCTCCAGACGACGGTCCCGGGCACCTACGGGTCGATCCTCGACACGATCCGCCACCTGGTGGGGTCCGACTCGTGGTACCTGTTCCGACTCAAGGCCGGCCCTCGCTCTTCACCGACGAGGCGGAGATGGACCTCCCTGCCCTCCGGGCCCAGGTTCATGCGTCGGGCCCCGCGTGGGCGCCGATCGCGGCCGCCGACCTCGACCGAGCCGAACCGCCGCCTCGTCAGGTCGCCGTCGGGTGCGTCCAGTCGAGCGAGACGCGCCACTCGCTTCGTAACACCGCCGCGTACTCCTCGCCGGGTCGCGCGGCGCCGTCCGTCGCCTCGAGGATCGCCTGCGAGCGGGCTGCCCGCGCCGTGAGCCCGCGCTTGCGGGGCACCTCGCCGAGGAACCGCCACTCATCGTCGCCGACGTGGCGAAGCACGACGAAACCCGGCCCCGAACGCTTCGCTTCGCTCATCCCGGTCTCCCTTGGTCTTCTCGATCCATGTGCCATCCTGACGGTAGCCGCCCTCGAGGAAGGGAGGTGAGATGCATGGCCGGTCGTGAGACCCCGACGAACGACCGCATCGTCGCGCTGCTCCACGACGTCCTTCGAGAGGTGAAGGAGCTCGCGGTTCGCCAGGAGCGGATCGAGACGAACCTCGCGAAGCTCGCGAAGACGACGCGCTAGCCCGAGGCGCCTCGCGGAGGTGGTGGCAGGGCTCGCCCGGGTGATCAGCGGGACCCGCGCAGCTTCTGAAGGAACTCCAAGTCCTCGCGCCGCCAGGCATCCTCCATCGCTCGGCGGATGCGAGCCCTGCGCAGGAGGTCGCCCAAGACGATCCCGGCGGCAACCAGCGCGATGACCCCGAACATGACGTCATCGTACGGCCTCGATCAGCTGACCGAGAAGGGTCGAACGGCTACCCTCCGTTGGTGACTCGTCGTCTGCTCCTCGACGTCTCCAGCATGATGTACCGGGCGTACTTCGCCATGAAGGACGGCGTCTTCACGCCCGACGGGCGGAACGTCGGGGCGGTGCACGGGTACCTCGACATGGTCGCGCGGCTCGTGGCCACCCGGCATCCCGACGAGGTCGTGCACGTGTACGACCACGACTGGCGCCCGGTGGCGCGCACCGACCTCTATCCGGGGTACAAGGCGCATCGGCCGGAGGATCCGCAGGATCTGCCGCCGCAGTTCGTGCTGCTGCGGGAGCTGCTCGGACCCACCGGGATGGTCCAGGCCGAGACCGAAGGGTGGGAGGCCGAGGACGCGATCGGCGCCTTCTGCCTCGACGCGCGCGAGGACGACCGGCTCGAGATCGTGAGCGGGGACCGCGACCTGATCCAGCTGGTCCGCGACCCGGTCGTCAAGCTGCTGTTCACGGTGCGCGGCGTCTCGGAGCTCCGCGAGCTCGACGAGGCCGGCGTCCTCGAGCGCTACGCCGTGCCGGCCGAGCGCTACATGGAGTTCGCGATCCTCCGCGGCGACCCCTCCGACGGCCTGCCCGGTGTCAAGGGCGTCGGAGAGAAGACGGCCCGCGACCTCGTGCAGCGGTTCGCCTCGATCGACGCGATGCTGGAGGCGGCAGCCGCCGGCGACCCCTCCCTCACCGTCAGTCTCCGCACGAAGCTGCTCGACGCCCGGGACTACCTCGACGCGATGCGGACGATCGTGCCGGTCAACGCCGACGCCCCGCTGTCGATCTGGGCCGGTGAGCGCGACGACGAGGCGTTCTTGCGCGACGCCGCCGCGCTCGCGATCCGCGGGCCCGCCCAGCGGCTGGTCGCCGCGCGGGGTTCCGGGGGTTCGCGGTGACCTGCGCCGTGCCCCTCGGAAGGCGGATGGACCTCGGCGGAAGGGTCCTCGGACGTTCGACGGATGCCAGCACCCCGCAACCCGTGTAGCGTTCCGACCACTCCGAACGGGCGGGCACAGAGGGAGCCCGCCCAGGTCTGACAGCAGGAGGCAGCGACGATATGGCCACGGCCGCCGACCGATACGACCCCCCGCCCCCCCGCGTGGACGACGACTTCAGCGCGATGGTGCGCCGGTTCCGCACCGCCTACCCGACCTTTCGGATCGGCGACGACGTGATCCGCCGCTACCACCTGTCGATCCAGACCCGCGGGTTCGTGATCCTGTGCGGCCCGAGCGGCACCGGCAAGACGTGGCTCGCGCAGGCCTATGCGGAGGTGGTCCAGGCCCGGACGAAGCTCGTCGCGGTCGACCCCTCCTGGTCCTCGAACGAGGATCTGCTCGGGTACCTCTCCCCGCTCGACGGCTTCTACCACGGCACCCCGTTCAGCGAGTTCGTGCGCGAGTCCGCCCGCGAGTGGGACGCGGCGAACCGCGAGATGCGTCCGCCCCGCCTGTTCCACGTGATCCTCGACGAGATGAACCTCGCGCGCGTCGAGCACTACTTCAGCCGCTTCCTGTCCTCGATGGAGGTGCGCTCGCGCGAGGGTGTCGCGAACCTCGACCTCGCGCCCGGGCACCATGTCGAGCTCACGCCGAACCTGCGGTTCACCGGCACCGTGAACGTCGACGAGACCACCCACGGGTTCGCCGACAAGGTCTTCGACCGCGCACAGGTGATCGAGCTGCCGCTGTACCGCGAGGACGTCGTGGCGCACCTGGGCGACGCCGCCTACGCGCTCGACCTGCTCGAGGTGTGGGACATCCTGCAGCCGATCGCGCCGTTCGGGTTCCGCGTGCTCGACGAGGTCTCGGCCTACGTCGTCGCTGCGCAGGAGATGGGCACCGACTGGCGGATCGCGCTCGACGAGCAGCTCGTGCAGAAGGTGCTGCCGCGCGTCCGCGGCGACGCCTCGACCGGTCCCGTGATCGACGGCTTCCTCGCGGTCGTCGGGGAGGACTTCCCGCTCGCGCGGGCCAAGGCGCTCGAGATGCGCGCCGACCTCGAGGACCATGGTTTCCTCGCCTATTTCTGAGCAGGAGCTC
>JBLMXP010000174.1:0-7901 GCA_050257835.1 Planctomycetaceae bacterium | reverse complement strand
AGCATCGCGGCGAACGCGAGGTAGGGGTTGCACGCGGGGTCGGGGGATCGGTACTCGATCCGGGTCGCCTCCTCCTTGCCGGGCTTGTACTGGGGCACGCGCACCAGCGCGCTGCGGTTCCGACGCGCCCAGCACACGTAGACGGGGGCCTCGAACCCCGGGACGAGGCGCTTGTAGGAGTTGACCCACTGGTTCGTGACGAGCGTGATCTCCGGGGCGTGCTTCAGCAGGCCCGCGATGTAGGACTTCGCCACGTCGGACAGGTGGTACTCGTCGGAGGCCTCGAAGAACGCGTTGCGATCGCCCGCGAACAGCGACTGGTGGGTGTGCATCCCGCTCCCGTTCACGCCGGCGACGGGCTTGGGCATGAACGTCGCGTAGATCCCGAACTCCTGCGCGACCTCCTTCACCGTGAGCCGGTAGGCCATCACGTTGTCGGCCATCGTGAGCGCGTCGGTGTAGCGCAGGTCGATCTCGTGCTGGCTCGGCGCCACCTCGTGGTGGACGTACTCGACAGGGATCCCCATCGCCTCCAGGTACTGGACCGTGCGCTTGCGGTGGTCGGTGGCGGCGTCCAGAGGCGTCTCGTCGAAGTACCCGCCCTGGTCAAGGAAGGTCGGGTCGTCGAGTGCCTTGAAGTAGAAGTACTCGAGCTCAGGACCCACGTAGAAGGTGTAGCCGAGGTCGGCGGCGCGCTGGAGCTGGCGCTTGAGCACCCCGCGCGGGTCGCCGTCGAAGGGCGTGCCGTCGGGCTGGTAGATGTCGCAGAACATCCGCGCGACCGGCTCCTCCGTCTTCCACGGGATCACCTGGAACGTAGAGGCGTCGGGCCAGGCCACCATGTCGGACTCCTGGATCCGGCTGAACCCCTCGATCGAGGACCCGTCGAACCCCATCCCCTCGGCGAACGCTCCCGCGAGCTCCTGCGACGTGATCGTGAAGGACTTCAGGAACCCGAGCACGTCGGTGAACCACAGGCGGACGAAGCGGATCCCGCGCTCCTCGATCGTGTGCAGGACGTAATCGGACTCGGCGCTCAGCATCTCTCGAGGGTAGGCGGCCCCGCCCCAGGGCGAGTTACACCCCGGTTACATCTCTCGTAGTCTCGGCTGCATGCCGCGGGTCGGTCTGTGGGGGACGTTCGACGTCGAGCGTCTGGGCGACATGCTCGTGCCGCGGATCACGCGCCGCGAGCTGGCTCATCGCCTGCCGCACCTCGTGCTCGACGTGCGCTCACCGCTCGGCTTCCCGGGCCGCAACCGCTTCGCCGAGGAGGGCGAGCAGCCCGCTCGACCGCTCGGGGACTGGGACGACGTGGACGTGCTCGCCGACGACATCGACCTGCTGCTGCTCGCGGGTCCGATCGTGCCGGATCACGAGCTCGCGTCCTCGGTCGGCGCGCCCGCGAGCGAGACCGAGCGACGCCGGTCCGGCCGGTTCTTCGTGGAGGGCGTCGGGGCACGCGAGGTCGACCTGCCGACCGTGTGGCACCTCGCGACGGTCCCCTCCGACCCCGACGAGGAGCTCGCCGCGCGGCTGCGGGCGGCGCTCGCCGCGCGCGCGATCGTGAGCGTCGCCGACGACGCGAGCCGCGATCGCCTCCGCGCGGCCGGCGTCGAGCGCGAGATCGACGTGGTGCCGCACCCGGCCTGGCTCCTGCCGCGCCTCTTCGACGTGCGCGCGCTCGAGGCCTGGGTCGACCACGCGCGGTCGACCGGCCTGCTGCCGCAGGCCGACCTGCTCGCGGTGCAGGCGAGCACGGCGCTCGCGCCGCACCTGGACGCGTTCGCCGATGCCGTCGCGAAGGTCTGCGCGGCCCGCGGGCTCACCCCGCTGCTCGTGCCGACCGAGCCTGCCGACGGCGACGACGACGTCGCCCGCGCCCTCGCCGCGCGCCTCCCCGAGGCGGTGCGCCTGCCCGAGGGAGCCCGAACCCTCGAGACCGTCGCCGCGATCGTGTGGTCGGCGGCCTTCGTCGGGGACTCGACCGCCGGCAACGTCGTCGCGGCCGCCTACGGGCGCCCGAGCTCGCTGGTCGACCCGGCCGGCCACGACCTCCCGCCCGGGCTCGAGACCCGCGCGACCGAGGACCCGTCGTCTCTGGCCGAGGCGCTGGACCGCGCGCTCGGGGCCGCGGATGCGGTGGACCCCGGCGCGCTGCGCGACCGCGTCGACGCCCACCTCGACCGGGTCGCGGCGCTCGCGGCCTCGCTCGCTGAGGCGCCGCACCTCGACGCGCCGGCGCCGGTCGTGGCGGGCTCGAGCCTCGACGACGAGCGCGAGCGGTACGCGCGGGCGGCCCGCGCGCTCACCGCGCGGATGGGGCAGCAACAGGTGGCCTTCGCCGACCGCGAGCGCGACCTCGAGGACTGGCTCCGCGGGTTCTCGCTCGAGCTGTCGCAGAAGGACGTGCGGTTCACGCTGCTCTGGCACAAGGTCCACCAGGCCGACCTCCACTACCACTTCCACAAGGAGCGCGCCGACCGCCACGAGGAGGAGATCGCGCGGCTCCAGAAGGAGCTCGACTGGCTCCGCAAGGTGACCGCCGTGCGCGAGCGCCAGTTGGAAGCCGCGCGCGAACGCCTGTCCGACGTCACCCGCCGCCCGTGGAAGGCGATCCGGTCGAGCAACTACGAGGGCGCCGAGGGCGAGGATCTCGACACGAACGCGCCTCCCGGCGAGGACCCGGGGCCCGCGTGACGCATCCGCCCTTCCGCGTGACCGTGCTCGCCGACCGCTGGCCGGCGGGAGGATCGACCACGGAGCGGGCGGTCGCGCTCCTGACCGCGCTGGAGCCGTCGGTCCGGGTGACGGTCGCCGCGCGTGAGGTCGCCGAGGCGGAGGCGCTGCGGGCCCGCGACGTCGAGGTCGTCGTCTGCCCCACGCCGCCCGAAGGGGCCCGCTGGCTCGCGGCGCGCGCCGGGCACCCGAACGTGCTCGTGATCGACGGACCGGCCGCCGCGCTCGCGTTCCTCGGCTCGCTCGACGCCCACCCGGGCGCCGCGCTCCTGTACGACCTCCGCGGCCCGGCCACCGGCGACCACCTGCTCGACCGGCGCGTCGAGATCCAGGTCGCGGCGCTCGCGTCGGTGGTGCTCGTGCCCTCGCCCGCGTTCGTCCCGTTCGTTCGCGAGCTGGGCCGGGGCGGCGACGCGGTGGTCGCGGAGGGGGACGACCGGCGCGCCCTGGCTCAGGCGTTCGCGCTCACCGGTCTCGCCGTGCCCGACGCGGCGCTCGCCTGAGGCCGCGTCCGCCGCGCGTGACAAGATGGCGCGTGTCGAGCCCGCCCGAGGACCTCTTCTCGACGGCTCCCGATCCTGCGTTGGCGCGCGCGGCGTGGGATCGGGTGACCGCGGACGTCCGCGCGCGCGACGTCCTGCTCGAGCCCGGGGTCGCCGAGACCGCCGTACGGCTCCTCGGGTTCTCCACGGCCTCCGCCGACCTCCTCGTTCGCTACCCGGAAGAGGCGGCCTCCCTTCGTGACGTCCGGGCTCGGTCGCGCGAGGAGCTCGACGCGGAGCTGACGGCGGACCTGGCGGCGGGGGAACCTCGGGCCGCGCTCCGGCGGTTCCGGCGTCGGGCGATGCTTCGGGTGGCGTCGCGCGACCTGGGCGGGGCGCCGCTCGAGGAGGTCGTCCTGGAGGTGAGCGACGTCGCCGACGCGTGCCTCGCGGCCGCGGCAGCGCTCGCGGCGCCGGATCTCGCCGTGATCGCGCTCGGCAAGCTGGGCGGTCGCGAGCTGAACTACGCGAGCGACGTCGACCTGCTGTTCGTCCATCCCGAGCCCGGTCCCGCCGCGCAGGAGCGTGCCGAGCGCGAGGCCGGGGCGCTGATCCACCTGCTGGCCGACCGGACCGCCGACGGGATCGCCCTGCGGGTGGACCCGGCGCTGCGCCCCGGCGGCCGCGACGGCGCGCTCAGCCGCTCGCTCGCCGCGACCCTCGCGTACTACGCGGGCACGTCGGCCGTGTGGGAGCGCCAGGCGATGCTGAAGGCGCGCGCCGCGGCCGGAGATCTCGCGCTGGGCACGGTCTTCGTCGGGGGGCTCGCGCCGATCGTGTACCCGTCGCACATGGAGGCCTCGGCGATCGACGAGGTGAGGCGGACGAAGGTCCGGCTCGAGGAGTACATCCGCGCGCGCGGCAAGGAGTTCGTCGAGGTCAAGCGCGGGCGTGGCGGGATCCGCGACGTCGAGTTCGCCGTGCAGTTGCTGCAGCTGGTGCACGGAAGGCGCGACCCGACGCTGCGGAGCCCGAACACGCTGGCGGCGCTCCGCGCGCTCGCGAGCGAGGGGTACGTGGCCGAGTCCGACGCCGACGCGCTCGCCGGGGCGTACGTCTTCCTACGGCGGCTCGAGCACCGGCTGCAGATCGTCCGGGACCTGCAGACCCACGACCTTCCGGCGGACCGGCACGCGCGGACCACGATCGCGCGCTCGTTGGGGCTGGAGGACGCCGACGCGCTGCAGGCCGAGTACGACCGGACCACCGGGCTGGTCCGAGGGCTGCACGAGCGTCTGTTCTACCGGCCGCTGCTCGAGGCCTTCGCCGGGCCGGCGGCGCCGCGGCCGGGCACCGAGCGAGCCGCGACCGAGGAGCTGCTCGCCGGGCTCGGGTTCGCGCAGCCATCGCGGTCCTACGAGGTGCTCGCGCGGCTGGTCGGACGCGAGACGCGCCTGGGCAAGGTGCTCGCCCACGTCTTCCCGCTGATGGCCCCGGCGCTCGCGCTCGCCGCCGACCCCGACGCCGCGCTGGTGCGGCTCGAACGTGTGGCCGACGCGGTGGGGGAGCGACCGGGGCCGGCCGACGCGCTCGCCACGGACCCGGGCGCGGCGCGACGGCTGGCGCACGTCGCCGCCGCGAGCCGGTTCGCCACCGACCTCCTCGTGCAGGACCCGGAGCGGATCCGGGCGCTCGCGGGCGGCGTGATCCACGCCGACGACGCGGCCGCCGACCTCCTGCGGGTGGTCGGGCGGTACGCGGCGCGGGAGCTGTCGCCGCGGGAGACCGGCGACGCGATCGCAGCGGTGGGGGACCGGGTGATCGCCGAGGCGCTCGACGAGGTGGCGCCGCCGCTGCCCTTCGCCGTGATCGGGATGGGCAAGCTCGGCGCGCGCGAGCTGAGCTTCGCGAGCGACCTCGACGTCGTCTTCGTCTACGAGGGCGAGGGCCCCGAGGACCTGCGTGCCGCGGTCGACGCGGGCGAGCGCTTGATGCGCCACGTCCGCGACGCCGGCTGGGAGATCGACGCCGACCTGCGGCCCGAGGGGCGCAACGGACCGCTCGCACGCTCGTTCGCCGGCTACCTCGAGTACTGGGAGCGCTACGCGGAGCTGTGGGAGCGCCAGGCGCTGCTGCGGGTGCGCCACGTCGCGGGCGACCCCGCGCTCGGCCGCCGGTTCGTCGGCGCCGCGCACGACCTCGCGTACGCGCCCGAGGGGATCACGATCGACGCGGTCGCCGAGATCCGCCGGATGCGCGAGCGGATCGAGCGCGAGCGCGTGAAGCCCCCCGAGGCCACGAAGTTCCACTTCAAGCTCGGCTACGGCTCGCTCGCCGACGTCCAGTTCGCCGTGGAGACGCTGCTGCTGCGCCACGGCGGCGCGCACCCGGAGGTCCGCACCCCGCGCACCCTCGAGGCGATCGAGCGCCTGGCGGAGGAACGCCTGGTGGAGCAGAGCGTCGCGCGCGACCTCGGCGAGGCGTTCGTGTTCCTCACCGACGTCAAGGACGCGCTCGAGGTCGACCGGCGGGTGCACGCCGAGGCGGTGCCGGTCGCGCCCGAGGACCAACTGGCGCTCGCGCGGCGCCTCGGCTACGAGGAGTACCCACGCCAGTCCTTCGTGGACGAGTACCTTCGTATCACGCGACGGTGCCGCCGCGCGATGGACCGGGTGTTCGCCGAGGAGCTGGCGTGACCGAACGAGGGACGGCGCTCGTGACGGGCGCGTCCTCGGGGCTCGGCGCGGAGTTCGTGCGCCTGCTGGCCTCCGAGGGCTACGACGTCGTGCTCGTGGCGCGCTCCGGTCAGGCGATGGAGGAGCTCGCCCAGTACGTCGAGGAGCGATTCGGGATCGAGGCGATCGTGATCCCGAAGGACCTCGGGGCGCCCGGCGCCGCCCGCGACGTGCTCGACAACCTCCGCCAGCGCCATCACGGTCGCGTCGACGTGCTCGTCAACAACGCCGGGTTCACGCAGTTCGGGCTGTTCGCCGAGCTCCCCGAGGGCGACCTGCTCGAGCTGCTCGGGGTGAACGTCGTGGCGCTCACCGCGTTCACGCGGCTGCTGCTGCCGGGGATGGTCGAGCGTGGCCGCGGGATCGTGATCAACATGGCCTCGAACGCCGCGTTCCAGCCCGGGCCGCTGATGGCCGCCTACTACGCCTCGAAGGCCTACGTGCTGAACCTGTCGATCGCGCGCGCCGAGGAGGTGCGCGGCACCGGGGTCACGGTGACGGCGCTCTGCCCGGGTCCGACCGAGACCGGCTTCCAGGCACGCGGCGAGATCCACGACTCGAAGCTGATCCAAGGCCGCGACCTGGCGAGCGCGGAGGAGGTCGTCCGCTGGGGTTGGGCGCGCGCGAAGACGGGCGCGCCGTTCGCGGTGCACGGGGCGCGCTGGCGGGTGGCGGCGCTCGGCACGCGGTTCCTCCCGCGAGCGACCGCCGCGCGTTTGGCGATGCGGGCTCAGCGCCGCGTCGAGGGCGCTACGACGTGAGCCGCCGGAGGCTCCCCACCCGTCCCGAGTACGGGTTCGGGCCGGCGAACCCGCTGACGTAGGCGCCGGTCGCGATCGGGGCGACGCCCGAGCCGATCGTCGACGCGCCGCCGCCGGTCGAGAACGCGCCGAGCAGCCTGCCTGCCACCGAATACCGTCGCGCGAACAGATCGAACCGGTGCTCGCGGGCGTTGCGGCGGGAGCCGACCACCCAGGTGGATCCGTCGGCGGCGATCGCCACCTGCCAGGGCTCGGCGCCGCGCGGCTTCGTCGCGTCCCACGTCCGGGACCACACGGGGTCCCCACCGGTCGTGAAGGCGCCGAGCCACCCGTCGCTGGCACCGTGGCGCATGTGCCACCACAGACCGTTGCCGTGGATCCCCGCGGCGACCATCATCCGCGCGCCGCGGACCGAGACCGCGACACGCTCGGAGAGCGTCGGCATCCGCGCGGTGAGCACCCGCTTGGACCACAGGACCGTGCCCGAGCCCGTGAGCTTCTGCAGCGTGGCCGTTCCCTTGACGGTGTCGCTGTCGCTGACGATCCGCTTGGTCGCCGCCCACCCGGCGACGTAGACGTGGTCGGTCGCGTCGATCGCGACCCCCGTCGCGCGGTCGTACCAGGCGCGCGGGGTGGGGGAGGGCGGCTCGAAGTCCGTCTGCCAGATCCGGTGCCCCGTCGCGTCGAAGGCGCGGACCCAGCCGTCCTGCCTGACGTCGCCGCAGCACCCGTGGTCGTAGCCGGCCACCACGATCAGGTCCCCGCTCACCGCGACGTCGCGCACCGACTCCGCGATCGAGCACCGCCAGCCCTTGGTCACGTAGCGGTGGACCAGGTCGCCGCCGGGCCGGCGGACCTCGAGGAACCACCCGCCGCCCTCGCACTGTCCCTGCACGCTCCCGATCCACACGACGTTGCCGTTCGGCATCACGGCGACGCCGAGCCCGCGGGTGCTCGCGCGCTTGCCGGGGAGCCACGAGCGCTGCCACTCGCGGGTTCCGTCGGGCGAGAGCTTGACCACGATCGCCTTGCGGGTGATCGAGAACGACTTGTCGCCCACGACGTAGACCGAGCTGTCGGGCGCCGTCGCGACCGAGTAGAGCCCGTTCCCGATCCGCTGGCGCCAGACCCGGTGGATCCCAGCCGACGCCGGCGGCGCGAGGGCCAGGATCAGGGTGACGACG
>JBLMXP010000173.1:0-18163 GCA_050257835.1 Planctomycetaceae bacterium | reverse complement strand
CCGCGCTCAGGCGTCTGGAGGTCGCCATGGCCGAGGCGCGGATCGGCCTGTTCATCCAGGAGCAGGAGTGCGGGCTCTGATCGAGGCCGGTCGAACGTGAGGTGAGTCGCGGCTGCCTGGTCACTCCGCGAGGGTCGCCGTAGGGTCGGAACGATGCGCTGGGTGCTGCAGGCGGTTCACCACCCTTCCGGTGTCTCGATCGTCCCGATCCTGCTCGGGGCGTTCCTCGTCGGGTTCGCCGTGCAACGCGTCCTCACCGCGGCGGGGAGCCGCTGGTGGCCGGTGCCCGCCGGGCCCCCGACGGAGGCGGACGAGGACCGAGCGCGATCCGAAGGTCCTAGGCGACGGGCGGCGGGCTCGACGCCGGCGTCGGGTCGTGCGGGTCGCCGGCCTGACTGAACCGGTCGGCGATCCGACCGAGCCCCAAGCCCACGAGGAGTCCGACGACCCCGAGCAGGAGCGGCTCGAACACGTAGCCGTACCAGCTCGCGCCCGTCAGGCCGGACACGCCCATGCCGCGTGCCGTGACCGTCATCGCACGCGTCACCGACCCCACGATCCGCGCGCCGAAGAACGCCTGGAGCGCGAAGGCAGCGAAGAACACGACGCCCGCGCCCTCGAAGTACCTCCGAACGGGCCACGCCTTCATCCGTCCTTCCTCCCTTCGGGTCGGGCGACGGGACCTCAGGAGCGGCCGAACAGGCGCTTCCACCACGGGATGCGGCCCGTCTCCGCCTGCTCCTCTTGCTGGTGGCGCTCCACCGCCGCTTCGAGATCCCTCCCGCTCATGCGCTTGGGGTTCTGCCCGATGCCCGTGCCGCCGCGGCCGAACAGCGGAGGAGGGGGCGGGGCCACGTACTCGCGCTTCTCCTCGTCGCTCATCGAGGTCTCCCGTCGATCGTTCCGGCGAAGCGTATCCCCCGGCGACGCCGGGAGGAAGCGCTCCGTAGACTGCGCGACATGAGCGACCCGACGATCGACGCCGCCCGCGAGACCTTCGAACGCTCCGTCGCGGACCTCATCGAGACCGTGCGTGGCCTGCCGGCCGACGCGCTCAACTGGCGTCCGGCCAGGCAGGACACGAACGCGATCGCGGTGCTCGCCACGCACGCCGCCGCCAGCGCCAACACGTGGCTGGCGGTGGCGACCGGGGCGCCGGCGCCCGACCGCGACCGCGACGCGGAGTTCCGCACGGTCGCGACGAGCGACACCGACCTGCTCGCCTCCGTGGACGGGTACGCGCAGCGGTGCCTGGCGCTGCTGGACGCGGCCGGGCCGTTCGAGCCCGACGCCCCGCGGACCACGTCGCGTCGCGCCACGGGCGACGATCCCGAGGTGGTCAGCGCCGCGTGGGCGCTGCTCCACGCGCTGGAGCACCTGCGCGAGCACGTGGGGCAGGCCTCCCTCACGCGGCAGCTCTGGGAGCAGCAGGCCTAGCTGCCGCGCGAGGGGCTGCCGCGTGAGGGCTCCGGACCCGCGATACTGGCCCGGATGGATGCGAGCCGGGATCCCGCGACGCGTGCGCCGTACCGGGTCGTCGTCGCCAAGCCCGGGCTCGACGGGCACGACCGCGGCGCGAAGGTCGTGGCGCGCGCGCTCCGCGACGCCGGCTTCGAGGTGATCTACACGGGCCTGTGGCAGACGCCGCCGATGATCGCGGAGGTCGTGCTCGAGGAGGACGCCGACGCCCTCGGCCTGTCCACCCACTCCGGCGCGCACATGACGCTGTTCCCCGCGGTGATGGACGAGCTCCGCGCCCGCGACCTCGACGTGCCGGTCTTCGCCGGGGGGATCGTGCCCGAGCGCGACGTCGAGCCGCTCCGGGCGATCGGGATCGAGCGGGTGTTCCCGCCGGGGACCTCGCTCCCGGAGATCGTGACGTGGGTGCGCGAGCGGCTCATGGCTCGCGACGGGGGTGAGGTCCACGGCTGAGGACGCGAAGGACCGCTGGGAGCGGGAGTTCCGGGCCAGCGGCGGGAAGCCCGCCGCCACCTTCTCGGGGCTGCCGCTCGAGCCGCTCTACACCGAGCACGCGGGCGAGTCCGACGCGCTCGGGTACCCGGGGCAGTACCCGATGACGCGTGGCGTCTATCCCAGCATGTACCTCGGCCGCCCGTGGACGATGCGGCAGTTCGCCGGGTTCGGCACGCCCGAGGAGACGAACGCCCGCTACCGCTACCTCCTCGCGCACGGGCAGACCGGGCTCTCGGTCGCGTTCGACCTGCCGACGCTGATGGGCCGCGACTCCGACGAGCCGTTCTCCAGGGGCGAGGTCGGCCGCTGCGGTGTCGCGACCGACTCGCTCGCGGACTTCGAGACGCTGTTCGCCCAGATCCCGCTCGGCGACATCACGACGTCGATGACGATCAACGGGCCCTCGGTGATCGTGTTCTCGATGTTCCTCGCGGCGGCCGAGAAGCAGGGTGTGCCGTGGTCGGCGCTCGGCGGCACGCTGCAGACCGACATCTTCAAGGAGTACATCGCGCAGCGGGAGTGGCTCTTCCCGCCACGGCCGCACCTGCGGCTGATCGCGGATCTGATCGCGTTCTGCACCGCCGAGGTGCCACGGTTCCATCCGATCAGCGTCTCGGGCTACCACATCCGCGAGGCCGGCTCGACCGCGGCCCAGGAGCTGGCGTTCACGCTCGCCGACGGGTTCGCCTACGTGGAGCTCGGGATCGAGCGCGGGATGTCGGTGGACGCGTTCGCGCCGCGCCTGTCGTTCTTCTTCAACGCGCACATCGACTTCTTCGAGGAGATCGCGAAGTTCCGCGCGGCGAGGCGGATGTGGGCGACGCGCCTGCGCGAGCGCTACGGAGCGACCGACGAGCGGTCGTGGCGCCTGCGGTTCCACACGCAGACGGCGGGGTGCTCGCTCACCGCGGAGCAACCGGAGAACAACATCATCAGGACCGCGTTCGAGGCGCTGTCGGCCGTGCTCGGCGGCACGCAGTCGCTCCACACGAACTCGCTGGACGAGGTCTTCGCGCTGCCGACCGACCGGGCGGTGAAGATCGCCCTTCGGACCCAGCAACTGATCGCGGAGGAGACCGGCGCGGCGAACGTGATCGACCCGCTCGGTGGGTCGTACTTCGTCGAGACGCTCACCGACCGGATCCAGGCCGAGGCCGAGGCCTACGTCGCGCGGATCGAGGAGCTGGGCGGCGGCTCGGTCCTCGAGGGCGTGCTCCGAGGGATCGACACCGGGTACTTCCTGGCCGAGATCGCCGACGCCGCGTTCCGCGAGCAGCAGCGGTTCGACGCCGGCGAGCTCGTGCGGGTGGGCGTGAACGCCTACGTCGAGCCCACGGGCGAGGACCCGATCGAGACGCTCGAGATCCCGATCGAGGTGGAGCGGGGGAAGGTCGCGGGTCTGCGGGACCTCCGTGCCCGACGTGACGCCGCCGCCGTCCGCGACGCCCTCGCCGAGCTTGAGCGGGTCGCGCGCACCGACGAGAACGTGATGCCGGCGCTGATCGCGTGCGCCCGCGCGTACTGCACGGAGGGCGAGATGGTCGGCGCGATGCGCGCGGTCTTCGGCACGCATCCCGAGACGATCAGGATCTGACGAGGGGAGCGCCGTGAACGACGACCTGCTGAACGAGGAGCAGCGCGAGCTCCGCGACCTCGTCCGGGAGGTCGTGCGCGACCGCGTCGCTCCGCGGGCCGCCGAGATCGACGCGACGGGCGAGTTCCCGTGGGACGTCGTGGAAGCGTTCCGGGGGGCGGGGATCTTCGCGCTGCCGTTCGAGGAGCGGTTCGGGGGAACCGGCACCGGACACCTGATGACGCTCGTCGCGATCGAGGAGATCTCGCGCGCGTGCGCCACGAGCGGGTTGATCCTCGCGTTGCAGTCGCTGGGGAGCTTCGCGCTGCAGCTGGCGGGGACCGAGGAGCAGAAGGAGCGGTACCTGCCGTCGCTCGCGTCGGGCGAGATCCTGCCCGCCTACGCGCTCACCGAGTCCGACGCCGGGTCCGACGCCGCGGCGATGCGCACGACCGCGAAGCGGGACGACGGGGGCTACGTCGTGAACGGGTCCAAGCGCTTCATCACGAACGCGGGGGTCGCGTCGGTCTACACGGTCTTCGCGAAGACCGACCCGGAGGCGAACCACCGCGGCATCTCGTGCTTCCTCGTGGACGCCGACACCGATGGGTTCGCCGTCGCGCGCCTGGAGCCGAAGATGGGGATCAAAGGGTCCACGACCGGGGAGCTCGTCTTCGACGGCTGCCGCGTGCCGGCGTCGCAGCGGATCGGCGAGGAGGGCGAAGGCTTCACGATCGCGATGCGGGTCCTCGACCGCTCGCGGCCGGGGATCGGCGCGCAGGCGCTCGGGCTCGCGCAAGGGGCGCTCGACGCCGCGCTCGCCTACGCGAACGAGCGCGAGGCCTTCGGCGCGCCGATCGCGAAGCATCAGCTGGTGGCGGGGATGATCGCCGACATGGCCACGAGGATCGAGGCGGCGCGCGGTCTCCTGTACCGGGTGGGACGGATGCTGGACGCCGGCGTCGACGGCCCCACGCTGACGAAGACGGCCGCGATGGCCAAGCTGTTCTGTTCGGACGTCGCGATGGCCGTGACCACCGACGCCGTGCAGGTGCTGGGCGGGTACGGCTACATCAAGGAGTACCCGGTCGAGCGGATGATGCGCGACGCGAAGATCACCCAGATCTACGAGGGCACGAACCAGATCCAGCGTCTCGTGATCGCGCGCGAGCTGTCGCGCGAGGTCTGAGTCAGCCGGCGATCGCCGCGGCCACCTGGGCACCGCACCGGTCCGGTCCGCGGCCGTCGACCGCCTCGCGCCAGGCCTGCAGCGGCGGCGTCAAGAACTCGGCGAACGGCTTGCCGGTGGGGTCGAGCAGGTGCACGCCGTCGGAGGTCAGCTGGTCGAGGGGGACCGCGGCGTTCCAGTCGGCAACGCTGCCGTTGGGCAGGGTCGCCATCTCGCGCGTCACGGCTCGGTCGATCTCCTCGGTGACGGTGTCGGGCGCGTGCGGCGCCACCCACACCACGAACCTGGCGGTCCGCACCGCGTCCACGATCGCCGCGGCGTTGGCGGTGAAGGCGGCCAGGTCGTGATCGTTCACCCCGAGCTCCACGACCACCACGGCGGGCACGGGCGAGAGCGCCTGCGCGATCGGGACCCCTTCGTAGGAGGAGCGCCCGACCATCGCGTCGATCGCGACCTGCCAGCCTGCCAGGCGCGCGGTCACCTCGGCGGCCGCGCCGTCGAGGATCGAGTCGCCGATCAGCTGGATCGAGGGTGTGGAGGGCAGCGTCGTCTTCGGCAGCGAGAGCCAGCGCGTGATCGCGCCGTCGGCCTGGACCCAGAGCCAGCGCGGGTCCGCGGGGTCCATCCACAGGCGGCCGGCGCCGGCGATGCCGATCGCGTGCGCCTGCGCGGGGAGCGCGTCCACGGGCACGGCGAACGTGCCGCCGAGGAACCGGTGGGGCTCGGCATCGCCCTCCTGCACGAGGGCGATCGGGTCGAACGAGGGATCGCAGCGGTAGACGACCGCGGTCGAGGGGTCCACGCAGCGCCCGTCGGCCCGCAGCTGCTCCACGACGGCGGTGGGGTCGCGGAGCGCGATCGTGCGGCAGTCGGCGGCGGGCTGCGGTGGGCCCGGGCTCGGCGCGGGCGTCGGCGCGAGCGAGGGCGCGGCGTCGCTCGCCGCGGCCTGGCCCCCGATCGCCGTGTAGTGGTCGCACGCCGTGAGCGCGACGAACACGGCGGCGAGGAGGAACGCGAGGGAGCGGACACGGCCCGGCATCGGCCTGGGCATCGTAGCGGGGCCGAGGACGCTCAGGCCGGGACGACGGGGTCGCCGACCGCGGCCGCGCCCGGCTCCTCGACCTCCGCGTACATCCCGAAGGGGATCCCGCGCCCGCCCGCGCCGTCGCGCTCCATCAGCGGGCGGAACCCGGCGATCACCTTCAGCGTCTCGAAGTCCTTCTCGCCGGTCTCGGGGCTCTGCGTCGTGACATCGCAGCGGGGGATCTGCCCGTGCAGGCGCACGACGGCCCCGCCCATGCGCACCCGCCCGCCGTCCCACGTGTCCTCCTCGAACGGCGCGCACCCCTCGATCTCGACGTTGATCCGGAACCGCCCGGGGTCGAGGTCGCCTTCGTGGCCGCCGCGCGCGGCGAGCTCGCGGACCGACGCCAGGGAGACGAGCGAGAGCCTGCGCACGTCCGGACCGTCGCCGTCGGCCTCGGCGCGGACGAGCCGGAGCGGGCGCCCGACGAACGACGAGAACGCGCCGGCGAAGGCCCCGCCCACGACCCGCGCCGGCACCGGACGACCGTAGAAGTCCACCACGAGCGGGTCCCCGAGGTCGGTCTCGGCCTCCACGGCGGTCCCGTCGGGGAAGGCGCAGACGAGGCGTCCGCCCTCGGCGCTCGTCCGCACGCGCACGAGCGGCCCGAAGTCGCTGCCGCTGTAGAGGTCGCCCTGCTGGTCCACGAGGAAGTACCGGCGGTTCCCGGGGATCCCGGCCGCGGTGAGCTCGACCCGTTCGGGGTGGAGCAGGCGCGTGCCCTTCACCGGGGTGACGTTGAATCGCGCGATCGCCGGCACCGAAGCAGCGTAACGCACGTAGGACCATCGGCCCCTTCCGCCGGGCGCGTCGCCATGGCTATCATCGACCGCTCGAGTGCCGCCGGGGCGCTCGCTCGGGAGGATCACGGTGTCGCAGGGGGAACCGACCCGCCGCCAGGACCACCACGAGGTCCTCGATGAGCTGCTCGACCTCCAGGCCCGTCTGCGCGGGGATCCGTCGTCGGTGGCGCTCGCGTCGCGGCCCGTGCCGGTCGACGCGGAGCACCGCGTGATCGTGCGGCGCCGCGATCTCACGGTCACCCACGACCCCGAGCCGACTGCCGCGCCGTCGACCTCGACGGGGGACCGGCGCGTCGAGGACCTCCTCGCGCGGATGGACCGTCTCGAACGGACGCTGCAGTCGATGATCTCCCGCCTCGACGGCGTGGCGCCGCGCGGACCGGGCTGGACCGAGCGCGACGACCAGGTGCGGACGCTCCAGCGCACCGCCCACGAACGCCTGCGTCGTTCGTCCTGAAGGGGACGGGCCCTGCCGGGCCGGCTGCCGAGGCGGCGGGTGGTACGTTCGCTCGCGTGACTGCGCTGCACGACGACCTGCGGCCCGTCGCCTTCCTGCTGGGGACCTGGCGAGGCGAGGGACACGGCGAGTACCCCACGATCGAGCCCTTCGCCTACGGCGAGGAGCTCGCCTTCGACGACGTCGGCGACGCCTTCCTCGTCTACACGCAGCGCAGCTGGGACCCCGCCGACGGAGCGCCGTTGCATCTGGAGCGGGGGTTCCTGCGCCCGGGGGCCGAGGGGGCGTGGGAGCTCGCGCTCGCGCACCCGCTCGGGCTGACCGAGGTCGCGCACGGCTCGATCGAGGGCCGCGCGCTCTCCTTCGTCACCCCCGAGGGCGGGATCGGGCGCACCGCCACCGGCCTGGACGTCGTGGCGATGGCCCGGCGCTACCGGGTCGAGGGCGACGTCCTCGCCTACGAGATCGACATGGCGACCGACCGCACGCCGATGACGCGGCACCTCGTCGCCACGCTGCGCCGGGTGAGCGGGTGAACGGACGCCGCCTCGACGTGCAGCGGCTGTGGCTCGCCGCGTCGGTGGTCGGCCTCCTCGCGGGCGGGATCCTGCACGCGACCGGCCACCACGAGGCGTCCGACGTCGCATGGGCCGTCACCACGGTGCTGGGCCTCGTCCCCCTGACGGTGGACGTCGCGGCCGGCCTGTGGCGGCGCGAGCCCGGCGTCGACCTGATCGCGCTGCTCGCGATGGCGATGGCGCTCTGGTTCGGCGAGTACCTGGCCGGGGCGGTGATCGCGTTGATGCTCTCCTCGGGCAAGGCGCTGGAGGCCTACGCCGACGACCGGGCGCACCGCGAGCTGTCGGCGCTGCTCGCACGAGCCCCGCAGCAGGCCCACCGGTACGAGGACGGCGCCCTGCACACGCGGCCGATCGAGCAGGTGCGTCTGGGCGACCGGCTCCTGGTGAAGACCGGCGAGGTCGTCCCGGTCGACGGCGTGCTCGAAGGTCACGGCGTCCTGGACGAGTCGGCGCTCACGGGGGAGTCGCGGCCGGTCGAGCGCCCCTCCGGCGACCTCGTTCGCTCGGGCGCTGTCAACGCCGGCCCGGGCTTCGACCTGCACGCGACGGCGACCGCCGCCGACAGCACGTACGCGGGCATCATCCGCCTCGTCGAGGAGTCGGAGAAGCAGAAGGCGCCGTTCGTGCGCCTGGCCGACCGCTACGCGCTGATCTTCATCCCGGTGACGCTGGTGATCGCCGCCGCGGCGTGGGCGATCTCGGGCGACCGGCTCCGGGCCCTGTCGGTGTTGGTCGTCGCGACGCCGTGCCCGCTGATCCTCGCCGTGCCGATCGCGGTGGTCGCGGGGATCTCCCGCTCCGCGAAGCGCGGCATCATCGTCAAGGGAGGCGGCGCCCTGGAGACCCTCGCACGTGGGGAGACCCTCTTGTTCGACAAGACGGGCACGCTCACGTCTGGCGTGCCGCAGGTCGCCGACGTGGAGGCGTTCGCGGCCGTCGACCCCGCCGAGCTGCTGCGCCTGGCGGCGTCGCTCGACCAGGTCTCGCCGCACGTCCTCGCGGTCGCGATCGTCCGCGAGGCGCGCGCGCGCGGGCTGGACCTGTCGTTCCCCGAGGAGGTGGACGAGACCTACGGCTCCGGGATCGCGGGCACCGTCGACGGGCGCAAGGTGACGCTCGGCAAGTCGGCCTTCGTGGCGGGGACCTCGACGTTGCCTCGGCGAGCGCGCGACGTGCGGCGACGCTCGATGCTCGACGGTTCTTCGTGCGTGTTCGTGGGTGTGGACGGCGAGGTGGCCGGCGCCCTCCTGATCGACGACCCGATCCGCCCCGACACCCCGCGGGTGATCCGCTCGATGCGCCGGGTCGGGATCAAGCGGGTCGTGATGGTGACCGGCGACCACCCCGACGTCGCGGAGTCCGTCGGCGCGGCGCTCGGGGTCGACCGGATCTTGTCCGAGCGCGCCCCCGACGAGAAGGTCGAGTCCGTCCTGGAGGAACGCGAGCACGGGGTCGTCGTGATGGTGGGCGACGGCTTGAACGACGCGCCCGCGCTCGCGGCCGCCGACGTCGGCGTCGCGATGGGCGCCCGCGGCGCGACGGCGTCCTCGGAGGCCGCCGACGTCGTGCTGGTGGTCGACCGCCTCGACCGCCTCGTCGAAGCGATGACGATCGCGCACCGCTCGCGCCGGATCGCGTTGCAGAGCGTGCTGCTCGGGATGGGCCTCGCGTTCGGGTTCATGGGCCTGGGCGCCGCCGGGGTGATCGGGCCGGTGGGTGGCGCGATCGTCCAGGAGGCGATCGACGTGACGGCGATCGCGAACGCGCTCCGGGCGCTCGGCGGCGGTCGCAGACGCGTGCGGACCTCGCCCCATACCGACGTCGCGGAACGGTTCCGACTCGAGCATCGGGAGTTCGCGCCGGAGCTGCAGCGGGTCCGCGCGGCGGCCGACCTGCTCGGCGAGCTGCCGCCCGAGCAGATGCGCGCCGAGCTCGAGGCGGTCCGCGTGTTCATCGCCGAGCGGTTGCCGCGCCACGAAGAGGAGGAGGAGGCCACGGTCTACCCGGTCGTGGCGACGCTCCTCGGTGGCGAGGACCCGCTCTCGACGATGTCGCGGGCACACGTGGAGATCGCCCACCTCGGCCGCGTGTACCTCCAGCTGCTGGAGGAGCTTCCGACCGACGGGCCGGCGCCGGAGGATCTGATGGACCTGCGGCGCGTGCTCTACGGCCTGCACGCGATCCTGCGCCTGCACTTCGCGCAGGAGGAGGAGGCCTACGCCTGGCTCTCCGCCGAGGGGTCGGTCGCGGTCGCCTGATCGCCCGGCGGGTCGTCCTCCTCATCGGGCTCCGCGGGGCGCGCGTCCCACGACAGCAGCACGCGGAACGAGGCGCCGCCTCCCGGGCGCTCCTGCACCCAGGCGCGGCCGCCGTGGATCTGGGCGAACCGCGCCACGAGCGCGAGACCGACGCCCGTCCCGGTGCCGGCGGTCGATCCCTGGCGGAACGGCTCGAAGATCGCCTCGCGCTCGTCGGGCGGGACCCCCGGGCCGTCGTCCTCCACGATCAGCAGCACGCCCTCGGACTCGCGCTCGGTGCGCACCCAGATCCGTGAGTCGCCCGGCGTGTGCTTGGCCGTGTTGCCGAGCAGGTTCTCGACGATCCGCTCGATCATCGCCTCGTCGGCCCAGATCGTGGCGGGGGCCACGTCGAGCGCCAGCCGGCGCTCGGTGACCAGCTCGGAGCCCGCGACCAGCTCGCGCACGAGCGAGCCCACGTCGACCGGCTCGAAGTGCGCCACGGCGGCCCCGCGGCCGAGCCGCTCCAGGTCAAGGAAGTCGCCGACGATCCCGTCGAGCTTGCGGGCGTTCGTCGCGATCCGCCGGGCCAGGTCGCGCATCTCCTCGCGCTCGAGCGTGATGTCGCCGCGCTCCAGGGTGGCGGCCAGGCCGAGGATCGCGGCGAGGGGGGTCCGCAGGTCGTGGGAGACGGCGTGCAGGAACGTCGTCTTCATCTCGTCCTCGGCACGCAGGCGGTCGGCCTCCAGGCGCTGGCGCACGAGGTCGGCCTCCAGCTCCTGCGTGCGGCGTTGCTCGGTCACGTCGACGATCACGCCCTGCCAGTAGCGGGGCTTGCCGTCGTCGTCGAGGATCAGGGTCGCCTGGTCCTGCACCCAGACCGTGCGGCCGTCCTTCGCGACGATCCGATACGAGGAGGCGGTGGGCGCCTCGATCGCGGGCTCGGCCTGCAGACGCGGGAGGTCCTCAGGGTGGACGATCTTGGCCCACAGGTCGGGGTCGTCGTACCAGGCCTGCGGCGGGTAGCCCAGGAGCGACTCGACCTGCGGGCTGATGTAGACGGTCGGTCCATCCTCCACCGGGTCGATGTAGGTGATGGCCGGCACCTGCTCGACCAGCGCGCGGTAGCGGGCCTCGGCCTCGGCGAGGTGCGACTCCGCCTCCTTGCGGTCGGTGATGTCGAACATGATCCCCAGCCAGAACAGGGGCGCGCCCGCGGCGTCGCGGACGAGGACGGCCTCGTCGCGGAACCACTTCGTCTCACCGGTGCGCGTGTACATCCGGTACTCGACCCGAAGCTGCGTCCCGGCGTGCTCGACCCGCTCGTACTCCTCGCGGACCCGCGCGCGGTCGTCGGGATGGAACTGGCGTCCCCACGACGACGGGTCGGCGATCCACTCCTCGGGCGTGAACCCGAGCAGCGCCTCCACCTGGGGACTGACGTACAGCATCTCCCCGGGCTCGCCGGGACCCGGCGGGACGGCCTCGAGGTAGACGATCGCGGGCAGGTGCTCGACGACCCGCTCGAACCGCCGCTCCGCCTCGCCGGCTTCCTCCTCGACGGTCTTCTGCGCGGTGACGTCGACCATCAGCCCCCGGATCCAGCGGGGCACGCCGTCGACGTCCTTGACCGCGTGGCCGAGGTCGCGGACCCAGACCCAGTCGCCGTCGGCCGCGCGCAGCCGGTACTCCTCGTCGAAGCGGCCGCCCGCCGATGCCACGCGGACGAACCGGGTCACCGCGCGCTCGCGATCGTCGGGATGCAGGCGGGCGTGCCAGAAGCTCGGGTCGGCGAGCCACTCCGCCGGGGAGTAGCCCAGGATGTCGCGCACCCCCTCGGAGATGAAGGTGAACGACATCGAGCCGGCGTCGGCCTCCCAGACGATCCCGTCGAGGTCGGCGATCAGGCTGCGGATCCGACGGAGCTCGGCGCCGGGCGGGATCATCGGCGGGGTGGGCACGACCTCGAGTCTGGCAGCCGAGTCGCGGAGGGCGCCATCCGCCGCTCGACGGGGGTTGCCTGGTCCGCGCGGGTCAGACCTGCGTACTCCGGCGCGCCCGTTCAGCCGGCCAGCGCGCCACCGTCGGCACGCGGGTCGGAACCCGCCTCGAGCGTGCCGCCGCGCAGGCGGATCAGGTGCGCGTGGCCCACCCAGGGGTCCCGGGATCCGACCTGCTGCACCGCGAGCCCGGCCGCCTCGATCGCCTGGACCGCTCGCGGGGGGACGTCGGCCTCCGCGACCGCGGAAGGGATCCCGCCGCCCTGAGGCAGGTCGTCCACCACGAACCTGGGCGCGGCCACGGCGTCCTCGGGGCCCCGGCCGAGCGCGAAGGCTCGCGCGATCGTCTGCGCGTCGATCTGCGCCTGCTGGTAGCCGCCCATCGTGCCCGCCACCCCCGCCAGGGCTCCGCCGCGGTGCACGAGCGCCGGCAGCAAGGTGTGCAGCGGCCGCGCCCCCGGGGTGAGGGTGTTGGGCAGGTCCGGGACGAGCGTGAAACAGGCGCCGCGGTCGTGCGCCACGATGCCGGTCTCCGGCTCGAGGATCCCGCTCCCGAAGCCGTGGAAGAGGCTCTGGATCAGCGAGACCGCATGGCCCTCGGAGTCGGCGGCCACGAGCGCGATCGTGTCGCCCCCGGGCTTGGGCGGCGCGAAGAGCGCGTCGAGGTCCCCGCGTGCCTCGTCGCAGAGCGCCGCGAGGTGGCCGTCGTCCAGCAAGGTCGAGACGTGGGTCGTCATCCGGTCGGGGTCGGCCAGGTGCCGTACGACGTCGCGGAGCGCCACGGCGAAGACCCGGGCGAGCATCCCGGCGTCGGGGCCATGGGGGTCGGGGTCCAGGCCCAGCCGCTCCGTCGCGGCGAGGATCTGCAGGAGCGAGAACCCCTGCGAGTTCGGCGGTGCTACCTGGACGTGGAGGTCGCGGAACCGGCCTGAGAGCGGAGAGAGGATCTCGGCCTGGTGAACGGCGAGGTCCTCCTGGGCGATCGGCGAGCCCGCGGCGCGCAGGCCTCGCACGTAGGCGGCGCCGACCTCTCCCCGATACAGCGCCTCCGCGCCGCCCCCGGCGATCGCCTCGAGCGTGCGGCCGAGCGCGGGGTTCGCGAAGGGCTCCCCGGCGACCAGGGGCGCGCCGCCCTGGTAGAACACGCCGGCCATCCCCGGGTCGGCGTCGAAGGGCGCCTCGGGGTCGGCGAGCGTCTCCGCGAGCGAGGTCGGCACCTCGACCCCCTCGTGCGCGGCCGCGATCGCGGCGGCGAACGCCTCGGCCCACGGGAGCCTCGCGCCCAGCCGGTGCAGCGCGTCCCAGCCCGCGACCGCACCCGGCACCGTGATCGGCACGGGCCCGCGCAGGGGCACGACGTCGCCGTGGGCGGCACGGAGCGCGTCCGGGTCGGCCGCCCGCGGAGCGCGGCCGCTCGAGTTGACGGCGAGGGTGTCCCCGCCGTCGTGGCCGCGCCGCTCGACCACCGCGAACAGGTCCCCGCCGACCCCGCACATGTGCGGGTAGGTGACGGCAAGCGTGACGGCGGCCGCGAGGGCGGCGTCGATCGCGTTGCCGCCACGCTCGAACGCCGCCGCGCCGGCCTCGGTCGCGGCCAGGTGCGGGGTCGCGATCGCCCACCGCGACCCGCTCGCCCCGTACCTGCTCACGCCCGCGCCTCCCGCGCCTGCATCCCGGCGCCAGTCTGGCAGCCGGGGCACCACCACGTCGTCCGCGCGTGCTCGCCGAGCCGGCGAGCACGGATCGTCTCTCCGCACCGGCGGCATCGCCTACCCGCCCGGTCGTAGACGGCGAGCCCCTCGGGCACGGTCCGGCGAGGGAACCCGTCGAGGTTCGCGCGCAGGAGCGCGTGCGCGGTCGCGTAAAGCGCCCGACGCGCGTCGGCGTCGACCTCCGCGAGCGGCGTGAGGGGGTGGGCGCCGCACGCCCACAGGGCCTCCGAGCGGTAGACGTTGCCGATCCCGCACGCGGGACGCTGGTCCAAGAGCACGACGCCGAGCTCGGTCGTGGGGTCGACGAGCGCGTCGAGCCGGCGCAGCACCTCGTCGAGGTCGACCTCGGGCGCGCACAGGTCGGGACCGAGCGCGGTGAGCTGCGGGTGGCGCCGGACCCCCGCGTCGTCGAGCAGCTCGAGGGTGGGTGCGTCGCGGCACAGCGCGGTGGCCCGAGGGGTCGTGACGATCGCCGCCCGCCCCGGCCTACCGCCGAACGGCCTCGACGGCGACCCCGGCCGAAGCACGCGCCAGGAACCGGTCATGCCGAGGTGCGTGTGCAGCGTGGCGCCCCCGGAGAACCGCAGCAGCAGGTGCTTGCCACGAGCTCCGATCTCCTCGATCCGCTCCCCGGGCAGGGGGAGAGGGCCAGGCACTCCCGGCGCGACGAAGGCCTCGACCGGTCCCTCGCCGAGCGCTCGGCGGAGCGTGGCCGCCAGACGATGGATCGTGTCACCCTCGGGCATGCCCGCCAGGGTAGTCGCCGGCATGAGGTGAGCCTGGGCGCTCGCTGCAGACTGATATTCACGTAAGCGTTAAGATTCGATCCGAGCGTTGGGATGGGGAGGAGGCCGGTGAGGCGAGGCGACGCTGGTACCGACGCGTCCGAGGCACACGTCCCCGATCGCTACAAGTGGACGGCGCTGTCCAACACGACGCTGGGGATCTTCATGGCGACGCTCGACGCGTCGATCGTGATCATCTCGTTGCCCGCGATCTTCCGAGGCATCGAGCTGAACCCCCTGGAGCCGGGCAACATCGGCTACCTGCTCTGGATCTTGATGGGCTACCTCGTGGTGACCGCGGTCCTCGTCGTCACGTTCGGGCGGATCGGCGACACCTTCGGGCGCGTGCGGATGTACAACCTCGGGTTCGCCGTGTTCACGGCGGCCTCGGTCGCGCTGTCGCTCACGCCGTGGACCGGCGGCGCCGGCGCGATGTGGCTGATCGTCGGGCGGATCGTGCAGGGGATCGGTGGGGCGCTGCTGATGGCCAACTCGACCGCGATCCTCACCGACGCCTTCCCGGTCGACGAACGCGGGATGGCGATGGGCATCAACATGTTCGCCGCGATCGTGGGCTCGTTCGTCGGCCTGATGGTCGGGGGCGTGCTGGCCGACCTGCACTGGCGGCTCGTGTTCTGGGTCAACGTGCCCTTCGGCGTGTTCGGGACGATCTGGGCCTACGCGAAGCTCCGCGAGACCGGCCTGCGCACGCCGGCCCGGATCGACTGGTGGGGCAACCTCACGTTCGGGGTGGGGCTGATCATGGTGCTGATCGGCATCACCTACGGGATCCAGCCCTACGCAGGGCACACGATGGGCTGGACCGGTCCGCCGGTCCTCGCGTTGCTCGTCGGCGGGGTGGCGCTGCTGGGAGCGTTCGCTTGGATCGAGCTGCGGGTGGCCGAGCCGATGTTCAACCTGCGCCTGTTCCGGATCAGGGCCTTCACCGCCGGCAACATCGCGGGGCTGTTGGCCGCGATCTCCCGCGGGGGCCTGCAGTTCATGCTCGTGATCTGGCTGCAGGGGATCTGGCTGCCGCTGCACGGGTACTCGTTCGAGCGCACCCCGCTGTGGGCCGGGATCTACATGCTCCCGATCACGGCGGGCTTCCTGATCGCGGGCCCGGCCTCGGGCTGGCTGTCGGACCACTACGGGGCGCGGCCGTTCGCGACCGGCGGGATGCTGCTCGTCGCCCTCACCTTCGCGATGCTGATGGCGCTGCCGGCCGACTTCTCCTACCCGATGTTCGCGTCGATCCTGTTCCTGAACGGCGTTGGCTCGGGGCTGTTCGCCGCGCCGAACACGACCGGGATCATGAACTCGGTCCCGGCCCGGGAGCGCGGCGCCGCCTCGGGCATGCGGGCGACCTTCATGAACAGCGGCATCCTGCTGTCGATCGGGATGTTCTTCTCGCTGATGATCGCGGGGCTCGCGGCGACGCTCCCGCACACGATGGGCGCCGGCCTCACCGCGCAGGGCGTCCCCGCTCCGGTGGCGTCGGGCATCGCGCACCTGCCGCCGGTGGGGAGCCTGTTCGCCGCCTTCCTCGGGTACAACCCGATGCGGACGCTCCTGCCCGCGAGCGTGCTCGGCTCGCTGCCGGCGGCGCACGCGCGCTACCTGACCGGCACCGCGTTCTTCCCGGGCCTGATCTCGGGGCCGTTCACACACGGCCTGCGGATCGCGTTCAGCGCCGCGTTCGTGATGTCGCTGATCGCGGCGGGCGCGTCGTGGATGCGCGGCGGTCGCTACGTGCACGTCGAGGACGAGGAGCCCGCGGTGGCGATGGAGGAAGGGCTGGTGCAGGCGTGAACGCCGCCGCGCCGGCGGCTCCCGCGACCGGGGAGCTGCGGATCGGGGAGGTGGCGCGGACCGTGGGGGTCACGACCCGGACGATCCGCTACTACGAGGAGCTCGGCCTGCTCCGGCCCTCGGGCCACAGCCCCGGCGGCGCCCGCCGCTACACGGAGCCCGACGTCGCCCGTCTGCTCCGGATCAAGGAGCTCCAGGACCTGATGGGCCTGGACCTCGATGCGATCCGCACGATCCTTCACGCCGAGGACCGCCTGCAGGACCTGCGGGCCGAGTACCGCACGGGCGACCCCTCCGCCGAGCGCCGCGCGCAGATCGTCCGCGAGGCGCTCGACATCAACACGCAGCTCCGCGCCCGCGTCCAGGCGCGGCTCGCCCAGACGCAGGCGTTCCTGGAGGGGCTCGAGGCCAAGGCCGAGCGCTACCGGACCTTGTTGGCCGAGACGGACGCGGTCGCCGCGACCGACGAGGACCGCGCTACCCGCGGAACGTGAGCCCGCGGTAACCGTCGGCGAACCCGGCGCTCCGGAGCGCGTCGGCGGCGGGATGCTCGGTCACCGGCGCGCCGTCGATCTGTCGCAGCTCGAGCCGTCGGACCCGTCCGTCCTTCGCGAGCGCCGCGATCGCGTCGGCCCACACGCCCGGGTCCGCGTCCGGGAACGTCGCGACGGTCTTCGCGCCGCGCTCGAGGAACGCCGCGGGCGCACCATCCGCGAGCACCACGAAGGCGCCGGCCGCGCGCGAGGGCCGCCCGGCGCTCTCGGGCCACGGGAGCGCCGCGCCGTAGGGCTGGGCCGGGTCGGCGGCGGCGAGCGTGAGGACCTGCGGGTCGGGGCTCGGGTCGCGCGCGGCGCGGAGGCGGTCGACCGCGCCGGGCATCGCGAACTGCGCCGCGCCGAGCCCGGCCACGAAGTAGCCGCGCCGCGCCTTCCCCGACTCCTCCATCGCGCGGAGCAGCGGGTAGACGCCGGCGAACCCGCCCGGCGTGGCCTCGGCGAGGACGGCCTCGCGGGTGACGACGCCGTGGCGGTCGAGCAGCTGTGCCGCCAGGGCGTGCGCGCGCGCGGTCGCGGCGACGTCGGCGACCGTGAGATCGGCGACGAGCGACCATCGGCCCGCGCCCGCGGGCGGGCCCGCGCGACGGAGCGCGCCCGGGCGCGGCCGGGCGCCCGAACGCGGCGTGCGGCGCGCGGTGGCGCGCGCGACGGTGGCCCGCAACGGGGCGAGGGTGTCGTTCGTGACCTCGCCGGCCCACACGAGGTCCCACAGGGCGCGGAGCAGCGCGCGCTCCTCCGCGGTGCCGGCCGCCTGCACGAGGTCGGGCCAGAACGACGCGCCGCGGCGCGCGAGGTGCTCGCGGAGCGCGTCGTGCAGCGGACCGGCGGGACGGTCCTCCTCGGGGACGGGCGAGGGCGCGAGCAGCGGGGCCTGCTCGCGGAACAGCAGCGCGACGCGGCCGTCGTCGGACCCGAGCGCGCCGGCGCCGATCCACACGAGGTCCCCGCTCGCGGTGAGCGCGTCGAGGTCAGCGGGGCGGAACCCTTGCACCCGGGCGGGCAGGACGTCGCTCTCCAGTATCGACGCGGGGATCGCGAGCCCCTGCAGACGAGCGAGGGCCTCGGGCAGAGCGTCGACGCCGCCGCGCGGGCGGTCGGCGCCCTGCCACGCCGGCAGGAAGCGACCGAACGCCGCCGCGTCGACCGGCTCCACCTCCTTGCGCAGCGCCGCGAGCGACCGGCGGCGGATCCGCCGGAGCACGTCGGCGTCGCACCACTCGCGCTCGAGACCGCCGGGCCGGAACTCGCCGTGCAGCACGCGGCCCCCGTCCGCGAGGGCCTCGAGGGCGGCGCGCACGCGGTCGGCACCGACCCCGAGCCGCGCCGCCACGTCGGCGGTGAGGAACGGCGCGTGCGTCCGCGCGTACCGGGCGACGAGATCCTCGAGCGGGCGCTCCAC
>JBLMXP010000172.1:0-14290 GCA_050257835.1 Planctomycetaceae bacterium | reverse complement strand
GAGAAGGTATGACCCGGGCCGCCCTCGAGCGCGCGCTCAAGGCCGGCCTCCTCGGCGGCACCGGGATCGTCTACTTCGCGCTCGTCGGGATGATCGAGCGACTCGACGAGCTGGCGATCGCGGGCGCCGTGATCACCCTGGACTGGCTGTTGGTCCTGGGCCCGCCGCTGGTGGCCGCCTACGTGGTGCTGCGACCGCGGATCGCGGGGGGCGAACGCCGGACCGTGGGGTGGCGCGAGGCGGCGGCCTGCGGCGCCGTCGTCGGCGTGACGTCGGGGGCGCTCGTCGCGGCCGGGGTCGGCCTGGTCGAGTGGATCGGCGTCGACACGGTCCGGTCGGTGTTCCGCTCCGTGTCGCCGGGGCTGATCGACATCCTGACGCTGCACCGCGACACGGTCCCGGGCCTGCTCTTGCTCGGCCTCCTGCTGACGACCTCCGCGCTGGTCGGCGCGATGCTCCAGGTGTTGGCGCCGCACCTGCGCCGTGCCGTCGCGAACGGGGTGGCCGCGGTGTTCGTGCTGGGGCTCCTGCAGCGGATCGTGCCGCCGGCGCTGGACCAGATGCACATCCCGCGCGAGTGGCTCTACTCGCCGGTCACGCTCGGGCTCACGGTCGGCGGCGCGATCGCGATCTTCCTGATCGCGGCGGGCATCACGGTGGCCCTGCGCGGGCGGCGGCTGATGGACGTCCTGCGCGGCACGGCGCCGCCCCGCCCGAGCGTCGAGGGCGACACACCCCCCGCGCCGCCCGCGCGGACCGGGCGCGCCCGCACCGTCGACCTGGTCGCGCGGCTCCTGCTGGCGGCGTTGCTGATCGCGCTGCCGAGGCTCGTGGGCGACCCCGCCTCGCAGGTGCTCGGGTACGTCGGGATCTACCTCCTGCTCGGCCTCGGGCTCAACATCGTCGTCGGCTACGCGGGGCTGCTCGACCTCGGCTACGTGGCCTTCTTCTCGATCGGCGCCTACCTGACCGCGATCCTCACCGGGGGACAGCGCGTGACGTTCACCGGTCTACAGCCGCCCGCGTTCGGCGCGAACCTCACCTTCTACTCGGCCCTGCCGATCGTGATCTGCGCCGCGGCGTTGCTGGGCCTGTTGATCGGTGCCCCGGTCCTGCGGTTGCGGGGGGACTACCTCGCGATCGTGACCCTTGGGTTCGGCGAGATCGCACGCGTGATCTTCGGCTCGACGTGGGCGCAGAGCCTGTTCGGCGGCTCGGCCGGGATGACCGCGATCGCCGACGCGCGGATCGGCAGCTACGACTTCCGCGACGTGCAGCACTTCTACTACCTGGCGCTCGCGTTCTGCCTCCTGGGCATCTTCGTGTCGTGGCGCCTGCAGGGCTCGCGCATCGGGCGAGCCTGGAACGCGATGCGCGAGGACGAGCAGGTGGCCGAGGCGATGGGGATCAGCACGATCCGCTTCAAGCTCCTGGCCTTCGCGATCGGGGGGGCCGTCGGGTCGGTCGGCGGGGCGTTGTTCGCCGTGAGCATCGGCTCCCTCACGATCCAGAGCTTCACCGTGCTCGTGTCGATCACCGCGCTCGCGATCGTGATCCTCGGCGGGCTCGGCAGCATCCCCGGGGTGGTGGTCGGCGCGCTCGTGCTGATCGGACTGCCGGGGGTGCTGTCCGAGCTCGAGGACTACCAGCTGCTGATCTACGGCGCGGTGCTGATCGCGATCATGATCCTGCGCCCGCAGGGGTTGATCCCCAACGTCCGGCGCAGCCGCGAGCTGCACGAGGAGGAGCGCTCCCAAGATGCATGGATGCGCCCGGTCGAGGAGGGCGAGGAGCCCGTGGCTCGAGGGATCGAGGTGTGAGCGCGGACGGACCCCTGCTCGAGGTCGACGGCGTCACGAAGCGCTTCGGCGGTCTGGCCGCGCTCGACGGGCTCGACGTGCACGTGAGCCAGGGCGAGATCGTGAGCGTGATCGGCCCCAACGGCGCCGGCAAATCGACGCTGTTCAACGTGGTCACCGGCCTGTACGAACCCGACCGCGGTGACGTGCGCTTCCGCGGCGAGTCGATCGTCGGCCGCCCCCCGAACCAGATCGTGAAGCTCGGGATCGCGCGGACGTTCCAGAACGTGCACCTGTTCCCGAACATGACGGTGCTCGAGAACGCGATGGTCGGCCAGCACTGCCGCACGAGCGCCGGGGTCTTCGGCTCGATCGTCCGCACGCCGGCCGTCCGCAGGGAGGAGCGGCGGATCCGCGACCAGGCGGCCACGGCCCTCGGGTTCTTCGGCTCGCGCCTGGCCGGCTATCGCCAGGACCAGCCAGCGTTCGTGCTCTCCTACGCGAACCGCCGGCGCCTGGAGATGGCCCGCGCGCTCGCGACCCAGCCCCAGCTCGTCCTGCTCGACGAGCCGACCGCGGGGATGAACCCGCGCGAGACGCTGGAGCTCCGCGATCACATCAAGCGGATGCGCGACGAGCTCGGCGTCACGGTGCTCGTGATCGAGCACGACATGCGCGTCGTCAAGGGCGTGTCGGACCGGGTGGTCGCGTGCGACTACGGCCGCAAGATCGCGGAGGGCACCTACGACGAGGTCGCGAGCGACGAGCGCGTGATCGAGGCCTACCTCGGTCGGCGCCACGAGGAGATCGGGTGAGTCAGACGCCGGGGGCGCCCGAGCGGCGCCCGATCCTGGAGCTCCGCGACGTCAGCACCCACTACGGGCTCGTATCGGTCCTCCGCCACGTCGACATGGAGATCTACCCGGGCGAGATGGTCTGCCTCCTGGGAGGCAACGCGTCGGGGAAGAGCACGACCCTCAAGACGATCCTCGGCTACGTCACCCCGACCCAGGGCGAGGTCCTGCTCGACGGCGAGGTCGTCAACGGCCTGCCCACGAAGGAGCTGGTCCGCCGCGGCGTGTCGATGGTGCCGGAGAACCGCCGGCTGTTCGGCGACATGACGGTCGAGGAGAACCTCACCCTCGGCGCGTACCTGCGGACCGATCGCGACGCGATCGCCCGCGACCGCGAGACGGTCCTGGAGACGTTCCCGCGGATCCGCGAACGCCTGAAGCAGAAGGCCGGGACCCTCTCGGGCGGGGAGCAGCAGATGGTCGCGATGGGCCGCGCCTTGATGTCGGACCCGAAGCTGCTGCTGATGGACGAGCCATCGATGGGCCTGGCGCCGGTGCTCGTCGAGCAGGTCTTCGCGATCATCGAGCAGATCCGAGCGCTGGGACGGACCGTGTTCGTGGTGGAGCAGAACGCGAACATGGCGCTGTCGATCGCCGACCGTGGCTACGTGATCCAGACCGGACAGGTCGTGCTCGCCGACACCGCGGAGCGGCTCCTCGCCAACCCTCAGATGCGCGAGGCCTACCTCGGCGAGCTGTGATGGGGGAGTCCGCCGACGTCGTGGTGGTCGGCGGGGGCATCGTGGGGTGCGCCGCCGCCTACGAGCTCGCCGCCGCGGGCGCCGGCCGCGTGGTGCTCCTGGAGCGCGCCGAGGCGGTGGGGCTCGGCTCCACCGGCGCCTGCGCCGGGGGGTTCCGCCAGCAGTTCACGACCGAGGTGAACGTCCGGCTCTCGCAGGCGAGCGTCCCGCTGATCCTCGGGTTCGCCGAGCGGCACGGCCTGCCCGTGGACGTGTCGCAGGACGGCTACCTGTTCCTCGTGCGCGACGAGGCGTCCTGGGAGGGGTTCCTGCGCGGGGTCGAGCTCCAGCGGTCGTTCGGCGTCGAGGTCGACGTGTTGGACGCTGCGGAGGCGGCGGCGCTGGTCCCGGGGATCGCGGTCCACGACGTCGTGGGCGCGACCTTCGGCCCCCGCGACGGGATCGCCGACCCGGGCGCGCTCACGCAGGGCTACGCGACGATCGCGCGGCGCGCAGGGGTCGAGCTGCGCCTCGGGGTGAGGGCCGACCGCTTGCGGGCCCGCGCCGGGCGGGTGCGGGGGGTGGAGACCGCCGACGGGGAGGTCTCGGCCGGCGCCGTCGTGCTCGCGACCGGCGCCTGGACCGCCGGGCTCGCGGCGAGCGCGGGCCTTGCCGTGCCGATCGATCCGGTGCCGCGGGTGGTCGTGACCACCTCCGCCTTCCCGGGGGTCCCGTCCCGGCGCACGCTCGTGATCGACGCCGCCACGTCCTTCTACTTCCACCGCGAGGCCGACGGGGTCCTGATGGGGATGGCGGGGGACGACACCGTCGGGTTCGATCTCGTCGTCGATCGGGCGTTCGTCGCGGAGCGGCTGCTGCCGCGCGCGCTCGAGGTCTTCCCGCCGCTGGAGGCCGCGGGGATCCGCTCGTCGTGGGCGGGTCTGTACGAGATGACCCCCGACCGGCACCCGATCGTGGGGGAGACGCCGCTGGAGGGGCTGTTCGTGGCCGCGGGATTCAGCGGGCACGGGTTCCAGCACGGCCCGATCGTCGGGAAGCTCCTGGCCGAGCTCGTGGTACAGGGGCAGGCGCGGAGCGTCGACGTGTCCGCGCTCGCGTACGGCCGGTTCGCCCGTGGGGACCTCGTCCGCGAGGGCCACGTGGTCTGAGTGCCGGGAGCGGGGGTCGAACCCGCACGGGCCGAAGCCCACAGGAGTTTGAGTCCTGCGCGTCTGCCAGTTCCGCCATCCCGGCGCGCGCCTAGAGTAGCGGCCGGTACCTCCGGCTCATGCGCGTCCCCATCCTTCCGCTGGTGTTGTGCGCGGCCGTCGTCGCGACGGCCTGTCAGCCGCGGGGCGCGGCGGAGGGTGCGCCCGGGCGCATCGTCGTCTTCCAGGACGGCTCCCTAGCCGACGCGCGAACCGTGGTCTCCCCGGGCGTCCTGGGCCTGCAGACCGGCCTCGCAGGGAGCTACGCCCTGGAGATCCTCGAGACGGGCGGCTCCGCCTCGACGGCGACCGCGCAGGCGGCGTCGGCGGCGGCCGACCCGTCCGTCGCGGCGGCCGTGATCGCGCCGTTCACGGCGCTGCCCGACGGCGCGGTCTCGGTCCTGCGCGACGCCGGCGTCCCGGTGCTCAGCCTCTCGTCGTCCACGGCGACGCCACGGGGGCCGGGCGCCCCCTTCAGGTCGTTCGTGGCGACGATCCCGGAGGACGCCGCGGCGATCGCGAGACTCGCCGAGGCCGGGGCGCCGGGTACGGTCCTCTGCGTCGCTGGCGGCCGTGACGGCGGGTGGTCCGCCTCGCTCTCGGCGGCGCTGCTCCGCCGGGCCTCCCGGTCCGGCGGAGCGCGACGCACGGCGGCGCTCCGGGGCACCCCGTCGGAGGTCGCGGCCGCGGCCGGCCGCCGCGGCTGCGGCGTCCTCGCGTGGACCGGGACCGCGGCAGGCGCGGCCGTGCTCTGGCGGGGGCTCCCCTCGACCCCGCGTCGGCCGGCCCTCCTGGTCGCGGATCGCGCGCGTACCGCGGGCCTGCTGGAGACGGTCGGCCCGCTCCTGGCAGAAGCGGACCTGGATGGGGTCTGCGCGTGTGCCGACCTGACGGCCTCCGGAGACCCGGCCGCCCAACGGTTCCTCCACGACTTCCAGGCCGCCACCGGGCTCGACCCCGGGCCGTTCGCGGCGGAGGGCTGGGACGTCGGGCGGGCTCTGGCGACGATCGAGCAGGGAGCCCGGTCCCGCGCGGAGGTGGCGGCGGTCCTCGAGGCGAGGCCGACGATCGGGGGCGTGGGGGGGCCGTACGCGTGGAAAGGCTCCGGCCTCCTCGCGGTCCCCGGGGTCCGCGCCTACCGTGCCGTGGGCTGGCGCTGGCTCTCCCCTATAGTCGCGCCCGGGATGAGCGGGGAGCGAGCGAGGCCATCCGGGGCGGGCCGGGCGTGAGGAGGCTGACGGCGGCGAGCCTCGTCCTGCTCGCGACGATCGGGACCGCGTGCGGGGGACTGCACCCGAGCGCGAGCGGCGAGGCGATCGGCGGGGGCGCGTGCGCCTCGATCGACCGAACGCCGACCGACGCCCTGTCGGCCGTGTGTTCCTCGGGCCACCTCTGGGTGGTCGAGGGGCAGGATGCGCGACCGGCCTCCTGGTTCGACATGGCGACGCTCGCGTGGCGAGGGTTCGACGTCGACGTGGCGCAGGAGCTCGCGACGCGGCTCGGCGTGACCGCGGCGATCGTCCCGCGCGGCGCCCAGAGCATGCGGATGCCCGAAGGAGCCCAGGCGGCCGCTCTCGCGCCGATGACCGTGACGGTCTCGGCGGAGCAGCGCTACGCGGTCACGCCGCCGTACGCCTACGTGCCGGTGATGGCGGTCACGCGCAAGGGCGAGCACGCGATCGAGACGCTGAGCCAGCTGAACGGCGAGCGGATCTGCGTGGGGGCGTCCTCGAGCGCGGAGGCCTACCTGAGCGGGGCGCTGGCCCTGCCGCGGGGCGCGGGACCTTCGAGCGACCCGATCGCCGACCCGCAGATCGTGACCTTCCCCACGGAGCTGGCGGCGGTTCAGGGTCTCTGGCGCGGGACCCGGTGCGACGCGGCGCTCGCGACCCAGCCGACGATCGAGAACGCGATCGCCGACGGCGAGGCGCTCGAGACGCTCGGCGAGCCGGCCTTCTTCGAGCCGGTCGCCCTCGGCATCGAGAAGGGCGGAACGCCCGACGCCCGGCGACTGGTGGCGGAGCTGGGCAGCCTGATCGAGGACATGCGTGCCGACGGGACCCTCGGCGCGCTGTCGAGGAAGTGGTACCGGGCCGACTACAGCCACCCGACGATCGCGTCGCCCTCCGCGACGCCGTCGGCCTGAGGCGCCGATCGCGAGACGGGCGGTCGGGTCCCCGCGCGGCACACACCAGACGTGGAACACAGATGACGGGCCGCGGCTCCCCTCGGAGCCGATCGCGCCTTCCCCATACGCGATCGTCCCCTGTCGAGCGCCGCGGCCCGTCACGTAGTCCCTGCGATCGCGGCCGGTCGCTCGGGTCGCCCCTGGCTTCCGGATCCTCGATCACGCGGACCGTTGCGGAGGTTAGACGAGAGGTTGAGGCCTGTCAACTCGCTCAGCCCTCTTGCACCGCAGCGAGTATCGGAGAGCCCTGCAGGTAGACCGGCACGCGAGCCGACGAGTCGCGCGGGACGGCGCCGAACCCTCAACCGTCACGCGAGGGTCTGCGACGTCGATCGCGTTTCGCTCGCCGAGGCCTTCACCGTCGCGTCCGGCACGCGCGGACCGCGGAGGAACAGCCCACCCACCACCACGAGGTAGCCGAGCCATCCGAAGACCTCGAGCCACGTGGGCGCGGACGAATACCCGATCAGGGCGCGGAGGATCCCTCCGAGCCCGGCGTCGTCGGGAAGGGTCGAGGAGACGTTGAAGGCGGTGCCCGTGAGGAAGGGCAGCCACCCGGCCTCCTGCAGTTCGTGCAGCCCCGCGGCGAACAATCCGGCGGCGACCACCACGACGACGATCCCCGTCACGCGGAAGAACGACCGCAGGTCCATGCGGATCCCGCCCCGGTACAGGGCGGCGCCGAGCACGACCGCCACGGCGAGTCCCAGGGCGGCGCCGGCGACCTGCGCGGCGATCCCTCCGCCGGGCACCGCCGTGCCCTGGGCCGCGGCGAAGATGAACAGCGACGTCTCGATCCCCTCGCGCAGGACGGCGGTGAAGGCCAGCAGGGCGAGCGCTCCGCCGCCGACGGCGAGCGCCACGTCGACCTTGTCCTGGAGGTCGCCGCGGATCCGGCCTCCCTGCCGGCGCATCCAGAAGATCATCCAGGTGAGCACGCCGACCGCGGTGAGGGTGACGATGCCCTCGAAGAGCTGCTCGGCCGTCCCCTCGAACTCGGCGCCCACGGTGAAGAGCACCGTGCCCGCGGTGATGCTCAAGACGATCGCGGCGGCCACGCCGATCCAGACGCGGCGGCCCTCGCGCGCGCGGCCGATCCGGGTGAGGTAGGCGAGGAGGATCGACACGATCAGCGCGGCTTCGATCCCTTCCCGCAGGCCGATCACGAACGTCGCACCCACCGCGCTTCGTCCTCCTCCGGTCGCTCGCTCCGGTCGTTCGGACCCGAACGGCCGGTCCGTGGGCGAATCCTATCTAGCAGGTCGGATTCACGTCAAAGCTCGCTCGGTTGCGCCGGACCGGGGCGTCCGAGACGGGGGCTACGATAGCCCTCGTGACCACCGAGCCGGACGCCCCGAAGCGCCTGTTCCTGCTAGACGGACACAGCCTCGCCTATCGGGCGTTCTTCGCGCTTCCCCCCACGCTCGCCACGAGCAGCGGCACCGTCACGAACGCCGTGTACGGGTTCACCTCGATGCTGATCAAGCTCCTGGCCGAGGAGAAGCCGGATCTGATCGGCGTGGCGTTCGACACCGGCAAGCCCACGATCCGCCTTGCCTTGGACGCCGAGTACAAGGCGGGCCGGCGTGAGACCCCTGCGGACTTCCGGCCCCAGCTCGGGTTGATCGAGGAGGTGCTCGACGCCCTCGCGATCCCGATGATCCGGGTGCAGGGGCACGAGGCCGACGACGCCCTGGGCACCCTGGCCACCCGCGCCTCCGAGGCCGGGATCGACGCGACGATCGTGACCGCGGACCGGGACTTCTTCCAGCTGGTGCGCGACCGCCACGACGGCAAGGGTGCGATCGGCGTCCTGTACAACCGCCGAGGGATCTCGGAGATCGACCGGATGGACGAGGCGGCGGTCCAGGCGCGCTTCGGCGTGACGCCGTCGCAGTACCTCGACTTCGTCGCGCTGAAGGGCGACACGTCGGACAACATCCCCGGCGTGCCCGGGGTGGGGGACAAGACCGCCGCGAAGCTCGTGCAGGAGCACGGCACGGTCGAAGGACTCCTCGCGCACGCGGGCGACCTCAAGGGGAAGTTGAAGGAGAACGTCGCGGATGCGTCAGACCGGCTCGCGCTCAACAAGCAGCTCGCCCGGATCGTCACCGACGTGGAGCTCGACGTGACGCCCGAGGGGTGCGCGATGGGTGAGTGGGACCTCGACCAGATCCGGCGCCTGTTCACCACCCTCGAGTTCCGCTCGCTCCTGGACCGGCTGCAGGAGATCGCCGGCGGGATCAAGCCGAAGGTGGAGGTCGCCGAGCTCGACCTGCGGGAGGTCGATCCGCAGGCGCTCGCCGCGATCGCCGCGTCGGGCCCGGTCGCGGTGCGGCTGCGGGTCGACGACGGCGCCGTCACGGGCGCGGCGGTCTCGGCCGGCGGCGCCCAGGCCGCGTACGCGCCGCTGCACGGGCTCGAGGCGCTCGCGGGTCCCCTCGCCGACCCCACGGTGACGAAGTGGGCGCACGACGCGAAGGTGCTCGAGCGGGTGGCGATCGCCGCGGGTGGCACGGTCGCCGGGGTCGGGTTCGACACGATGCTCGCCGGCTACCTCCTCGACCCCGCCGCCGCCGACTACCCGCTGCGCGGCCTCTGCGAGCACTACCTCGGCGCCGACGTGCTCGGGGAGGTCGAGGAGGAGGCCGCGGGGCAGCTGTTCGCCGAGGACCCGTGGCGCGCCACCGCGGCCGAGGCGGCCGCCGTCGCTCTGTTGTCCCCCGTGCTCGAGGAGCAGATCGACCGCCAGGGGCTCCGTCCGTTGCTCGAGGACGTCGAACTGCCGCTCGCCTCCGTGCTGGGCGCGATGGAGGCGCGCGGGGTCCGCCTGGACGTCGAGTACCTCGAGGAGATGGCCGAGAGCGTCCGAGACCGCATGGCCACGCTCAGGGCCGACGTGTACCGCCACGCCGGGCGCGAGTTCAACCTCAACTCGCCCCCGCAGCTGCGCGAGGTCCTCTACGGCGAGCTCGGCCTGCAGCCGGGCAAGAAGACCCCCAAGGGCGAGCTCTCCACCGACGCGAGCGTCCTGGAGAAGCTCCGCGACGCCCACCCGGTCGTCGACGCGCTGCTGCAGTGGCGCGAGCTCGACAAGCTCAACTCGACCTACCTCGAGGCGCTCCCCAGGCTCGTCGACCCACGCGACGGGCGCGTGCACACCACCTTCAACCAGGCCGTGGCGGCCACCGGCCGGCTGAGCAGCTCCAACCCGAACCTGCAGAACATCCCGGTGCGCTCCGAGCTCGGCCGGCAGATCCGCCGGGCGTTCGTGCCGGGGGAGCCGGGGCAGGTCCTGCTCGTCGCCGACTACTCGCAGATCGAGCTGCGGATCCTCGCGCACCTGTCCGGCGACGAGGGGCTGCGAGAGGCGTTCGCCACCGGCGCGGACGTCCACGCCGCGACCGCCGCGAAGGTGTTCGGGCTGCCGATCGAGCACGTCGACCCGGAGCTTCGCCGCCGGGCGAAGGCCGTGAACTACGGCCTTGCCTACGGGATGAACGCGTGGGGCCTGGCGACCCGCCTCGACCTCACCCCCGACGAGGCGCAGGAGATCATGGACGGCTACTTCGCCGGGTTCCCGAAGATCCGCGAGTACCTGCACGCGCAGGTCGACAAGGCGCGGGTCGACGGGTTCACCGAGACGATCCTGGGTCGCCGCCGCTACATCCCCGAGCTCACGAGCGGCAACCGTCGGTTGCAGGCCCTGGGGGAGCGTCAGGCGCTGAACGCTCCGATCCAGGGAAGCGCGAGCGACGTCTTCAAGGTCGCGATGATCGCCGTGGACCGCGCGCTCCGCGAGGCGCCCGAGCTCGGCTGCCACATGCTCCTGACGGTCCACGACGAGCTCGTGTTCGAGGTGCCCGAAGCCCGCGTCGAGGCGGCCGCCGCGCTGCTGCACGACCGGATGGAGCACGCGGTGGACCTCGACGTGCCGCTGCGGGCCGACGTCGGCTGGGGCCCGAACTGGGCCGACGCCGCGCCCGAAGGCCACTGATCGCGCGCCGCCTGCGTTGACGCCGTTTCCGCAGGCCACCTACCATCCCTTCTTGGCCCGCGGGGTTCGCACCCCGCGCCCGGGCAAATCCCAACCGCCCTGGCGTTCGCGTCCCGCGCGCCGGAAGGAGAACGGACGGCATGAGTGACGAGACGATCGAGGTCGCCGAGGTGACCGAGACGGTCCAGGAGGCGGCGCCCGAGGCGGCCCCCGAGGCGCCCGAGGCGCCCCCGCCCGCCGCGACCGAGACCAAGGCGGGCGAGCTGCCCGACCTGACCCCCGAAGAGCTGATCGTCGCCCTCGAGGCGTCGTTGCGCGACTTCAAGGACGGCGACATCGTCGACGGCGAGGTCGTGAAGATCGACCGCGACGAGGTGCTGCTCGACATCGGCTACAAGTCCGAGGGGGTGATCCCCTCGAAGGAGCTGTCGATCCGCCACGACGTCGACCCGAACGAGGTCGTCAAGGTCGGGGACCGGATCGAGGCCCTCGTGCTCCAGAAGGAGGACAAGGAGGGCCGGCTGATCCTGTCGAAGAAGCGTGCGCAGTACGAGCGCGCGTGGGGCCGGATCGAAGAGGTGATGACCTCGGGCCAGACGATCAAGGGCCCGGTGATCGAGGTCGTGAAGGGCGGGCTGATCCTCGACATCGGCCTGCGCGGGTTCCTGCCGGCCTCGCTGGTGGACCTGCGCCGCGTGCGCGACCTGCAGCCGTTCGTCGGCCAAGAGCTCGAGGCGAAGATCATCGAGCTCGACCGCAACCGCAACAACGTCGTGCTCTCCCGCCGCGCGTTCCTCGAGGAGTCCCAGTCCGAGGGTCGCAAGAAGTTCCTCGAGAACCTGCACAAGGGCGAGCGTCGCAAGGGCACGGTCTCCTCGATCGTGAACTTCGGGGCGTTCGTGGACCTCGGCGGCGTCGACGGGCTCGTGCACGTGTCCGAGCTGTCGTGGAAGCACGTCGACCACCCGGGCGAGGTCGTCGCGGTTGGTCAGGAGGTCGAGGTCGAGGTGCTCGACGTGGACCTCGAGCGCGAGCGCGTGTCGCTGTCGCTGAAGGCCACGCAGGAGGACCCCTGGAAGGAGTTCGAGCGCACGTCCCACGCCGGCTCGGTGATCACCGGGACCGTGACGAAGCTCGTGCCGTTCGGCGCGTTCGTCCGCGTCGCCCAGGGGATCGAGGGCCTGGTCCACATCTCCGAGATCAGCCACGAGCACGTCGACTCGCCCGAGTCGGTGCTCTCGGTCGGTCAGGAGGTCGAGGTCAAGGTGATCGACGTCGAGGTCTCGCGCCGGCGCGTCAGCCTGTCGATGCGCCAGGTGACCGCGGCGCCTCCTCGCCAGCGCGAGATCGTGGCCGAGGAGGAGCCGCGTCCGACGGGGTCGGCGGCGCCCGACATGTCCACGCGGATCGAGGTGCCCCAGGCGATCCTCGACGCGGTCGCCGCCGCCGAGGCCGCGAAGCCCGCGCAGGCGGCCGCTCCGGCGCCCGCACCCGCGACCGAAGCGCCCGCGCCCGTCGCGGAGCCCCCGGTCGAGGAGGCCGCCGCCGCGGCCCCCCCCGTCGAGGCCGCGCCCGCCGAGCCGGAAGCGGCGCCCGAGGCGCCGGCCGCGGAGGCCGAGGCTCCCGCGGTCGAGGAAGCCGCGCCCGCCGAGCAGCCGGCCGCCGAGGAGCCGGCGGCCGAGGAGGAGGTCTCGCTGGAGGCCATCCTCGAAGACCTCAAGCGGCGCGAGGGCCGCAACGAGTGAGCCGGCGCCGGGGCCCGCTCGGAGGCCCCGGTCCGCACCTGCCGCCATGTTGCTGGTCGGGTTGACCGGAGGGATCGGGTCGGGGAAGTCGACCGTCACCCGCATGCTCGAGGAGCGCGGGGCGGTGGTCCTCGACGCCGACGTGTTCGCGCGCGAGGCCGTCCGCGGCGGCTCCGAGGGCTTCCGCCGGGTCGTCGAGCGGTTCGGCAAGGGCGTCGTCGGCCCCGACGGCGAGCTCGACCGCCCCCGCCTGGCCTCGATCGTGTTCAACGACCGGGAAGCGCTCGGCGACCTCGAAGCGATCGTCCATCCGGAGGTCCGGCGCTTGATCGCCGACGGGATCGGGGCGCATCTGGACACCGACGACGTCGTCGTGCTCGTGAACCCGCTCCTGATCGAGATGGGCACCCACCGAGACTGCGACGTCGTCGTGGTCGTGTCGGCCTCGGCCGAGACCCAGGTGGCGCGCTCGGTCGGGCGCGGCATGGCCGAGGACGACGTCCGGGCGCGGATCGCGGCGCAGCTCCCGCTCGAGGAGCGTGCCCGCCAGGCCGACGTGATCATCGACAACGAGGGCTCGCTCGAGGAGCTGCAGGCGCAGGTGGACCGGCTCTGGGATCGCCTCGCGGGGACCGTCCCGGCCGGCGCCTGAGTCCCTGGTCGGCACCGCTATCCTTCCGGCGTGCGGTTCCGGGCGGTGCTGTTCGATGCGGGGGAGACGCTCGTCCACCCTTCCCCGTCGTTCCCCGAGCTGTTCTGCGAGGTGCTGGGGGCCGAGGGACATCGCCGCGAGCCCGCGGAGGTGGTGGAGGCCTCCAAGGCCGTGTTCCATCGCTTCAGCGAGGCCGCCCGCGACGAGGAGCTCTGGACCACGAGCCCCGAGCGCTCGGCCCGTTTCTGGAAGGGCGTGTACGAGCGGATGCTGGACGCCCTTTCGCTGCCGGGGCGGGACGGGCTGCGCGACAGGCTCTACGCGGCCTTCACCGACCTGGCGAACTACGCGCTGTTCGATGACGTCGTCCCGGCGCTCGACCTGCTCGCCGGGCAGGACCCGACGTTCGGGGTCGTGTCGAACTACGAGGCCTGGCTCGAGGACCTCCTGGGGGTCCTGGGCGTGCGGGACCGCTTCGCCGTGCGGGTGATCTCGGGCGAGGTCGGCGTGGAGAAGCCCGATCCGCGGATCTTCGAGATCGCGCTCGAGCGCGCGGGGGTCGGCGCGGCCGAGGCCGTCTACGTCGGGGACAACCCCGAGTTCGACGTGTGGCCGGCGGCGGCGCTCGGGATGACGCCGATCCTGATCGACCGGCGCGGGCGGTTCCCCGACCACGACGGTCTGCGCGTCACCGACCTGCGGGACCTGCCCGCCGTGCTCGAGGAGGCGGCGTGACCACCGAGCGGGTCTTCACGAAGGAGGACGCGGACGCCGAGCTGGCGGACCTGCGCGTGCTGCTGCCACGGGTGCAGGAGGCGCGCCGGGGACTGATCGAGGCGAGCGAGCGGATCACCGAGGCGGTCGGGACCGACGGCGGCGGGGTGGCGGGCTCGGAGTGGTTCCGCCACCAGCAGACCCTCAAGACGGCCGTCGAGGACCTCGCCCGTCGGGGGATCCTTCTGCGCGACCCGGAGGTGGGGCTGGTGGATTTCCCGGCCGAGCGCGAGGGCCGGCGCGTGTTCCTGTGCTGGCGACTGGACGAGGAGTCGGTCGCGTACTTCCACGAGGAGCGCGGGGGGTTCAGCGGGCGGCAGCCGCTGTGACGGACGCGGGTACGCGACCGGTCGTGCTCGTCGTGGGCGCCTCGGCGCAGGAGCCTCCGCCGGG
>JBLMXP010000171.1:0-3534 GCA_050257835.1 Planctomycetaceae bacterium | reverse complement strand
AGCTGTTCGACGAGCACGGCGCGCTCCTGCCCGAGCTCGCGGCGCTGCCGCCCAAGGCCTACCGGCGGATGAGCGCGAACCCGGTCGCGAACGGCGGCGAGCTGCTGCGCGACCTGGTCCTCCCCGACTTCCGCGACTACGCGGTTGAGGTTCCCCGCCCCGGCGCGACGATCGCCGAAGCGACCCGGGTGCTCGGCACCTACCTGCGCGACGTGATCGATCGCAACCCGCGGACGTTCCGCATGTTCGGACCCGACGAGACGGCCTCGAACCGGCTGGGCGCCGTGCTCGACGTGACGGGGAAGACGTGGATGGCGGAGACGCTGCCCACCGACGAGGACCTGGCCCCGGATGGCCGGGTGATGGAGGTCCTCTCCGAGCACCAGTGCCAGGGCTGGCTCGAAGGCTACCTGCTCACTGGCCGCCACGGCCTGTTCAACTGCTACGAAGCGTTCATCCACATCGTCGACTCGATGTTCAACCAGCACGCGAAGTGGCTCAAGGTGACCGGCGACCTGCCCTGGCGGCGCCCGATCGCCTCGCTCAACTACGTGCTCAGCTCGCTCGTCTGGCGCCAGGACCACAACGGCTTCTCGCACCAGGACCCCGGCTTCATCGATCACGTCGTGAACAAGAAGGCCGACGTCATCCGGGTCTACCTGCCGCCCGACGCGAACACGCTGCTCTCGGTCGGCGACCACTGCCTGCGCAGCCGCCACTACGTCAACGTGATCGTGGCCGGCAAGCAGCCCGCGCCGACCTGGCTGCCGATGGACGCGGCGATCCTCCACTGCACCCGCGGGATCGGGATCTGGGAGTGGGCGAGCAGCGACCGGGGTGGCGAGCCGGACGTCGTGCTCGCGTCGGCCGGTGACATCCCGACGCTCGAGGCGCTGGCCGCGGTCGATCTCCTTCGCCAGCACCTGCCCGAGCTCAAGGTCCGGTTCGTGAACGTCGTCGACCTGATGCGGCTTCAGGACGAGAAGGAGCACCCGCACGGGCTCTCGAACGCGGAGTTCGACGCGCTGTTCACGACCGACAAGCCGATCGTGTTCGCGTACCACGGCTACCCGTGGCTGATCCACCGCCTCACGTACCGCCGGACGAACCACGCCAACCTGCACGTCCGCGGCTACAAGGAGGAGGGAACGACGACGACCCCGTTCGACATGGTCATGCTCAACGACCTCGACCGGTTTCACCTCGTGATCGACGTGATCGACCGGGTGCCCGGGCTCGGCCCGCGCGCGGGACACGTCCGCCAGCTGATGGTCGACAAGCGGATCGAGGCCCGCGCGTACACGCGCCTCGAGGGCGAGGACGCGCCCGAGATCCGGGACTGGACGTGGCCGCCTCCGGCGTGAAGATCCTCGTCGTCAACGCGGGGTCGAGCAGCCTCAAGCTCCGCGTCCTCGGCGCCGACGACGCCGTCCTCGCGTCCGCGGACCTGCCCGCACCGCGCGGCGCCACCGACGCCGCCGCGGTCGCCGAGGCGATCGAGGGGTTCGGCGCGATCGACGCGGTCGGGCACCGGATCGTGCACGGCGGGACGGTCTACTCGCGCCCCGTGCGCATCGACGAACAGGTGATCGCCCGGCTCGAGACCCTGACGGACCTCGCGCCGCTCCACCAGCCCAAGTCGCTTGCGGCGCTGGGCGCCGTGTCCGCCGTGCTCCCCGACACGCCGTCCGTCGCCTGTTTCGACACCGCGTTCCACGCGACGCTGCCGGCGGCCGCCGCCACGTACGCGCTGCCGTCCGAGTGGCGAAAGCGGTGGGACCTGCGCCGCTTCGGGTTCCACGGGCTGTCGCACGCGTACGCCTCCCGTCGCGCGAGCGAGCTGCTGGGCCGGCCCGCCGGGCTACGGCTCGTGACCTGCCACCTCGGCGCGGGAGCCTCGCTTGCCGCGATCCTCGACGGGCGGTCGGTGGACACGACGATGGGGTTCACGCCACTCGAGGGCATCGTGATGGCGACCCGGTCCGGGACCGTCGACCCCGGGCTCGTGATCTGGCTCCTCGAGCACGTCGGGATGCCGCCGGCCGAGCTTGCGGCGACGCTCGAGCACCGCTCGGGACTACTCGGCCTCGCCGGGACGGGCGACATGCGCGCGATCCTGTCCCGGGCATCGGAGGGAGACGCCGACGCGCGGCTCGCGCTCGACGTGTACGTCCACCGCCTGCGCGCGGCGATCGCGGCGATGGCGGCGTCGCTCGGCGGGCTCGACGCGCTGCTGTTCACCGGCGGCGTCGGCGAGCGATCGGCGCCGGTCCGGGCGCTGGCGGCCGAGGGGCTCGCCTTCCTCGGCGTCGAGATCGATCGCGAGCGCAACGAGGCCGCCGCGCCCGAGGACCGGGAGATCACCGCCGCCGGGGCGCGGGTCAGGACGCTGGTCGTCGCGGCACGCGAGGACCTCGAGATCGCGCACGAGGTGCGCGAGGTGCTGGCCGGGCCCTCGTAGCCCGAGGCCGCGCGGGCGACCCGCGGGCCCGTTCAGGCGCTCTTCTGCTCCCGCACGACGAGCACCGAGCATGGCGCGTGCAGCAGCACGTTCCGCGCGACGCTGCCCAGGAACAGCCGCGCGAGCCCGGTGTGCCCGCGCGTGCCCATCACGATCGTGCCGATGCCCCGCTCGGCGGCGAACCGGACGATCTCGGTCGCGGCGTCGCCCTCGAGCACGATCGGGCGGGCGTCGAGGCCGGCGTCGTCCAGGCGACCGGCCGCCGTGTCGGCCTCCTCGCGGACCTCCTCGCGGGCCTCGTCGACGCTCCGCGTGTAGGACGCGAGCACCTGGTCGTACAGGCCCGGCGTGAACCCGGCCGCGACCGGCACCGCGACCTCCGCCACCGTGAGGACCGTGATCGGGCGGCCGGCGAAGATGGGCCACGCGGTGAGCACGCCTTCGGCCATCCGCGCGGAACGCGAGCCGTCGTCCGCGAACACGACCGAGCCCACGCTCGTCCCGCGCGCGACGAGGACCGGGCACGGCGCATGGTCCACGATCTCGGACGCCGTGCTGCCGAGGACCATCGTCGCGATCGTCCCGTGGCCGCGGCTGCCGACCACCACGACCTCGGCCGCCATAACTCGCGCCTCGTCCACGATCGAGCTGGCCGGGCGTCCCCGCAGGAGGAAGCCCTCGACCTTGATCCCGGGACGGTCGAGGATGCGCTCGGCGCGCTCGATCGCCTCGCGGTGGTGGCGGGCGTCGACCTGCTCCTCGGTCTCGCCGGCGGTGGCGTCGCCGGCGGACGCCCATGACATCGCGAGCACGTCGACGTACGGTTGCTGGACGGACACCACGCGAATCAGCGAATCAGCGGGCAGGTCAAAGCTCGCGACGAGCTCGGTGGCGCGGTCGCTGGAGATCGAGCCGTCGACGGCGAGCAGGATGCGCATCGGGAAGAACCTCCGATCACCGTCAATGGTCGGACGGAGCGGCTCCCGAAGGATCGGCCGAACGGCCCGAACGCCGCGGCCGATGGGTGCCGCGCCGCGGACGGCCGGGAGCCGGATGGCCCGGATCCGGGAGGC
>JBLMXP010000170.1:0-3886 GCA_050257835.1 Planctomycetaceae bacterium | reverse complement strand
CGCGTCACCTGCGCCGTGCAGGTAGAAGGTCATGCCGCCAGGCTGCTGGCGCTTCGACACGTACATCGCGGCATCGGCGTTCTTCATCAGCGAGGGGCCGTCGAGGGCGTCGCGGGGGTACAGACTGACGCCGATCGACCCGCGTGCGTAGAACTCCGTGCCGCCGAGGTCGAACGGCTCGCGCAGCGCCTCCTGGACGCGGCGCGCCACGACCTCGACCGCCTGCACGGCGGGCGCGTCGTCGTCGTCCTCGCCCCGCTCGAGGTCCGACAGCAGCAGGAGGAACTCGTCGCCGCCCTGGCGCGCGACGAGGTCGGTGTCGCGCGTGCACCGCTCGAGCCGCTCCGCGAACAGCTGCAACAAGGTGTCGCCCGCGTGATGGCCGAGCGAGTCGTTCACCAGCTTGAAGTTGTCCAGGTCCAGGTACAGCACGGCGACGCAGAGGTTGCTGCGCGACGCCCGCGCGATCGACAGCTCGAGCGTCTCCTCGAACATCGCGCGGTTCGGCAGACCCGTGAGCTTGTCGTGATAGGCGAGGTGCGCGATCTGCGCCTCGGCCTCCTTCAGCTCGGTGATGTCGAACATCAGACCGTGTTCGAGGAGGAGGCGCCCGTGCTCGTCGCGCACGGCCATCGCCCGGTCGCGGATCCACACGGTGCGGCCGTCGGGCGTGAGCACCCGGTAGTCCGACAGGTCGCCGCCTGTCCCTTCGATGAACGCGTCGTACTCGGCCTCGATCCGGGCGCGGTCCTCCGGGTGCAGCAGCCGGTTCCAGAGGTCGCCGTCGGCGCAGTACGCCTCCGCCGTGACGCCGAAGATCGTCTCGATCTGCGGGCTGACGTAGACGGTGCCCTTGCCCTCCTTGTCGATGTACGCGATCGCCGGCACCTGCTCCACGAGCGCCCGGTACCGCGCCTCGGCCTCGTCTCGCGCGGCCTCCGTCCGGCGACGCGCGGCGGTGTCGTGCAGCGTGAGGAGGGTGAGCACGTCGCCCTCGCCGGCCGCGCCGACGCGCACGTCCACGCGGAGGTCGCCGTCGGCACGGCGGCACATCGCCTCGCCGTCGTCGCCGGCCCAGCCGAGCAGGAGGTCGTGGATCGGGGTGCCGGCGGGATCGGCGCCGATCAGCGCGATCGCCCGCGCGTTCGCGAAGACCACCGTGTCCTCGCGGACGGCGAGCACGGCCTCGGGCACGGCCGCGAGCAGGACCGCGTGCGCCGGGTCTCCGCCGGGGCGGGCGAGGTCAGGGTGCATCCCGTCCATCCCGTGAGCATCGACCGGGTTCGCGGGCCACCTGAGCCTCGCGCGCAGCCGTTCTTCACAACCGCTTAACCGAGCGGTGACGAAGGCAGGACATGCAGCAACGCAGGAGAGAGGTCCTTCCCACACGTCCTGACGCGTCCGTGCGACTGTCCGGCGCGCACCGCCCCCCCACCTACGGCGCCCTGATCGTCGCCGACTGGCGCGCCACCTCGTGGCCGATCCGGATCCTCCGGGCGTTCCTCGGCGGCACGTTCGTCTTCGCGGGGATGCAGAAGCTCCTGGACCCGAACTTCCTCAACCCGAAGGGCGGCGACTACATCGGGACCCAGCTGCAGGGGTTCTCCAACGGCACGCCCGCCGGTCCCCTGATGCACGCCCTCGCGCAGCACGCGGTGCTCGCGGGCGTCGGGGTCGCGCTGCTCGAGACCGCGATCGGCGTGGCGGTGCTGATCGGCGTGCTCCTGCCGCTCGCCGTGATCGCCGGGCTGTCGGTGAACCTCACGCTGCTCCTGTCGGCCACGTGGCACACGCACCCGTTCTTCCTCGGCTCGGACTCGATCTTCGTCGTGGCGTGGCTGGTCCTGCTCGTCGACTCGTGGCCGCGATGGACGCAGACGCCGGTGCCGGCGCGCGGCGGCCGGGTGGCATGGGCGAACGGCGGGGTCGCCTCCGACCGTCGATGGCTGCTGCAGGCGGTCGCCGTCGGCGCGGCCGCGATCGTGCTCGACGTGGTGGCGCGCGCGATGCAGGGCCCGGCCCCGACGAGCGACCAGCTCGCGCAGGCCGGAGGGCTCGGCTCGAACTCGATGTCGACGCGGACCGCCAAGACCAAGAAGACCCAGACGCAGAGCCCGAGCGCGCCCTCGCCGCAGGCCGCGACGCACACGCAGGCCCCGGCGGCCCCGACGAGCTCGAGCTCCGCGCCCACGGCGCCCAGCGGCACGGTCCTGACCACGCTCAGCGCGCTGCCGGTCGGGCGGGCGATCGGCTTCCAGGACCCGAGCGTCGGTCCAGCGGTGCTCCTGCGCCTGGCGAACGACGAGGTGCTCGCCTACAGCCGCGTGTGCACCCACGCCGGGTGCCTCGTCGGCTACAACCCGTCCGCTCAACTGCTCGTGTGCCCGTGCCACGGCGCCGAGTACGACCCGGCGCACGGCGCGCAGCCCGTGGCCGGCCCGACGTTCCAGCCCCTGCAGAAGATCAAGGTCGTCGTCGACAAGGCGACCGGCGACATCCTGCTGCCGAACTGACCCACAGGGTCGGGTCACCGCCGAGACGGGCCGTTCGTCCGTGGCCCGACCGCTCGCTCCATGCTCCCGTTGGTGGGAGGAGGTGGCGCACGTGCGGACCGCCTCGGTCGTGCTGGTCGCGGCGCTCGTGCTCGCGGTGATGGGCCCCGCGCCCGCGGAGGCCAACGGGGTCACGGGCACGACGAGCCGGGTGACCGTGACCGTCGACGGCTCGCCCACCGACGACGACTCGTGCTGCAGCGCGGTGAGCGACGACGGCCGGTTCGTCGCGTTCTCGTCCGCGGCCCGCAACCTCGTCGCGGACGACTCAACCTGGTGGCTGAACGTCTACGTCCGCGATCGGACGGCGGGCACGACCGAACGCGTGAGCGTGCAGCCGGACGGTCAGCCGTTCGAGTGGGACGCGGATCTGGTCACGATGTCGGGCGACGGGAGGTTCGTGTACTTCCTGGTCCAGCGGCACTACTCCGACGTCTACCGGTTGTGGGTCCGCGACCGCGCGAGCGCGACCAGCACCTTGCTCCGGAAGGTCGTCGCCGAGGCCGACGTGAGCGCGAACGGACGATGGCTCGCGTACTCGCGGCGCCACACCGCCGTGATAACCCTGCACCTGCAGCACCTCGTCACGGGCGCCGCTCGGTTGGTCGCCCAGCTGCCCGATCGGCACGGTGTCGGGCCCAGCGTGGCGGACACCGGGGACATCGCGTTCCACACGGTCGCCGCCCTCGACCCGCTCGATGCCGACGGGAACTACGACCCGTACCTGTGGACCCGTCGCACCGGCGACGTCCAGCTGCTCCCGCAGGACGCAGCGGGTGAGCACCCATCGACGGCCGGAATGCCCGCGATCGCGGCCGGTGGCAGCGGAGCCGTGTTCTGGGCCGACGGCTGGGTCGTGTGGGATCGTGCCTCGGACACGCCGACCTTCATCGACGACGCGCCGTACAACGAGTTCGTGCCGCTCACGGCGGCGATCACCCCCGACGCACGCTTCGTCGTCTACACGAAGGGGGAGGCCGACGAGCACGGCTCGACCAGCATCCACCTCTACGACGCCCAGACGCGAACGATCGAGCGGATCGACGTGAACGACTACGGCTGGGCCATGAAGGGCGACACGAGGCCGATGCTCCCCTCCATCAGTCCCGACGGGAGGTTCGTGGCGTTCACGGGCGACGCGCCGAGCCTCGTGCCGAACTCTCCCATGCACGGGTACAACGACGTGTTCCTCCGGGACCGCGCGACCTCGCCGGTGCCCGGACCGCTGCCGAACCTCATGATCCGCACGCACGACCAACCGTTCTGGCGCGGCGTGGAGGTGATCGGCATCGGGGCCGAAGGGACCTTCGTGAGCGTGAGCCCCGGCACGACCG
>JBLMXP010000169.1:0-5971 GCA_050257835.1 Planctomycetaceae bacterium | reverse complement strand
GGCCCCACATCATCCCGTGGCCGCACGCGCTCGCGATCGTGACCCCTTCGACCTCGGTCCCGTCGCGGAGCACGAGCGGACCGAGCAGCGGGAGGTGGTCGGGCGTGTACTCGATCGTCGCCGCCCACGCCTTCTTCATCCCGAGGCCACGCGTGGCCGGCAGGAGCCGGTGCAGGCGCCGCCGCATCCTTTGCAGGTAGGCGAGGTCCAGCTCGCGGCCCGGGCCCGGCGTCTCCGCGGGGTTCGACATCCCCCACAGCAGCCCGCCCTCCTCGGGGCGCCAATAGATGCCCGCGCGGAGGTCGAACGCCATCGCGGTCGTGTCCGGGTGCAGCGCCGGGCTCGGCGCGGTCACCACGACCTGATGCCGCGCGTAGCCGACCCAGGCCCGCGCGCCCGCCGCCTTGGCCACGGCCTGCATCGCCGGTCCGCCGGTGAGCACGACGTGCCCGGTCGCGATCGTGCCGGCGTCGGTCTGGACGCCGGTGACCACGCGCCGTCCGCCCCGGCCGGCCCTCGTGCGCAGGCCGAGGAAGGCCGTGCGCTCACGGAGGTCGACGCCGGCGCGCTGCATCGCGAGCGAGTACGCGCGGACGTTGCGGGGCGGGTCGACCCAGCCGTCGGTCGCGACGTAGGAGCCGCCGCGGTAGCCCTCCTCGCCCATCGCGGGGATCAGGCGGCGGACCTCGGCGGCGTCGACCCACCGCGCGTCCAGGCCGACGACGCGCTGCATCGCGATCCGCTCGCGCGCGTCGCGCTCGTCGCCGGCGGTCACCGCGAGGATCACGTAGCCGCGCCCCTGGAACCCCGAGTCGGTCCCGTAGCGCGCGGCCTGGCCCTCGTAGAAGCCGATCGTCCACGAGCCGAGCCGCACCGTGTCGGGCGAGCCTCCCTGCGCGCGGACCATGCCGGCCGCGCGGCTCGACGCGCCCGACCCCACGGTCTCACGGTCGAGCGCCACGACCTTCTCCGCGCCCTGCTCGGTCGCGAACACCGAGGCCCAGCCGCCGACCGTGCCCGCGCCGACCACCACGAGGTCCGCCGTGTCCCGTGCCATCGTGCGCGAACCCTAGCGGCTCACGCGTCGAACCCGCCAACGATGCAGGTGCGTACGCTTCCCGCCATGCAGCGCGACCCGCTCCCGGCTCCCGCGGCGCCCGCCGACCGGCGCACGCTCGTCGAGGAGGTCTGGGTCGTGCTCTCGCTCTCGCTGCTGTCGAGCGGCGTGTACGCGGTGCTCGACCTGCTCAGCGCGCCGATCAAGGGCGTCGTGGCCTACGCGGCGCCGCAACCGCCCTGGTTCGCCTACCAGCTCGTGGGCTTCGCGTTCGGGCTGGCGCCCGTGTGGCTGGTGCTCTACCTGGTCCGCCGCCGTGACGGCGAGACCCTCGCCGAGGTCGGGCTGGTCGGCGACGACCCCGGTCGCGACCTCCGGTGGGGCGTCGGCCTGTTCGCGGTGGTCGGGCTCGCGGGACTGGGTCTGTACCTGGGGGCCGTCGCGCTCGGGGTGAACCGGTTCGTGGTGCCGGCGCCGCCGCCGGACCACTGGTGGACCTACCCGGCCGTGTTCATGAACGCGGCCCAGGCGGCGCTGCTCGAGGAGATCGTCGTGCTCGGGTACCTGGTCACCCGCCTGCAGCAGATCGGCTGGGGCGCGACCGCCGCGATCGTCACGAGCGCCCTGCTCCGCGGTTCGTACCACCTCTACCAGGGGTGGGGAGGGTTCGTCGGCAACCTCGCGATGGGGCTGCTGTTCGCCTGGCTGTTCACGCGGACGCGGCGAACGTGGCCCTTCGTGGTCGCGCACTTCTTGCTCGACACGGCGGCAGCGGTCGGCTGGTTGTTGTTCCGCCACCACCTGCCCGGCTTCTCCTAGGCCGGGCTCCGCGAGGGTCGACGCAACGCCCGACCCGCGGTATCCTCGATCACGAGGTACCTCATCAAGACCGAGCCCCGGCGAGCGCCGGGGTTTCGTGTGTCCGGGGTCTCCTGCGGGCCGCGAGGAACGGTCGCCGCGATCACGGTGCGCTCGGCGCTCGGCGCCGCCGTCGGCTCAGACCCAGCGGTTGAACCACACGATCGCCCGCCAGTGGATGTCGCTGATCTGCCCGGCGGTGAGGACCGGCCACTGCCACACGAACAGCCCGACCGAGACGACGACGAAGATCCACACGAACGGGCGGTAGGGGTTCGCGGTCGAGATCGCCGGGCCGCCGGTGGCGGGGTTCGTCGCGACCTCTCCCTCCTCGGTGCGCACCACGATCCTCGCGTCCGAGAGGTCGCGCAGGAGGTAGACGACCGCGAGCACCATGAACGGCGTGAGCACCACCACGTAGAAGAAGAACGTCGGGCGCTTCACCGGGAACCACGGCAGGTACTGGCACGCGAACGCGAGCAGCAGGAACCCGGCGCGCCAGTCGCGCTTGCGCCGCCAGGCGAACGCCAGGTAGAGGAAGGCGACGATCGAGCCCCAGAAGATCGCCGGGTTCCCGATCGCAAGGATGTCCTGGATGTCAGGGCCGAGGTCCTTCACGTAGAAGGAGGTCGGCCGGAGCATCGGCAGCCACTCCCACGGATGCGAGTAGTAGGGGTGCGTCGGCGTCATCAGCCCGGTCTTCGGGTCCTTCGCGAACCACTGCATGTCGTGGGCGTGGAAGTCGTAGGAGCGCACCTGCGTGTTCCACCAGAAGCCCCAGTTCCAGTGGAAGTGCACGAGCCAGGGGATCCAGGTGATCATGAACACGACGGCCGGCACGAGCGCGAACGCGAGCACCATCCCGAAGGTCTCTCGCGCGAACCCGCGGAAGAAGGCGCCGCTCCACGAGACGCCGTCTCGGTGCCGGCGGGTGGTCTCCCACAGATAGGTGAGCAGGACCGCCGCGAAGATCGCCATCGCGCCGGACCACTTGACGGAGGCCGCCGCGCCGAAGGCCGCGCCGGCCGCGAACCGCCACGGCCTCCATACAGGCGAGTACACGGGCGGCGGCGGCAGCGCCTCGGTCTCGGCCTCGGGGTCGGGCGGGGCGGGCAGCGGCTGGCGCCGCTCGATCCATCGACGGTCCATCAGCAGGCAGACGAACCCGATCACGACCCAGAGCGTCAGATGCATGTCGAGCAGCGCGACGCGCGACATCACCACGTTCAGGCTCTCGGTGGCGATCAACAGTCCCGCCGTGAACGTCCAGATCGGCTTGCCGAACAGGAGCTGGGCCATGATCGCGGTGAAGAGCACCACGAGCGTCCCGGCGACCGCGGTCGAGAACCGCCACCCGAACGGATCCATCCCGAACGCCTCGATCCCGAGCGCGATCTGCTCCTTGCCGAGCTCGGGGTGGACCCACGATCCGACGTCCCACTGGTTCGTGCGCCAGTACTTCTCGTCGCTCGAGTCGATGCGACAGGCGGAGTTGGACCAGCCGAGCATGATGCAGCCGGCCTTCGGGTAGTAGACCTCGTCGAAGACGAACTCGCCCGGGTGCGAGAGGTGGAAGAACCGCAGGGACCCCGCCAGCAGGGTGACGGCCACGATCGCCCAGACCGGGCGGTTCAAGCGGTGAAGGAGCGGCACGGCGTCAGGGTACCGGCGCACGGCCCCTGGACGGCAGGGAACCTCACGCGGGTTCCCGGTCCGCGCGGCGCCGGACGAACCGCAGCGCCTGGAACACGTCGTCGACCGAGCAGGACTTGTTGTCCACGAGCCCGGCCGCGAGCCCGGTCGCCTGCACCGCGTCGAAGTCCAGGTCCGTGGCGACCTTCGAGGCCTTCTTCGGCCATGCGACCCAGATCCCCCCGGCCCGCCCGATCGCCGCGGCCAGGCGCGGGAACCTCCGCGCGAGGTCGTCGCGGCGGGTCGCGAACACCACCACGACGTCGAGGTCGCGACCGGGACGCGCGAGGAGCGTCACGCCCGCGGGGAGCGGGCCGAGTGCCGTGAGCGTCCGCTCGAAGCCGGCGGGCGCGCCGGCGACGTGCACGCGCGAGCCCTCGGCGATCCCCAGCTTCCTCCACAGCGGGGTACCCGAGTGGTCGCGGTGCTCGCCCGGCATCGGCGCGAGCCTATCCCGGCGTGGGACCATCGATCGCGTGAGCGGGACGCTGTTCGTGGTCGGCACGCCGATCGGCAACCTCGGCGACCTCACCGACCGAGCGCGCGAGACCCTCGCCGCGGTGGACCTGATCGCGGCCGAGGACACGCGTCGGACCGGCCGGCTGCTGCAGGCGATCGGCGGCGTCCGCGCGCGCCTGGTCTCCTTCCACGACGCGAACGAGCGCGGGCGGGTCGCCGAGATCTTGCGCGCGCTCGCCGAGGGGCACGACGCCGCGCTCGTCTCCGACGGGGGCATGCCGCTCGTGTCGGACCCCGGCTACCGGCTCGTCCGCGAGGCGGGGGCCGCGGGGGTGGCGGTCAGGGTGGTGCCCGGGCCGTCCGCGGCCATCGCCGGACTGGTGGTGTCGGGCCTGCCGACCGACCGGTGGGCGTTCGAGGGCTTCTTGCCGAAGAAGGCCGGCGAGCGCGCGCGGCGGCTGGCGGCGCTCGCCGACGATCCTCGCACGCTCGTGCTGTTCGAGTCGCCGCTGCGGACGCGCGAGCTGCTCGCCGAGCTGGGGGAGACCTTCGGGGCGGATCGGCGCGTCGCGCTCTGCCGCGAGCTGACGAAGCTGCACGAGGAGGTCCTGCGCGGCACCCTCGACGAGGTGGCCGATGCCCTCGGCGACGAGGACCCGCGCGGGGAGGTCGTCGTGGTCGTCGAGGGCTCGCGCGGGGCGCCCGTGGCCGACCCCGACGCGCTGCTCGCCGAGGCGCGCGCGCTCGTCGAGGCCGGGTTGCGACCGCGGGAGGCGGCGAAGGCGGTCGCGTCGCGCCACGGCACGAGCGCGAACCAGCTCTACCGATCGCTCACGGGGTCGTAGGCTCGCCGAGGATGCAGCCCGCGACGCCCGCGACGCCCGCGTTCCCCCCGCCGCCGCCGCTGCCGGAGCTCCCGGCGCCGCCCGGGCCGCCGCGCCGGCGCCGAGCCCGGCGGGTCGTCGCCGCCGTGCTCGCGGTCTTCCTCGTGCTGGCCGCCGCCGACGTGGTCGCCCTCGTCGCGGTCACGCACCCGTCCGACCGGGGGGATCCGGCCTCCTACGCCTTCCTGCAGCGGCACGACGGGGCGCCCGTGCGGTGGGACCCCTGCACCCCGATCCACTACGCGCTGGACCCGAGGTACGCACCGCCCGACGCGCCCGAGATCCTCCGACAGGTCACGCAGCACGTCACCGACGCGACCGGGATCCGGTTCGTCTACGACGGCACGACGCCGTGGTCGCCGGAGGCCGCGGAGATGGCGCGGTACGCGGCCACGGCTCCCACGTTCCACTACCTGCCCGTGCTGATCGCGTGGCTCCCCGCGTCGCGCTTCAGGAACTTCGCGCCGCCGCACAAGATCCTCGCGGTGGGGATCCCGTACTCGCCTCCGGGGGCCTACCGCTACGTGAGCGGGATGATCGTCGTCAACGCCGCCCAGGACATGCCCGACGGCTGGGCGATGCGCTACTCGCTCGGCCCGGTCCTGCTCCACGAGTTCGGCCACCTGATGGGCCTGGCCCACGTCGACGACCCCGAGCAGCTGATGTGGTCGGACCGCGCGCCCGGCGCCCAGGAGGGCGACGTCCCCGACCTGTCGACGAACGACTGGGGCGCGGGCGACCGTGCAGGACTCGAGCAGCTCGGCATCGAACAGGGCTGCCTGACCCCGACCGCCACGCCGACCCCGTAGTCCCTTCACCTTTCCGCCCTGCCGCGCCCGTACCGGGTGAGGACGAGGATGTGCGGGTGAGCGATGCGACCGCCGACGCGCTCGAACGCGCGTACCGGGAGGAGGGCGAGCGCCTGTGGCGCGCCGTGTTCGCCTACGCGGGCGACCGGCGGGTCGCCGACGACGCCGTGGCCGAGGCGTTCGCCCAGGCGCTGCGTCGCGGCGAGGCCGTG
>JBLMXP010000168.1:0-14033 GCA_050257835.1 Planctomycetaceae bacterium | reverse complement strand
AACCGTTCTTCGCACTGAACGGCGACATCCTCACCGACCTCGATCTCACCGCGATGCTCGCGTTCCATCGAGAGCGCGACGCCGCGGTCACGATCGCACTGCATCACGTCGAGGACGCTCGGGCCTTCGGACTCGTGCCGACCGAGCCCGACGGGCGGGTCCTCGAGTTCCGCGAGAAGCCGCACGATCCGATCCCCGGCGACATCAACGCGGGCACGTACCTCTTGGACCCCGACGTGGTCCGCCCCTGGACGTCCGACCATGCGATCTCGATCGAGCGCGAGATCTTCCCCGCGGTGATCGAGGGAGGCCGCCTCGTTTGCGGTTTCCGCGGCGAGGCGTACTGGATCGACCTCGGAACCCCTGAGAAGTACCTACAGGCGCACCAGGACCTGCTCGCGGGCAGGGTTCGAGGCATCGCGTACGACTCGCCTTGGCTGGCGCCCAACGCGGACGTCGACCACGCCGCGCACGTGGGGCCATGGGTGGCGGTCGGGCCCGAGGCACGGGTTGGACCGGAGGCCCAGCTCGACGACTGCGTACTGCACCCCGGGTGCTCGGTGGGGCCGGGGGCGCGCGTGCTCCGATCGGTCGTGGGCCCGGGCGCGCACGTCGGAGCAGGCGCGACCGTCGTCGACTGCGTGCTCGGGGCCGGTTCGCGGGTCGCCGACAGGCTCGTCCTCGAGGGCGTGAAGGTCCCCACCGACGCCGACGCGGCGCCGGCGGAACCCGTCTGACCAGGCGTTGCGGCCTCCGCCGCAACGGTCCCTCAACCTCCGGCCGGGCAAGGCCGATGTGCTAGGTTGCCGGCTCCCTGCCGGGGGATGGGATACCCGAACGATGCGTCGACGCGCCATTCTCACGGTCGCAGCCGCCCTCGTGGCCGCGCTCCTGGTGCCTCTGACCGGGCCCGGCGCCTCCGCGGCGAGCACCTTCACGTTCTACGGGTCCGGGTACGGCCACGGCGTCGGGATGTCGCAGTGGGGGGCCTACGGCCTGGCCCTGCAGGGCTGGTCGTCGAACCGGATCCTCACCCACTTCTACGAGGGCACCAAGGTCACGACGAGCGACGCGCTGCCGTCCTCGATCCGGGTGGGGCTCACCTCCGGGAGGACGCTCGTGCACCTGACCGCGAAGGCCGGTCCGGTGCGGATCTGGCAGGGTGCCGCGTTCTCGGGCACGCTCGTCGGCAAGATCCCGCTGGGCGCCACGTGGACCGTCGCGGCCAAGGACGGCTCCTACGCGGTGCGCGACCAGAACGGCGATCTCGTGGGGACGCGGTGGGGGAGCCCCACGAAGAACCTCTACCTCACCTACGCCGACACCGGCTCGCGCGTGTTCATCCCCGAGGCCGACGCGATCTGGCACCAGGGCTTCGTCTACAACCGTGGGACGATCGAGTTCAACCTCTATTCGTGCGCGAACGGCTGCGTCGAGCGGCTGATCGCGCGCCTCGGGCTCGAGCAGTACCTCTACGGCTTGGGCGAGGTGCCTGCATCGTGGCCGATGGCCTCGATGCAGGCCCAGGCGGTCGCCGCTCGCTCCTATGCCGTCTACGCGATCCGGCACTTCGGGCTCCGCGCGGACTGCAACTGCGACCTCACCGACGGCGCCGGCGACCAGACCTACATCGCCTACGACCGCGAGGGGGGCTCCGACGGCTCGCGCTGGGTGAAGGCGGTCGACGCCACCGCCCACCGGGTCGTGACCTACAAGGGCGCGGTGATCCAGTCGTTCTACTCGGCGTCCGACGGCGGGCACACCCAAGACGTCCAGGACGCGTGGCACGGGGGCGATCCCGCCTACGCGATCCCGTGGCTGACCGGCGTATGCGACCCGGGGGAGGACACGAGCGCCAACCCGTACGACGTCTGGTCCGTGTCGCTCGGCGCCGCCACGGTCACGTCGCGCCTGAGCGGCTACACCGGCTCGATCGGCACCGTCTCGACGTTCACCCACGTGGTCCGCGACGACTCGGGCCGGATCATGAGGGCGGTGGCCGTCGGTTCCTCCGGCAAGGCGACGATCACCGGCGAGCAACTACAGGCCGCGCTCGGGCTGCGCGACAATCGCGTGTGGATCAACGCCGACAAGAACGTGACCGGGGCGATCCGCGCGCGGTACGACGCGCTGATGTGCAAGCCCGGCCTGCCGACCTCGCCCCAGCGGGGCGTGGCGGGCGGCGCGCAGCAGTTCTTCCAGGCGGGCGGGATCTACCGCAACGGTGGCAAGGGGCTCACGGTGTGGCTGCAGGGCGCGATCGACGCCGAGTACCGGGGGGTCGGCGCCGCCGCGGGCAAGCTCGGCGTTCCGGCCTCGGGCGTCCAGGACCTGTCGAAGACCCGCGCGCTGTCGTGCACGTCGTGCCGCCGCGTCGACTTCGCGAACGGGCGGATCTACTGGAAGGCCGGGATCGGCGCGCACGCCCTCTGGGGCCCGGTCCTCACCACTTACCTCGCGAAGGACGGCGCGGCAGGCCCGCTCGGGTTCCCGACCTCGCGCGTGCGGGTGGCCAAGGACGGCACCGCGAAGGCGACCTTCGAGCACGGCACGATCGCGTGCGCGGCAGGCTCCTGCACGGTCACGACCGGTTGAGCGGCGCCGTCCTTCTCAGAGCTGCGGCGCCCCGCCGAAGTCGAAGTTGTCCGGCAGCGGGCTCGGGATCTGGTCGGTCGTCCCGTAGGCAAGCACGATCGCCTGTTGATCGGCGAGCTGGAGCTGCGTGGGGTCCCCGACGTAGGGCTTGCCGTCCAGGTACACGTGCCAGGTCTGATCGCCGCTGTCGCAGACGCCCCCGACGCACGTCTTGGTGAACCGGACCCCCCAGACGTCGAAGAACTGTCCGAGCGTGCCCTGGAAGTTCGGGTCGTCGGCCTCGACGTGGATCACCCCGCTCGCGTCGTGGGTGTGCAGCGGTGAGCCGGCGGTCTGCGACAGGCCGATGTCCGGGGGGATCGGGACCTGCTGACCGTTCACGTAGATCCACAGGCGGGCGTGATGGTGGTTGACCACGTCGCTCACGCCCGGCAGGCCCATCACGCCCAGTCGCTGCGAGAGGTCTGCCGTGTTGCTCGACCACGGCGGCTGCGAGGTGAGCATGCCCTGCAGCTCGGACTGCGGGACCGGGGACGAGCTGCTCGAGGAGGCGGTGCCGTTGCCGCCGCCCGTGTTCAGCACGAGCAGGACCGCGACGGCAGCCACGAGCACGCCGCCGGCGACGAGCGCGATCGTGCGGTTCCGCTTTCGAGCCGCCTGCCGGCGCTGGATCTCCTCGCGCTGGCGGCGAGCCTCGTCCCGGCGCTCGGCCTTGGTCTGACGGCGGTCGGGGTCCACGCGCGCGGCTCCTCGGCCGCCGCCACGGGGCTGGTTCGCCACGCTCGATCGTCCTCCTGCGGGTGCGGGTCGAAGCACCAGGGTAGCGGAGGGATGCCGTTGCGTCGGGAGCGGCTTGCACGGCTCCTGGTGCCTCCCTATGCTCGGGCCGCCTTCCCCGGCCGCCGCCGGCGCTGCCGCGCCGGCCTCGAGAGAGGGGGGTCGGAGTGGCCAAGGTCGAGCGTGATCGTCTCGTACGGCTGCCCGAGGGACAGGGGGGCTCCTTGGATCGCTTCTTCCGCATCACGGAACGAGGCTCGACGGTCCGTATCGAGGTCGTCGCCGGGATCACCACGTGGCTGACGATGGCCTACATCCTGTTCGTGAACCCGCAGATCCTCGGGTTCGTCGGGATCCCCGATCTGCAGAGCAAGGGCCTGCCGTTCGCCCAGGTGCTGACGGTGACGGCGTTGGCCGCCGGCGTGATGACGATCCTGATGGGCGTCGTCGCGAACTACCCCTTCGCGCTCGCGGCGGGCCTCGGACTGAACGCCTTCGTCGCCTTCACGCTCGTGGCGGCCGACGGCCTGTCGTTCCCCCAGGCGATGGGCGTGATCGTGGCGGAAGGCATCCTGATCACGATCCTCGTGCTCACGAACGTGCGCGAGATGATCCTGAACGCGATCCCGATGGACCTGAAGCGGGCGATCGGGATCGGGATCGGCGCGTTCATCGCGCTGATCGGGCTGATCAACGCAGGCGTCGTCACGAACCAAGGAGCGACCCCGCTCTCGCTCGCGCCCGAGCTCACGACGTGGAGGATCGCGGTCTTCGCCGTCGGGCTCACGGTCGGGGCGGTGCTCGTGGCGCGAAGGGTCAAGGGCGCGCTGCTGATCGCGATCGTGGCCGGCACCGTGGTGGCGATGATCGCGAACATCGCCAACGATCATGCGATCTGGGGCAACGAGATCGCGTCGCTCCCCTCGAAGATCTGGGCCGCGCCGGACTTCGGCCTCGTCGGCCAGTTCTCCTTCTCGTTCGTCTCGGCGCTCGGGTGGGCCACCGCGATCGCCGCGGTGATCTCGGTGATGCTCTCGGACTTCTTCGACACGATGGGCACGGTGATCGGCATCGGCGGCGAAGCCGGACTGCTCGATCAAGACGGCAAGCTCCCCGACGTCGACAAGGTCCTGCTGGTGGACTCGCTCGCGGCGGTGGCGGGCGGCGTCACCTCCTCGTCGTCGAACACGACCTACATCGAGAGCGCCTCGGGCGTCTCCGAAGGCGGACGCACCGGTCTGACCGCCGTCGTCGTGGGCGCGCTGTTCCTGCTGGCGATGTTCTTCTCGCCGATCGCGGGCGTGATCCCGCCCGAGGCGACCGCCCCCGCCCTCGTGATCGTCGGCTACTTCATGATGACGCTGGTGCGCGACATCGACTGGGGCGACCCGGGGATCGGGATCCCGGCGCTGCTCACGATCGTGATGATGCCGTTCACGTACTCGATCACGAACGGCGTCGGCGCGGGGTTCCTCTCCTACGTCGTGATCGCGGTCCTGCGGGGCAAGGCGCGCGAGGTGCATCCGCTGCTGTACGTCGTGGCGGCGATCTTCGCCTGGTACTTCATCCACGGGGTGGTCTAGGACCAGCGCAGCACGGCGTCGAGGTCGATCGCAGGGCGGGGCCGCGAGGCCCCGCCCTGCGGCATCGGGCCACAGGCGACGGTGCCGAGCGCGTGCCAGCCGTCGTCGAGGCCGAGCAGCGCGCGCGTCTCCTCCTGGCAGAAGAGCGTCGAGGAGATCCAGCACGACGCGAGACCCTGCGCGTGCAGGCCGAGCAGCAGGTTCTGGATCGCGGCGCCGCCCGAGAGCAGGAACATCTCGCGCTCGGCGCCGGCGCGGTCCGCATCGGCGTAGGGGTGCGCCCCGTGGAACCGGACGAACGGCACGATCAGTGTTGGCGCGGCGCCCAGGACCGCGTCGCTGCGCGCGATCCGGCGCGCGATCACGTCCTCGGGCGTGGCGTCGCGGCGCAGGTCCGCACGCCAGGCGTCCCCGATCGCCGCCAGGAGCGCTCGCTTGGAGGCCGGCGCGTCCAGCGCGACGAACAGCCACGGCCGCGTGTGGTGCGGGGCGGGCGCGGTGGCCGCCGCCCGCACGGCCTCCTCGACCGCGGCACGCGGCACGTCACCGGGCCCGAACGAACGGATCGTCCGGCGAGCGTGCAGCGCTTGCAGCGGGGACTCGCGGAACAGGTCGTCGGCGGCGGGGCGGACGAGGTCGGCACCGGTCCCGGCCGGCGCCGCGTCGAGCGCGACGCCGCGCACGACCGCCACCGGGATCCGCGCGTCCTTGCCCATCACGAGCCCGGCGGCCGCGGCGACGTGGTCGGCCACCGCCACGATCGTCGCCTCGAGCTCACGCCCGGTGTGGTCGGTGGTGCCGCGGAGGTCCAGGAGCGCCGGCATCCCCGCGACCCCCAGCGCGACGTCGACGAGGCCCTGTCGCCACGCGCGACCGAACGTGTCGGTCACGATCACGCCGAGCCTCGCGACCCCGAACGCGCTCGCGAGCGACGCGCGCAGACGCTCGGCGCTCGCGTCGGGATCCTCGGGGAGCAGCGTGAGGAACCCTTCCGCGACGTTGGACGCATCGACCCCCGCGTTCGCGCAGACGAACCCGTGGCGGGTCTGGCTGATCACGAGGTCGCCGCGGCGTGCCACGACGCGCACGGTCTCCCGGGCGACCCACTCGGCGCGGTCGTCTCCCCCCACGACCCGGTCCTCGGCCTTCGACACGACCTTCTGCGTCACGACGACGACGTCGCCCTCGCGGAGGCCGATGTCGGCCAGCGGGCCCTCGAGGAGCGTCGCGAGGTCCTCGCCGGGCCGGACCTCGGGTAGGCCCGCGACGGGCAGGACCTCGATCGTCACAGGAGGTCCAGCGCGGCGCGCGCCACGGCCTCGGCCCGCGCGTCGTCGGTCATGATCGTGTCCGTCGCCGCGACCCGCAGGCCCAGCGCGCGGATCCGCGGCAGCAGCCCCGCGTCGACGTCGTCGATCAGCCACGCGGAGAGCCACTCGGCGTAGCGCTCGGCCACGCCCGCCGCCGAGACCTCGATCCCCACGGCCGGCATCAGCTTGTCGGCCATCCCCGCGACCGGGCGTCCGCCGACGATCCCGCTCACCCCGACGGTCCGATCCCGCCGCGCGGCGACGGCCTCCAAGATCCCGGGGACGGCGAGGATCGGGCCGATCGACACCACCGGGTTCGAGGGACAGCACACGATCGCGTCGGCGGCGGCGATCGCGTCGAGAACCCCGGGCGCAGGTCGCGCCGACGACGCGCCCTCGTAGCGGACGTCCTTGACCGGGTCGGCCGCCCGGCGGCGCACCCAGTAGTCCTGGAAGTGCAGATCCAGCGGCGCGCCGTCCTCGTGGTCCACGCACTCGATCCGCGTCTCGATCCGATCGTCGGACGCCGGCAGCAGCCGCGCGCGGACGCCGAAGCGCGCGGCGAGCGAAGCGGTCACCGTCGACAGGGGCGCCCCGCGCGCGAGCTGGTCGGTGCGGAACAGGTGGGTCGCGAGGTCGAGGTCGCCGAGGTTGAACCACGCGTCGGGCGCGCCGAACGCGCGGAGCTCCTCCGTGGCGCGGAACGTCTCGTCGCGGCGGCCCCAGCCGCGCTGGCGGTCGAAGACCTCGCCGAGCCAGTAGACGACCGAGTCCGGGTCGGGCGAGACGTGGAGGCCGTGCACCACGACGTCGTCGGCCACGTTGATCACCACGGTCAGGTCCTCGCCGGGGACCACGCGCGCGAGCCCGCGCAGGAACTTGCCCGCTCCGATCCCGCCGGCCAGCGCGACGACCTTCATAGGGGCGTAAGGGTAGTAGGCTCCGCCCGATGTCCGAGGCGTCCGCGCACAGCCTTCGGCGATCGCTCGCCAGAGCCGAGCAGGGCAAGGCGCTGTCCGTCGACGAAGCCGCCGCGCTGCTCGGGGCCCGCGGCGACGATCTGAGCCGGCTGATGGCCGTCGCGGCCCGCCTCCGAGACCTCGGGTGGGGCGAGGTCGTCACCTACTCGCGCAAGGTCTTCGTGCCGCTCACGATGCTCTGCCGCGACCACTGCCACTACTGCACGTTCGCGAAGCCGCCCGCGCGGTTGGACGCGCCGTTCCTCACCCCCGAAGAGGTGGTGGCGATCGCCGAGGCGGGCCGCGCGGCCGGGTGCAAGGAAGCGCTGTTCACCCTCGGCGACCGTCCCGAGGATCGCTACGACGCGGCCAGGGAGTGGCTGGCCGAACGCGGGTACGCGAGCACGCTCGAGTACGTGCGCGCGGTCGCGGTGCGGGTGATCGAGGAGACCGGGCTCCTGCCGCACCTGAACCCGGGCGTGATGTCGTACGAGGAGCTCGCGCGGCTCAAGCACGTGAGCGCCTCGATGGGGATCATGCTCGAGACGTCGGCGGCGCGCCTGTCCGAGCGGGGCGGACCGCACTTCGGCTCGCCCGACAAGGTGCCGGCGGTGCGCCTGCGCACGATCGAGGACGCGGGCCGGTTGGCCGTGCCGTTCACCACCGGGATCCTCGTGGGGATCGGCGAGACCAAACGGGAGCGGGCGGAGTCGTTGTTCGCGATCCGCGAGCTGCACCGGCGCTACCGCCACGTCCAGGAGGTGATCGTCCAGAACTTCCGCGCGAAGCCCGCCACGGCGATGCAGGACGCGCCCGAGCCGGGCGCCGAGGAGTTCCTCGCGTCGGTCGCGACGGCCCGGCTCGTGCTCGGCCCTCACGTGAGCGTCCAGGCGCCGCCGAACCTTTCCGACCCCGCGCAGCGGCTCCGGTTGCTCGACGCGGGGATCAACGACTGGGGCGGCGTCTCGCCGGTCACGCCCGACCACGTGAACCCCGAGCGGCCGTGGCCGCAGCTTGACGCCCTGGCCGAGACCACCGCGTCGCGGGGCAAGACCCTTCGCGAACGGCTCGCGATCTACCCGCGGTTCGCGGCGGAGCACGACCCGTGGGTCGCCGGCAAGATGCGCGCGCCGATCTCCGCCCTGCTCGGTCCCGACGGCCTCGCGGTCGCGGGTCAGCGGCCCCGGCCGATCCCCTGGCAGGACCCGGAGGTGTCGTGGAAGCCGCGGACGATCGCGCTCACGTTCGCCAAGGCCGACGGCGCCGGGCTCCGCGAGGACGCCGCCGACGTGTACGGCTCCTTCGACGGGATCGAGAACGAGGTGACCCGGGCGTGGGCGGCGCGCGAGGTCTTGCCGGCCCGCCTGGATGCCGACGTCCGCTCGGCGCTCGCCAAGGCGGAGGCGCACCGCCCGATCACCGACGACGAGGCGCTCGCGCTGTTCCAAGCCGAAGGGGACGCGCTCGACGCGCTCTGTCGCGTCGCCGACGATCTCCGCGCGGAGGCGGTCGGTCCCGAGGTCACCTACGTGATCAACCGCAACATCAACTTCACGAACGTCTGCTACGTGGGGTGCCGCTTCTGCGCGTTCGCCCAGCGCGAGGTCGACGCCGAGTCCTACACGCTCACGCTCGCCGAGGTCGCCGATCGCGCCGAGGAGGCATGGGCGCGCGGCGCCACGGAAGTGTGCATGCAGGGAGGCATCCACCCCGACCTGCCGGGCACCTTCTACTTCGATCTCGTGCGCGCGGTGAAGGAGCGCGTGCCGGGGATGCACGTGCATGCCTTCAGTCCGATGGAGGTGATGAACGGCGCGACGAGGCTCGGGATCTCCTTCTCCGAGTTCCTCGCCGAGGCCAAGGCGAACGGTCTGGACACGATCCCCGGCACGGCGGCGGAGATCCTCGACGACGACGTCCGCTGGACCCTGACGAAGGGCAAGCTGCCGGCCGACACGTGGGAGGAGATCGTCCGCGCCGCACACGGTCTGGGGATCCGGTCCTCCAGCACGATCATGTTCGGCCACGTCGACGCGCCTCCCCACTGGGTGGGGCACATCCGGCGCCTCGCCGCGATCCAGGCCGACACCGGCGGCTTCACGGAGTTCGTTCCGTTGCCGTTCGTGCATCGCAACGCGCCGATCTATCTCGCCGGCAAGGCGCGCGCGGGCGCCACCTTCGACGAGAGCCTGCGGATGCATGCCGTCGCGCGGATCATGCTCGACGGCGCGATCGCCAACGTGCAGGTGTCGTGGGTGAAGCTCGGCGTGGAGGCCTGCCAGGCGCTCCTGCGTGCCGGCGCGAACGACTTCGGTGGCACGTTGATGGAGGAGACGATCAGCCGGATGGCGGGCGCCGAGTGGGGCATCGAGATGGCGCCGGAGCGCTTCGACGACGCGATCCGCGCGATCGGTCGGGTGCCCGCGGTGCGCACCACGACCTACGATCGCGTCGTCCGCGTGTAGATCCCGTCATCCTGATTGACCATCATGGTCAACCCAGTTGACCTGCACATTTCCTCACGGTTCGTGTTGTCATCGGCACGCATGCGCGACACCATGGTGGCGATATGGCACGAGGGATGAGGCAGGAGATCTTCTCGATGACCCCCTTGTCATCGAGGCGGTCTTTCCCTCAGAATCACACGCATGTGATTTCGGGGGGAGACAGGAAGTGCATCACTACATCCCTTGGCAGGAGCGAGCGAGGTGCCGGGACTACGACCCGGAGATCTTCTTCCCCGAGAAGGGAGGCTCATCGAGGGAGGCGAAGCGGATCTGCAGCGAGTGTCCCGTCCGCATCGAGTGCCTCAACTACGCGCTCCGCCGCGACGAGCGTTACGGCGTGTGGGGCGGGATGAGCGAGCGGGAACGCCGACGCCTCAAGCGCATGGCGTCGTGATCGGGTAGTACCGAAAGGGGGCAGCATGGCAATGGCGAAGAAGACGGCCGCCAAGAAGACGACGGCCCGGAAGAAGACCGCGGCACGCAAGCCCGCGGCCAAGAAGACGGCTGCGCGCAAGCCCGCCGCCCGGAAGAAGACCGCGGCACGCAAGCCCGCAGCCAAGAAGACGGCTGCGCGCAAGCCCGCCGCCCGGAAGAAGACGGCCGCCCGCAAGCCCGCTGCCAAGAAGACGGCTGCGCGCAAGCCCGCGGCACGCAAGAAGACCGCCGCCCGCAAGCCGGCCGCCAAGAAGACCGCGGCTCGCAAGCCCGCTGCGCGCAAGCCTGCCGCCAGGAAGACGGCCGCCAAGAAGACGGCCGCCCGCCGGTCCCGCTGACCGCGGCGACCCGCGAAGCGTTCAGGGGGGCCCTCCGGGCCCCCCTTCGTTTGGGCAGGAGACCCCTCGTGCTAGTCTCGGCCGCGCGCGGAGCGCGCTTCCCCGCATGACCGCAGCCACCGCACCGTCGACCACGAGCTCTCCTGCCGCGGGCGAACCCATGCCCTCCGTCCTCGCGGTCCTGCTCGTCCGCGATGCGGCCGAGTGGCTACGCGAGTCCCTCCAGTCGCTCGGTGCCCAGACCTACGGGCGGATCGCCGTGCTGGCGATCGACGACGGCTCCACCGACGGTTCGCACGACCTGTTGGTGCACGCGCTGGGCGAGGGGCGGGTGGTCCGCCACGACCGACCGCACGGGATCGCGCGGTCCTTCGACGAGGTCACGGCCCTGCCGGTCGCGAAGGAGGCCGACTTCTTGCTGCTCCTGCACGACGACGTGGCGCTGGACCCCGAGTCCGTCGCCCGTCTCGTCGAGGCCACCACGTTGCCCGGCGTCGAAGGGGTCGGGATCGTGGGCGCGAAGATCGTCGACTGGACCGAGCAGCGCCGGCTCCGCGACGTCGGCCGCTCCGCCGATCGGTTCGGGCACCCTTATACGCCGCTGCAGGCCGGGGAGATCGATCAGGGTCAGTTCGACCGCGTGCTCGACGTGCTGTCGGTCGACTCGTGCGCGATGCTCGTGGCGCGCGACGTCTGGCAGCGGATCGGCCTGTTCGACGAGCGGCTGGGCGACGACGACGCGGACCTGGACCTGTGCTGGCGGGCGCGCCTGGCGGGGTTCCGCGTGCTGATGACGCCGCGCGCGCGCGTGCGCCACCGTGCGGCGGGGGAGCGCGACGACCGACCGGGCGTCGAGCGCAGCCGTCGGCACGAGGAGGACCGCGCCGCGCTCGCGGCCGTCCTGAAGAACTACGGCCTCGTGTCGCTGCTCTGGATCGTGCCGGCGTGGTTCGTCCTGTCGGTGGTGCGCCTCGCCTACCTCGTGCTGTCGCGACGCTTCGACGAGGCCTACGAGCTGGTGGCCGCCTTCGGATGGAACGTCGTGCACCTGCCGGGCACGTGGTCGCGCCGCCGCAAGGCGCAGAAGGCGCGCCGCGTCCGCGACCACGCGCTGCGCCACTACATGGAGTCGGCCGGCCTGCGGATCCCCCGGTGGTTCCAGACCGCCGAACGCCTCCTCGAGGAGCAGCGGGAGCTCGACGAGGAGGAAGAGGGGCAGCCCGCGGCCCTGCGCATGCGCCACCGCACGGCATCGTTCGTCTCGACGCACCCGGTGATCGTCGCCTGTGCCCTCGGGCTGATCGTCGGCGCGCTGTCGGCCCGCCACCTGCTCGGGCCCGCCCGGCTGGCCGGCGGGGCGCTCCCGGCGTTCCCCGCCACCCCCGACGGCTTCTTCCGGGAACTGGTGTCCGCGTACCGCACGACGGGGCTCGGCGGCTCGCTCGCGGCGAGCCCGGCGCTCGCCGGGATGGGCGCGCTGTCGTTCGTGCTCCTCGGGAGCACGGCGCTCGCGCAGAAGGCGCTGTTGATCGGCGGGCCGGCGCTGGCGGCGATCCTGTGCTACCGCGCCTCGGTGCGTCTGACCGGTCGCCCCGGCCCCTCGTCGGCGGCCGCCGCCGCCTACGGGCTCTCGGCGCTCACCCTGTGGGCGTACTCGGACGGTCGTCTGCCGGTCCTGGCTGCGCTGGTCGTGCTGCCGCCGATCGTGGAGCGCGTCGACGTCGGCTTCCGCGCGGACCTGCCGGCGGACGGCCGGTGGCGGTTCACGGCGGGGCTCGCGGTCACGCTGGCGGTCGGCATCGCGTTCGAGCCCGGCGTGCTGCTGGCGTTCGCGGTGCTGCTCGCGGTGTCGCTCGCGTTCGGCGCCGCGCGCCTGCGCGGGCTCGGCGGGGCAGCCCTCGCGGTCCTCGGGGCAGCGGTCCTGCTCTTCCCCTTCGTGCCGACCCTGCTGGCCGGCGGCGGGGCGTCGCTCGGCGCGTTGGTGGGAACGACCGACCCGTGGCGGACGCTGCGGCTGGTGATGGGCGACGCGCCCGGATCGTGGCCGGTCGCGTACTTCCTACCGCTCGCGGCGATCCTGGCGTTGTCGCTGGCACGTGGGGAGCAGCGGGCACCGGCGCGGCGGCTCACGGTCGTCGCGCTGGCCGGGCTCGCGCTCGCGTGGTCCTCGGCGGCCGGGTACCTGCCGGCTCCGCTCGCGAACGCGCCCGTCTACGCGGTGCTCGCCGGGGTGGCCGAGGCGTTCGTGATCGCGTCGGGGCTCACCTCGGTCGCGGGTCGGATCGAGCGCGAGTCCTTCGGGCTGCGCCAGATCGGGACCGCGCTGCTGACCGTGGTGCTGACGACGGGGCTCGTCCTGCAGGCGCTCGCGGCGATGGCCGGCCAGTGGGCGGTCGGCGGCACGGACAAGGTCCCGGCGGCCTGGGCCGTGGTGGACTCCGCCTCGAAGGGGTCGTTCCGGGTGCTGTGGGTCGGCGGTGTCGATGGACGCTCGTTCCCGCCGCCGGGAGGCGACCCGGAACATGTCGTGGACGCGGGGACCGCCTCGATCACCTACGCGGTGACCGACCGGACCGGGCAGGTCGCGATCGACACGGCGCGTCCGCTGGCCGGTCCGGGCGCCACGGCGCTGGAGCTCGCGCTGCAGCAGGTCCTGTCCGGAGGAACGGTGCACGCCGGGGCGCTGCTGGCCCCGTTCGGGATCCGCTACGTGGTGGGCGACGGCGCGTCGATCCCGCCGCAGGCGCGGGCCGCGTTCGCGTCGCAGGTCGACCTCGACGTGGTGCAGGCCACCGGGTTGTTCATCCTGCGCAACGCGATCGGGCTCCCCCCCGCTTCGGTCGCGACGATCGGCCCCCAGGCGCGACGGATCGTCGCGAGCGGCGACCCCGCCACGATCCAGGAGCTGCAGCCGCTCCCCACCACGCCCCTGCCCTCCGTGGAGGGCGGCTGGGCCGGTCCGACCGAGGGCCACGACACCGCGCTCGTCTCCACCGAGTACGACGGCGCGTGGCGGCTGGAGGGGACCGAGACGTCGCCGGCGCGCGCCTTCGGATGGGCGACCTCGTTCACCGTGAGCGGGCGACCCGACGTCCGGATCGTCTACGGGTCGCAGCTTCCGCGCACGATCGAGCTGTGGGTGCTCCTCGCCTGCTGGCTCGTCGCGCTCTGGGTGACGAGGAAGCCGGTGCGCCGGTGAGGCCGCGAGGCTCGCTCGCGCTGCTCGTGGCGGTGCTGGTCGTCGCCGGCGTGCTGGCCGCCGAGCGGTGGGGACCGGCCACGCCGCTGGCCGCCCCATCGCCGGTGGCGCTGTCCAGCGTGTGGCTCTGCCCGCACGGCGGCGGCCACGGATGGAGCGCGACGATCTCGATCGCCAACCCTGGGGCCTCCGACGTCCGTGTCCGCCTGCGCACGCTGAACGACCAGGGGAGCGGCGCGCCGGTGACCTTCGCGGTCCCGGCCGGGCACGAGGTGCAGCGACAGGTGCCCGACGCGAGCCCTGCGAGCGCGACCGTCGTCGAGGCGTTCG